>CAZIDQ010000037.1:0-18576 GCA_964538015.1 uncultured Marinosulfonomonas sp.
TTGGTCATGACTTCACGCATTGCGTCCTCCTTTGCGGAGTCGTTGAGGGTAACGGGAATGTGGTCGGCTTTAGGGGGAGGTGTCCTTGACAAAAGTCAAAAGCAAGGCGAGCAGGCAAAAATAATCAACGCCAAAAACGCGTTAAACGACCAACCACGGTTAGAGGCCGGTTATTAACGCAACCCGAAACGCCACGCGCACCCGCTAAATAACTGGATCACAGTGGAGCGTTGCGGCGCAATTTGGGCATTCCTTGCGGATGCAATCAATCGCAAGAAGAACAGCGCATGTCCAAATCGAGTCTGAAGCCGACACATGTATCAAGTCCGGGACCAACACATGTATCCGTTGCGGCAAACATTTTTTCCAAGCTCATTGACAATTGTCAAGAACTCCAATCGAGAATCTGGCTATCGTTTAAACGGGAATCGCGTGAGCCGAGCTGAGTTTTAGCCAAACGTTAACCAAACGAGAGGGATATTATGTTATCTGGAAACATCCATAGGAAATTACGGAGCACGCTGACCGCAGGTTTTACTGTGGCCCTTGGCAGCGTCGCTTTGCCTGCATTTGCAGAAACGCCAACCCTGAGCGACGAGGCCTTCGAAGCCTCCAAACAAGTCTATTTTGATCAGTGCGCAGGTTGCCACGGCGTCTTGCGCGCAGGCGCAACCGGCAAAAACCTGAAACCCCATTGGACCAAAACCGCCGCCGATGGCACTGTCACCGAAGGTGGCACGTTGACACTTGGCCATGACCGTTTGGCGAAGATCATCACTTGGGGCACCGAGGGTGGCATGAACGATTTCTCGGACATTCTGACCGAGCAACAAATCGACGACATCGCGACCTACATCATGATGGAGCCGCCAAAGCCACCAGAAATGTCGCTGGAACAAATGCGGGCATCGCGTAAGGTTTATGTCGAAGAAGCCGACTATCCGACAGCGCCATTGCACGGCCGCAACTGGGAAAACTTCTTTGTTGTGATCGAACGTGACGTGGGCAAGGTTGCCATCATCGACGGCGACACCAAAGAGGTTCTGGTTCACATTCCGACCGGCTTTGCTGTGCACGTGATCAAGGCATCCGAGCACCACAACCTGTCCGAGCCGGAAACGCCTGGCCGCTTCTGGTACACAATGGGCCGCGATGGCAAGATGACCAAAATCGACCTGTGGCAAACACCGGACAAGATGCTGGTTTCAGAAGTCAAAGTTGCTTATGACGCCCGCGATGTTGCCGTATCCGGCGACGGGAAATACATCATCGGTGGGGGCTACTGGCCGCCGCACTTTGTGATTTCCGATGCTGTCACAATGGAGCCGCTGAAAGTGGTTTCCACACGCGGTGTGAACGTGGACGGGGAATATGTGGAAGAGGCCCGCGTGGCCGCTATCTATACCACCCCGAACGAGCCAACATGGCTGGTTGCAGTAAAAGAGCTGGGCCAGATGTGGCAGGTTGATTATTCCGATCTGGATAATCTGCGGATCGACAAGATCGACTCGGCCAAGTTCCTGCATGACGGGTTCTTTGACCCAACTGGTCGTTACTTCCAGATTGCTGCAAACGCATCGAACAAAATGGTCGTGATCGACTCCAAAGAGCGCAAGCTTGAGGCGATGATCGACGTTGCAGCCCTGCCGCACCCCGGTCCGGGTGCCAACTGGATGGACCCGAATTGTGGTCCGGTTGCCGGTTCAACCCACCTTGGTGTTGGCAAAGTGTCTGTTTGGGGTAATGACCCTGAAGGCCACCCCGACAATGCATGGAAGATGTGCTACGAGGTCGAAACCGACGGCGCTGGCCTGTTCATCCGTACACACCCGAATTCGGATTACTACTGGGTTGACCAGACCAAACATCCCGATGCGGAAGTAAAGCAGGCTGTTCAGGTGATTTCGAAAGCAACAGGCGAGATTGTGAAAACTATCACAATCACCGAACAAGAAGGGCACGCCGCTGTGCACTTTGAATTCAACGCTGACGGCACCGAAGTCTGGGTTTCCAACTGGAACCTGAAAGATTCGAAAGAACCAAATGGTGAAATCGTGATCTTCGACGCCAAGACGCTGGAAGAAATCGGTCGCATTAAAGGGCTTTATGCTCCGACCGGTAAATTCAACGTCTACAACCGTTCAAACCACGTCACCTAGGGTGATTTGATATTAATCCCAAAGGGGCGGGCCAAACGCCCGCCCCTTTTTCGCATCAGCAGTATTGCAATCGTGGTGATCAGAAACGCTTGAGCAGTAAAGCTCGCACAACTGGCCGCCGCATAGCTAGGCACATTGGTTAGCAACAAGTGGCCAACCAAGAGCCAAGAACGGAGCTACGAAATGACCAAGACCAGCGGGACTGAGCCAAAAAAGTCAATTTGGCGTAGATATTTTCTGTTCGGGATGCCCCTTGTCGGAGTTGCCGGTGCATTTGTTGCCGGTATTATTTTCTGGGGTGGGTTTAACACCGCCATGGAAGCCACAAACACATTAGAATTCTGCACCTCCTGTCACGAGATGGAAGACTATGTTTATCAGGAATACAAGGGCACAATCCACGATGTGAACCGCTCGGGCGTTGGCGCCGTTTGTTCCGATTGTCACGTTCCCAAGGACTGGACCCACAAGATGATCCGCAAGGTCTATGCCTCAAAAGAAGTCTGGGGCAAACTGACCGGCTCGATTTCGACGCCCGAGAAATTTGACGCCAGACGGCTTGAATTGGCGATGCACGAATGGGAACGGATGAAATCCACCGATTCACGCGAGTGCCGCAACTGTCACGATTTCGAATCAATGCTACCGGAAAGACAAGCACCACGCGCACGCCAGCAGCACATGAACGCCTTGACTGCAGGACAAACCTGCATCGATTGCCACAAAGGCATTGCGCACCGCGATTTGCGTGACCGGGCAGATCCCGAATACCTTGAGGCACTTGAGTCACCAAACCCCGATTTTGCCCGCGAAGTTCCGCAGCTGTATCTGGATAGCCTGGCCCGCGCCGAAGAAAAAGAAGCCGAGGCAGAAGCCGCACGCAAAGCAGAGGCCGATGCCGCACAAGCGCGCATCATTGCAGCCGTCGAAGCCGCCCGTGTTGATGAACGCGCCAAAATCGAAGCCGAAATGTCAGGTCAGGAAGCAGAGAGCAGCGGCGGCGGCAACGTGGCCCCCAATGTCGACTGGGACGCAGTTACCGGGTCGGATCTGACCCTGTTCTACCCTGGTCAGGCTTCGTTCGAGTGGGTGCAAAATGGCGGGTTACATGGTGGCGCACGCCCCTTCACCAAAGGGGGTGACAATTGCAGCACCTGCCACGCCAAAGAACTGGAAACGATCGGCAAAAAGATCGTTGCGGGCGGCGAGTTGGAACCAACCCCGATCCCCGGCAAGCGCGGCACGATCAACGCCACAGTGCAAGCCACCCATGACGATGAAAACGTCTATTTCCGCCTGCAATGGCTGGATGCCGGTCACAACCCTGCCCCGTTTGTTGATGGCGGCAAGATGGACCCCGACAACCAGATCAAAGTTGCTATGATGATTGCCGGAACAGATATCAAACTGGCCGGACAGGCAGGTTGCTGGGTTACATGTCACGCTGACAACACCTATATGCCCTTTGCTCCGGACGGTGACGCGATAGCCGCAAGTGGTGAAGTTGCAACGCAACTAATGGCCACGGATACAATCCTCAAATATCTGAGTGAAAGTCGTACCAAAGTCGAGGTCAAGGGCCGTCGCGGTAAACCTCTGGGGGGCTGGGACAAGCCGGTGACACCCGAGCAAATCGAGCAATATCTGGCGGATGGAACCTATATGGACCTGATGCGGGTCTATGCCGATGGCAGCTCTAGCAACGGCTACATTCTGGAACGTCGCGTCGAGAATGACGGCGAAATGGCTGCCCAGGCCAGCATGTCGCCGGACGGCACATGGACTGTAATCTTCTCACGCCCGCTGAACTCGGGCGCGGAGGGCGATGTACCGCTTGAGGCAGGCAAGACCTATACAGTCGGTTTTGCCATCCACGACGATTATGCTGCCGCACGGTTCCACCACATTACGCTGGATACCAGCCTTGCGCTGGACGACCCGTCAGCAGTAATCAATGTGGTCAAGCAATAATCAAATCTGTGGCCGGCTTCGGTCGGCCACAGCCGTTTTTCAGGCCGAAAGGAAATCCTGACAATGCCACGTTTATCCGCCATGATCCTGTCCTGCGCTGCTGTGCTTTGCATGATTTCTCCGGCTGTGGCGGACGACGCCGAGCAAGCCAAACTATGTGCCGAGGCCGAAGCACGTTATGTCGATCTGTTCGGCCATCCTTCTTCTGAAGAAGAGGGCGTGACGGTTGTCACCATGTATAAATACAGCTTTTGTCCCGCAAGCATCACCGTGCCGGTCGGGACCACTGTGCGTTGGGTAAATGTAGATAAACGCACCAGCCACAGTGTAATCGTGCCCGACAAGCCGGAAAGCGACCGCGCTTTCCCCGAAGAAATCATCGAATTCACCTTCCTGACCACTGGTGACCAGCGGTATTTGTGTGGCCCGCACTGGGAAACACGCAACATGATCGGCATGGTCAAGGTTGAGCCGTAACCCCGTCATTTTCAAACTGGCCTTGCTCCTGCTGCTCTGCGCGGTTGGCGCGGCCCGGGCGGATACTACTTTTGACCCCACAAAACCTTGCTCCGACCCATCGGACATGGCCCAGCCATGGAACAAGGAACAGATCAACGCCAGCCGCATAATGGACGCCGAATATATCGCCGCCGATGCGCCGGTATGGGATGCGGACCCGATGAATATTTACCTTGTAGTGGAAACAGGCGGCCAACATATCAGCGTGCTGGATGGCGACACATTCAAGGTGCTGGATCGGCTCAGCGCCCCCTTCCCTATAGGTGCCGATCCCGAATTCAGCCGCGATGGCCGATATGCTTTTGTCGTATCCTGCGACGGGTGGGTACAGAAATACGATCTCTGGGCTTTGAAACAGGTCGGTCGCGTGCGCGCAGGTCTGAGTGCCGGCGACATCGCAATCAGTGCGGATGACAAATGGCTGGCAATCGTAACACCGCCGCCCCATGCGCTGACCATCCTGTCGGCAACAGACCTAACAGCCGCCGCTGTTATCAAGGTCACCGGCGGTGACGGCGCGCCCAGCCGCGTATCCGGTGTCTATAACAACCCACAGCGCGAAAGCTTCATCATCGCGTTAAAGGACGCCCCAAAGGTATGGGAAATCTTTTACGGCCCGAATCCGCCCGCCATGGGGTTCGCCCATGACTGGCGTATTGAAGGACCGGTAAAACCGTCACGCCCCTTCCCGATCCGCAGAATCTCGACCCCTGATTTTCTGGATGATCTGGTTTTTGATCCCAGCCATGAATACGTCATCGGGGCCGCGCGTCAGGGCGGCGGGATGGTAATTGACCTTGTGATTGGTCACAAAGTGGCCGATCTGGATTTGTCCGGCGCCCCGCATTTTGGTGCGGGCATCATCTGGAAGCAGGGCGATGCAAATGTAATGGGCATTCCGCATCAACAAGACGCCGCGGTGTCGGTGATTGAAATGGGCAGTTGGAAAACGCTTGGCCGCATCACCACGCAAGGTCCGGGTTTGTTTGTGTATTCGCATGCAAATTCAAATTACTTTTGGGCCGGCGTGTCCATTGGTCAAAATAAATCCGTTGTTCATGTGATCGACAAGCAGACATTGAAGATTGTGAAAACATTGCATCCTGCACCTGATGCCTCATTGGCGCAGGTGGCATTTGGCAGAACGGCAAACCAGATGTTGGCTCTGAGCAAAGAAGAGGGTGGCGCGATTATTATCTACGATACCGACACGTTACAGGAAACCCTGCGCCTGCCGATGCGCAATCCGTCGAGGATATACAACGTCGGGAACAGGGTCGCCTTTCGCTGATCGCCACAAGGCCCGCATAGGGATTGGCCTAAATCCCTTGTCTACCCGCTTTGACGCCATGCTGAACCACGGTGCCTTGATATTAGTCAAAGACAGATTCGCGGATATGGAATAAATCATAGAAGTCACCTCAGCCGTCAAATTTCTCTTGTTAAATCTATGGAGGTCAAGAATGGAACTAACCTTTGACAGGTATTCAAGGCCATTTTGGTTGATGCCAAAACGCCGGAGCAGATCAAGGTGATCAAAGCCACGCGACTGAATTACCTATCGGCAAATTTGACGTCTAACAGACCCCGCGGATGGCGCTATACTGTGTCTGTCCGCATTATTTATCCCTTTTCGTAAAAGCGGAGCGCGCGCATGTCATTTCCTGCAACTGTTTATCTGGTTGGCGCAGGGCCGGGGGATCCCGATCTGTTGACCGTCAAGGCGTTGCGCCTGATCCAGACTGCAGACGTAGTGGTTTATGACCGGTTGGTCTCAAACGAAATCATGGCGCTGGTGCCGGCAACTGCATCGCTGATTTCTGTCGGGAAGGCCCCGAACCATCACACCGTTCCACAGGAACGCATCAACGAAATCCTAACCGAGCAGGCACTTGCGGGCCGTATGGTCGTGCGCCTGAAGGGCGGTGATCCGCTGATCTTTGGCCGTGGGTCCGAAGAGGCCGCGCATCTGCGCGCCAATGGCGTCCCTGTCGATTATGTACCCGGCATCACGGCGGCGCAGGGGGCATCATCCACCACCGGCATTCCGCTGACCCATCGCGGCGTGGCCGACAGCGTGCGCTATGTCACCGGCCACCGCGCCAAGGACAAACCGCTTGATCTGGACTGGGCCAGCCTTGCCAATCCCGACACCACATTGGTGATCTATATGGGGGCCGCTAATATTGCCGAAATCAGCCATAACCTGATGCTGTTCGGCCTGCCTGCCGATACCCCTGTTATGGCCATTTCATCCGCCACCACCGCACATGAAACCCGCCTTGTCACCGATCTGGGCCAAATTGAACGCCGGATCAAACAGGCCGACATGCCCGCCCCGATGTTGTTCATCATTGGTCAGGTTGTTTCGCTTTATCCCGAACAGGCCGTGACGCTGGCTTCGCAATATCAACCGGCAGAGGCCGCCCATGCGTAGCCTTTTGTTGCTTTTTCTACTGGCCACAACTGCCAGCGCAGGCGAGGTATCGACCCCGCGCGCCGCCGAGTTGCGCCATCTGGTCGAGCAGGATTGTGGTGCCTGCCACGGTATGACCCGCAAGGGCGGGCTTGGCCCCGACATCCGTGCGCAAACGCTGGAAGGGCGCGAGGCCGAAGGGTTGGCCGTGATCATCAAGGACGGCATCCCCGATACCGCCATGCCCCCGTGGGGACCGTTACTGGCCGATGAAGAAATCAACTGGATTGCCCAATACCTTTTGAAGGATGTCAAAGAATGAAACGTCTGATTGCCCTGCTGATTGCCTTTTTCATTGCGCTGCCTGCATGGGCCGCTGATCCTTGTTGTGCCACCGGTGATCTGGGGTTGATTGTGGAACGCGCATCCGGCTCGCTGGTGGTGATCGACCGTTCGGACCACGCCGCGATTGGCCGTATCGAAGGGTTGGGCGATCTAAGCCACGCCAGCCTTGTCTATTCGCCGGACGAACGGTTCGCCTATGTGTTTGGCCGCGACGGCGGGCTGACCAAAGTCGACATCCTGACGCAACAGATCGTCAACCGCGTGATCCAGGCGGGTAATTCGATCGGCGGCGCAATTTCGGATGACGGCGCGCTGGTGGCTGTTTCCAACTATGAACCCGGCGGCGTGCGGGTGTTTGACGCCGATACGCTGGAAATGGTTGCCGATATTCCAACCGGTGCCAAAACCATCGGGCTGGTTGATATTCCGGGCAGGCGTTTTGTGTTTACCATGTGGGACAGCGGCGAAACATGGATTGCCGATTTGTCGGGGGATCTGAAGCTGACCAAACTGACCGGCATCGGCAAAAACCCTTATGACGGGTTGGTCACGCCGGACGGACGCACCTATATCACCGGCCTGTTTGGCGAAGACGGCATGACGGCAATTGATCTGTGGCAAAATCCGCCCGTCCCGCAACACATCCTGCCCCATTACGGCAAAGGCGAGGAAAAGCTGCCGGTCTATAAAATGCCCCACCTTGAGGGCTGGGCGTTGGCCGGTGACCGTTTCGCGCTACCCGCTGTGGGCCATCACGAGGTGCTTTGGGTCGATACCCGCACATTGCAAGAAGTCGGCCGCACCCCTGTTTACGGTCAGCCGGTGTTCGCCGTAGCGCGGCCCGACGGGCGCTATGTCTGGGTAAACTTCGCCCACCCGATGAACGACCGCGTACAGGTGATCGACACCCTGACCGGCGAGGTGGTGCAGGAAATCGCCACCGGCCCCGCCACCCTGCACATGGAATTCACCCCGCGCGGTCACGAGGTATGGATATCGGTCCGCGACGAAAACAAAGTGAAAATATACGACACCCGCACCTATGAACAAATCGGTGAAATCGCTGCCCAAAGCGCTTCGGGTATCTTTTTCACCGCACGGGCGCACCGGACGGGGTTATAAAAATGGCTTACACACCCGATCCGGTTGATCAACGCCTGCTGGATGGATGGCAGAGGGACTTTCCGCTTGTCTCGCGCCCCTATGCCAGCATCGGGCAGATGATCAGTCTGGACGAGGATCAGGTGATCACCCGCCTTGACCGGCTGAAAGCCAGCGGCGCAATCAGCCGTATCGGTGCCACCATACGCCCCAACACCATCGCCGTCAGCACCTTGGCCGCGATTGCGGTGCCGGAAAAACAAATCAGCGAAGTGGCGGCGATTGTTGGCGGAGAAGAAGGCGTAAACCATTCCTATCTGCGCGAACACCGGCTGAACCTTTGGTTCGTTGCCACCGCACCGGATGACAGGGCGCTACAGGCCTCGCTGGAGCGGATCGAAACCACAAGCGGCCTGCCATTGCACAGCTTTCCTTTGCTAACGGCGTTCAACATTGATCTGGGGTTCAGTCTAAAAAACCCAAAGTCTCACAAACCCGACAGGGGGCTGCGTAAAACCCTTTCGCTGGACGGGACAGACCGGCTGATCATGCAGGCGCTAACGCAGGGCTTGCGAGTGGTTTCGCATCCCTTCGCCGTGCTGGCCGATGAATTGGGCCTGTCCGAAACCGTGGTGCTGAACCGTATTCGCCGCCTGTCTGATGCCGGATACCTGACCCGCGTCGGCGTGATCCTGCGGCATCGCGCGCTGGGCTGGCGGTCAAACGCGATGGTGGTCTGGCAAGTGCCGGTGGAACGGATTATTCCGGCAGGCAAGGCATTGGCCGCGCTGCCCGGCGTGACGCTGTGTTACCAGCGCCAAACCGTGCCCGATGTCTGGCCCTATACCCTATACTGCATGATCCACGCCCGCAGCCGACACGAGGCCATGGACACCCTGACCCGCGCCACTGCCCTGCCCGACCTGCAAGGTATTAAACACGAGGTTCTGTTTTCCACCCATTGTTTCAAGCAAACCGGCGCGATGATCGCCCACAGCAGAAAGGCCGCGCAATGACTGCACCGGATGAAACCGACCGCCGCATCCTAAACCGGCTGCAAGAGGGGTTCCCGATCACCCCGCACCCGTTTGCCGATGTGGCCGCCGAGCTGGGGCTGGAGGAGGATGACCTGATCGCACGCCTTGCCCGCCTGAAGGACACCCGCCTGATCACCCGCTTTGGTCCCTTCTATGATGCCGCTGCTATGGGCGGCGCGTTCTGCCTGTGTGCCATGCGGGTGCCGGAAGAATATTTTGGCCGCGTGGCCGATCTGGTCAATGCCCACCCCGAGGTTGCGCATAATTACGAGCGCGACCATGCGCTGAACATGTGGTTCGTGCTGGCCACCGAAACCGAGGCGGGGATCGGCGAGGTGGCTAAACAGATCGAGGCGCAAACCGGCCTGACGGTTTTGCAATTCCCCAAGGAACATGAATTCTTCATCGGTTTCCGGGTGGCAGCATGAGCATTGACGCCACAGACCGCCGGTTGATCAAAGCCACCCAATCCGGCCTGCCGCTGGTGCCCGCGCCTTATGCGGACATCGCTGCGGGCCTTGGGCTGGACGAGGCCGAAGTCATGACCCGCCTGCAAGCGATGCAGAACAGCGGCGTAATCCGCCGCATTGCCGTGGCCCCGAACCATTACGCCTTGGGCATGACGGCCAACGGCATGACGGTCTGGGATGTTGAAGACGCTGCCGCGCTGGACCTTGGCGCGCAAATCGGCGCGCTGGATTTTGTTAGCCATTGCTACCTGCGCCCCCGCGCGCTGCCTGACTGGCCCTATAACCTGTTTGCGATGGTGCATGGAAAGACCCGCGATGAAGTCGCCACCAAACGCGCCGAAATTCGCGCTTTACTGGGGGATGCGTTGCGCAGCGACGACATTCTCTATTCCACCCGAATCCTGAAAAAAACCGGCCTGCGGCTGGGGAAAGGTTAGACGATGTTCCGACTGTCCCAATATATGCGCGAGTTGGTTGACCCGACGCCGGTGCGCACCCGTCGCGGCACCGGTGCTGTCAAACCCGTGGTGATCTGGAACCTGACGCGGCGTTGCAATCTGAAATGTCGTCACTGTTACACCGTGTCGGCTGATGTGGATTTCCCCGGTGAACTGTCCCCCGAACAGGCCCGCGATGTGCTGGAAAATCTGGGCACCATGGGCCTGCCCGCGCTGATCCTGTCGGGCGGCGAACCCCTGCTTCGCGGTGATCTGTTCGATCTGGCCAAACGCGCGCGGCAACTGGTGCGCTATCTGGCGCTGTCCACCAACGGCACGGGGATTGTCGGGGAAACAGCGGATAAAGTGGCCGAAATCGGGTTTGATTACGTCGGCATCTCAATCGACGGAATTGGCAAAACCAACGACTGGTTTCGCGGTCTGGACGGGGCGTTTGAGCAGGCGCTGACCGGCGTGCGCGAATGCAAGAAACGCGGGATTAGGGTGGGACTGCGGTTCACCATCACCGAAGATAATGCCGAACAACTGCCCCAGCTTTTGCAGCTTTGCGAGGATGAGGGGGTGGATAAATTCTACCTCTCGCATCTGGTTTACGCAGGCCGTGGCGACAAGAACCGTGGCGAGGACACCGCCCATAAACGCACCCGTGCGGCGATGGATATGCTGATTGATCGCGCCTGGAACGGGGTGAACGGCGGGGTGCCGCTGGATATTGTCACCGGCAACAATGATGCCGACGCAGTCTATTTCCTGCGCTGGGCCGAAGAACGGTTTAGTGCTGATCAGGTGGCGCATTTACGCAGCCATCTTGAAGCATGGGGCGGCAATTCATCCGGTGTTGGTGTCGCCAATATCGATACGCAGGGCGATGTGCATCCCGATACCTATTGGTCCGATTACACCGTCGGCAGCGTCAAGGACGCACCATTCTCGCAGCTATGGCAGAGTGATGACAAAATGCTCGCCACCCTGCGCCAGCGCCCGCGTCCGTTAAAGGGGCGTTGCGGGGCTTGCACCTATAAGGATGTCTGCGGCGGCAACACCCGCATCCGCGCGCTGCAACTAACCGGCGATCCATGGGCCGAAGATCCGGCCTGCTATTTGGGAGCCAAAGAAATCGGCGTGGCGGGGGCTGATGCCGACCGTCTAACTGTCACAACATTTCGGGGGAAAAGCCATGATCCGGCGCATGATTTTAACCAGTAGCTTGCTGCTTGCAACCAACGCGGCCTTTGGAGCACCCGATGCGGTGGCTCTGTATCAGGAACATTGCGCCAGTTGCCACGCCGAAACCCGCCTTGGCGGCACCGGCCCCGCGCTGATCCCGCAAACCCTGCACCGGATGTATGGCCCAAAACTGGTGGATGTCATCAGCAACGGCCGTGTTGCCACCCAGATGGAGGGCTTTACCGCTACACTGAATGACGCAGAAATCGCCGCCATCGCCGAATACCTGAAAACCCCGCTGGATGGCGTGCCCGACTGGGGACCAAAGGACATCGCCGCAAGCCGCGAAATGCGCGATGATTATACCCCGGTGGATGCCCCGGTTTGGTCTGCGGACCCGATGAATATCACGCTGGCAGTTGAAACCGGCGATCACCACGTTAGCGTTCTGAATGGCGACACATTCGAGGTGCTGGACCGCTTCCCCACACCCTTTGCCGTGCATGGCGGGCCCAAGTTCAGCCCCGATGGCCGCTATGTTTTCATCATGTCGCGCGATGGCTGGGTGCAAAAATATGACATCTGGGCGCTGCACGAAGTCGGCCGCGTGCGCGCCGGCGTGAACAGCCGCAACATCGCCATGTCCAAGGACGGCAAGCACCTTGCCGTGGCCAACTATTTGCCAATGACGCTGACCATCCTGTCCACCGCCGATCTGACGGTGGAAAAGGTAATAGATGTGGTGGGAAATGACGGCACAATTTCCCGCGTATCTGCCGTTTATCAGGATCCGACCCACGACGCTTTTGTTCTGGCGCTAAAAGACACGCCAGAAATCTGGCAGGTCGCAACCCAGGCGCAGCCGTCACCACAAGAGCTGTTTTCACAAAAGCGGATCATGCTGAATGAACCGCTGGACGATTTTTTCTTCAGCCCCGATTACCGTTTCCTGATTGGTGCGGCACGGGCCAGTGAAAAGGGTGTGGTCATTGACCTGAACATAGGGAGCGAGGTCGCCACCCTGCCGCTGGGCGGAATGCCACATTTGGGGTCGGGCATTTCATGGGTGCGCGATGGGCGCCGCGTGATGGCCACCCCGCATCTGAAAGAAGCCGCCATTTCGGTGATCGACATGGAAACATGGAAGCTGGTGCAAACCATCAAAACCGATGGCCCCGGGTTTTTCATGCGCAGCCATGAAAACACACCTTATGTCTGGGCCGATGTGTTCTTTGGTCCGCACAAGGACGAAATCCATGTGATCGACAAACAGACGCTGGAAATCGTCAAAACCCTGAACCCCGCGCCGGGCAAAACCGTGGCGCATGTGGAGTTCACCAAAGACGGCAAATACGCGCTTGTGTCGATCTGGGAAGATGACGGTGCAGTGATCATCTATGACGCCGCCACCTTGCAAGAAATCAAACGCCTGCCGATGCGCAAACCTTCGGGGAAATACAATGTCTGGAACAAAATCAGCTTTTCGGATGGCACCAGCCACTAAACCGGCGGCGATCATCGTCGCCCACGGGCAACCGTCTGATCCGCAGCCCGCCGAACTGGCATTGCGCGATGTGGCCGAGCGGGTTGCACAGCACCTACCCCGCTGGACCATCACCAGCGCGACGATGGCGGCCAAAGGGGCGCTGGAGCAGGTCTTGGAACAACATCCGACCGCGGCGATTTATCCCCTGTTCATGGCCGATGGCTGGTTCACCGGCACCGCCTTGCCGGACCGTCTGTTGCAGCACGGGCGCACCGTCCTGCCGCCGCTGGGACTGGACAAGAACCTGCCCCTACTGGCGGCCGACATCCTGACTGACCGGTTGCATGATCTGGATTGGAATGTGCGCAAAACCCGCCTGCTGATTGCTGCCCACGGCGGCCAGCACAGCGCCGCCCCCGCAAGGGCCGCCCGCCATTTTGCCGCCGTTCTGGGCAAGGTCACACATTTTGCCGACATCCGCCTTGGCTTTGTCGAGGAGACACCTGCGCTGATAGATGTAGCCCGAGACCTTGGCACGAATACTCTGTGCCTGCCGTTCTTTGCGGCAAACGGCCACCATGTGCGCAAAGATATCCCCGCCGCCCTTGTCAGCGCCGGATTTGAAGGTATCGTTCTGGGGCCGCTGGGGATTGCCCCGCAAATTCCCGATCTGATCGCGCAATCCCTGCGCCAGAGCCACCGCCAAAAGGACGCCGCCTGATATGAGCGAAAAGCCTGTGCAACCCTCGCTGCTGAAACTGGGCCTTTACCTGTATGTGTTCGTGATGGCTGCGGTGGCGGTCAACCTGTTCATGCTGTCGCTGGCATGGCAACGGATCGGCCTACCGGCCCTGTCGCCCGCCATGTCCGTGCTGATCAGCCTGCCGCTTGCCATCCCCGTCACATGGCTTGCCGCCCGCTGGGTCCGCCGTTTGATGGAGGAGGCCGACGGGTAATTCCGCCGGTTTAGCGGCGATTATCGGGGCGCTATTGCATAACATAGGTCTAAACCCGCAGTATCAGGGCGCTACCATTACCGGAGGTTCCCAGATGCGTTTTACTGTTCTTGCCCTTGCCGCCCTAACCGCCTGCACGCAAATCCCGCCCGACCCGCCAACCGGTGAAAGCCTTGCTTGCGGTGCCAGCCCTGACAGCAATCTGGTCGGGCAATCCGTAGATATTCTGGCAGCCATGACTTTTCCTGCACCGATGCGCGTCATCAAACCGGGCATGGCGATAACGATGGATTACAATCCTAAACGGCTGAACATCGACGTGGATGACAAGGGCATCATCACCCGCGTCTGGTGTGGTTAATCTGACAACCCCTTAACCCCGTTCAACACCATATCCGTTACCAAATCGGCATATTCAGCGCGGCTAAGCCCCTTGCCGGGGCGGTGCCACATGTAGAACCAGTTCAGCATCCCGAAAACCGTCATCGTGATGGGGCGTAGACGGGTTGAGCTGGTCAGGGTTTCCGGCGAGGCCTGTTGCAACGCCTTACCCATGATATCCACTAGCCGCCGCTGTAGCGCCAACAACGGGGTCCGCAGGGGGTCGGGCAGGGTTTCCAGTGCGTCCCCTTGCAATTTATGCTCGGCATCAGCATTGCGGTAGTTTTGCAAAATGGCGTGGATCAGGCGGCGCAGGTAATCCGGCCCTGTTTCAACCGCCTCGACCGTTTCCACCAGCGTGGTCAGGTGGCTGTCCAGAATGTCGAACAACAGCGCCTCTTTGCTGTCGTAGTAGTGATAGATCAGCGCCTTGGACACGCCGCAGTGTTTTGCGGCACCCGTCATCGACGCGCGATCATAGCCATGTGCGGCGAAATAGGCTGCCGCCCCCTTGCGGATGGCAGCCCGTTTTTCGCTGTGGTCGCGTGCTATCCCTCTTGGCATCGGCTAGCCTTTGGGCCGGTTATCGACAGTGCGCACCGCCTTGCCCTGACTGCGGGCCACCCCGCCGATTTCGGCCAGTGTTACCCGTGTGGACACACCGACATTGCGCTTGATCTTTTTCTGCAATTCGGTGCAGGCGGCGTCACAATCGCCGGCCCCTTCGGCGGCTTCGACATGCACGATCATCTGGTCCATCCGCCCTTCGCGCACCAGTTCGATCTGGAAATGCGGCGACAGGGCGGTGACGGTCATCAGCTGTTCCTCGATCTGGGTCGGGAAGATGTTGACGCCGCGCAGGATGATCATGTCATCGGTGCGCCCCGTGATTTTCTCCATCCGCCGCATGGACCGCGCGGTTCCCGGCAAAAGGCGGGTCAGATCGCGGGTGCGGTAGCGGATGATCGGAAAGCCCTCTTTGGTCAGCGATGTGAATACCAGCTCGCCCAACTCGCCGTCCTCGACCACTTCGCCGGTGTCGGGGTTGATGATCTCGGGGTAGAAATGATCCTCCCAAATGTGCAGCCCGTCCTTGGTTTCCACACATTCATTGGCCACGCCCGGCCCCATGACTTCGGACAGCCCATAGATATCGACCGCGTGCATATCGAACGCCTGTTCGATTTCCTCGCGCATGGAATTGGTCCATGGCTCGGCCCCGAAGACGCCCACATTCAGTGAACTTTCGCGCGGGTCGCGACCCTGACGGTTATATTCGTCCAGAATGGACAGCATGTAGGATGGCGTAACCATGATGGTCGAGGCGCCGAAATCCTCGATCAGTTTTACCTGCCGTTCGGTCATACCACCGGACACGGGCACCACGGTGCAGCCCAGTTTTTCCGCGCCGTAATGTGCGCCCAGACCGCCGGTGAACAACCCGTAACCATAGGCCACATGCACCACATCACCCGGTCGGGTACCACTGGCGCGCAGGGAGCGCGCCATAACGGTTGCCCAAGTGTCAATGTCGCGCTTGGTGTAACCAACCACTGTGGGCTGGCCGGTGGTGCCGGATGAGGCATGTAAGCGGTTGATCTGTTCACGCGGCACGGCAAACATGCCGAAGGGGTAATTGTCGCGCAGATCCTGTTTCAGGGTGAAGGGGAATTTCGCCAGATCAGACAGTGATTTCAGATCGTCGGGATGCACACCGGCATCATCGAATGATTTGCGATAGAACGGCACGTTGTCATAGGCGTGTTGAAGCGACCATTTCATCCGTTCCAGTTGCAGCGCCGCAATTTCATCGCGCGAGGCGATCTCGATCGGGTCCAGATCCTCGCGGCGTGGTGTTAAATCTTTCATTGTCAGGCCTCCCTTTATACCCGCTCGATAACCATAGAAATACCCTGTCCAACGCCAATACACATGGTGCATAGGGCACGGGTCAAGCCTTGATTCTGTAATTCGATTGCCGCCGTCAGCGCCAGCCGCGCGCCGGACATGCCCAATGGGTGCCCCAGCGCAATCGCACCGCCGTTCGGGTTCACATGATCCGCATCATCCGGCAGGCCAAGGCGGCGCAAAACGGCCAGCCCCTGGGCGGCAAAGGCTTCGTTCAATTCAATGAGGTCTATGTCATTGATCGACAGCCCCAGCCGCGCCAGCAGTTTTTCACTGGCCGGTGCAGGACCGATGCCCATGATGCGGGGTTCCACCCCTGCGGTGGCCATGCCAAGGATCCGCGCCTTGGGGGTCAAACCGTATTTCGCAATGGCCGCTTCCGACGCAATAATCATCGCACAAGCGCCGTCATTCACGCCGGATGCGTTGCCCGCCGTCACACTGCCACCTTCACGAAACGGGGTGCGCAGGCCGGCCAGTTTTTCCAACGTGGTGGCGCGGGGGTGCTCATCCGTATCGACCACCACATCATCGCCACGCCGCTGCGGAATTGTCACCGCTGCGATTTCCTGTGCCAAACGGCCCGAGGCAATTGCCGCTGCGGCCCGTTCCTGCGAGCGTAGGGCAAAGGCATCCTGATCGGTGCGCGAGATGTTGAATTCTTCGGCCACATTTTCTGCCGTTTCGGGCATGGAATCCGTGCCATATTGCGCCGCCAACGCCTTGTTGATGAACCGCCAGCCGATGGTGGTATCGTAAATCTTGGCCTGTCGGGAAAAAGCAGCGTCAGGTTTGGGTTGCACCAAAGGGGCGCGGCTCATGCTTTCCACACCGCTGGCGATCACCACTTCGGCCTCGCCGCATTTCACCGCTCGCGCGGCCATGCCAACCGCATCCAGACCCGAGCCGCACAGCCGGTTCACCGTCACCGCTGGCACATCCACAGGCAACCCCGCCAACAGAACGGCCATACGCCCCACATTGCGGTTATCCTCGCCTGCCTGATTGGCGCAACCGGCGATTACCTCGTCTATTGCCATGTCCCTGCCCGCCGTGATGTGGCGTAGCACATGTGCCAGCATGTCGTCAGGCCGCACCGAAGACAGTGCCCCGCCGTAGCGGCCAATCGGGGTGCGGATGCCTTCGCAAATATAGGCTTGGTTCATGTTGTTTCCTCGAAATGCTGACCCTTGATCTGGCGTGACCCGCCGCGAAACTCTGCCACCACGCGCCCGTCGGGGGCAGTAACCGATACGTCATAAATGCCGGTGCGCCCCGTCACGTCAACCTCGCGTGCTGTCGCGGTCAGGCGTTCGCCATTTTGACCGGGCGACAGGTAGGTGATGGAATTGTGCTGTGACAGCACCTGACGGTTATAGCTGTTGCAGGCAAAAGCAAAGGCACTGTCGGCCAGCGTATAGATAACCCCGCCGTGGCACATCCCGTGACCATTCAAGTGCTGCGATCCGATTTCCAGCGACATCACCGCCGCCCCCGGTGCTACATGGTCCAGCGACAGGCCCAACCATTTGGATGCCCCGTCCTGCACCCACATCGCGGCGGCGCTTTTTTCGGCTCGTTCTTGTGGTGTCATGTTGCGCGTCCTCCCTTGCCGCCAACTTGCATAAAACCGACCGTGCGGTCAATAGTGTTGTAATGCCCGCCCGAATCTGTAAGTTGGGGCATGAAGGTAAAGGAGAATTCGATGCTAGAGCCACACAGCTATGCCGCCGGTCAATGGATTGCCCCCGCACAGGATGCCGCAATTCTGAACAGCCCCGTCACGGGTGCCGCTATCGCGCGGGCAGGTGGGGCCGCACTGGATTTTCAGGGGATGATCGACTGGGCCACATCGCGGGGCGGTCCAGCATTGCGGGCCATGACATTCCATGAACGCGCCAAGATGCTGAAGGCCGTGGCGATGTATATCGATAGCCGCAAAGAGGAGCTCTATGCCCTGAACCCGCTGACCGGTGCCACCCGCAAGGACGGCTGGATCGACATTGACGGCGGCATCGGCACGATGTTTGTCTTTGCCTCGAAAGGGCGGCGTGAAATGCCCGATGGCCACGTCTATCTGGATGGCGAGATCGAGCAGCTATCGCGCAACGGCACCTTTCTGGGCCAACACATCGCCCTGCCGCTGCACGGGGTGGCGGTGCATATCAATGCCTTCAATTTCCCCGTCTGGGGGATGCTGGA
>CAZIDQ010000038.1:0-18456 GCA_964538015.1 uncultured Marinosulfonomonas sp.
ACGGATCGGGATACAGCAAAAACGCCTGATCAATCGAGCCATCCGGCAACACATCGAACATATCGCGCACATCCCCCGGATGCACCGCCACGTTATCCACTCCGGCTTCGCGGATTTTGCCAAGCAACATCGCCACACCGTTGATATACGGCTCACAACCAATGATCCCGACATCGGGGTTCTGCGCGGCCTGATGCACCATATGCTCGCCACCGCCAAAGCCGACCTCGAGCCACACCGGACGCCCGCCAAACAGCGCCTTTAAATCCAGTGGCAACCGGTCGGGGTTTTCATCCCAGCCAACAGCACCGGGCGAAAGCCTCGCCAGATCCTCGTCCAGATATACCTTCTGGCTGTCGCGCAGGGATTTTCCCTTCAGACGGCCATAGAAATTCCGGTACGGGCGGGTTTTGGGAGTATTTTTTTCGCTCATCTTTACATTTCCAAAAAGAAAGGTGGGCAAATTGCCCACCCTACATTTCCGTCAGTCGTAGGGCGGGGTTTACCCCGCCGCCACCTTATACAGCTTTTTTCAACGCCTCGACCAGATCGGTTTTTTCCCATGAAAACCCGCCATCCGCTTCGGGTGCGCGGCCAAAGTGGCCATAGGCCGCCGTGCGCTCGTAAATTGGCCGGTTCATCTGCAGCTTCGTGCGGATGCCCTGCGGTGTCAGGTCCATCACCTGATCAATCGCTTTTTCAATCACGGAATCATGCACTTCGCCGGTGCCGAATGTATCGCAGTAAATCGACAGGGGCCGCGCAATACCGATGGCATAGGACAACTGGATCGAACAGCGTTTCGCCAGCCCCGATGCCACCACGTTTTTCGCCAGATAACGGGCGATATAAGCGGCTGAACGGTCAACCTTGGTCGGGTCTTTGCCCGAGAACGCCCCGCCACCATGCGGTGCAGCGCCGCCATAAGTATCCACAATGATCTTACGGCCGGTCAGGCCCGCGTCCCCGTCAGGGCCGCCAATCACAAAGGTGCCGGTCGGGTTGACCCACCATTTGGTGGCCTCGGTAACCCATTCTGTTGGCAGAACCTCGCGAATGTAGGGCTCGACGATTGCGCGGATGTCGTCCGATGTCTGGCATTCCTCGGAATGCTGGGTCGACAGAACAATCGACGTCACCTCGACCGGCTTGCCATCTTCATAACGCAACGAAATCTGCGATTTCGCATCGGGACGCAATGTCGGTTGCTCGCCGGATTTACGCACTTCGGCCAGACGGCGCAGGATCGCGTGGGAATACTGGATCGGGGCTGGCATCAATTCCGGTGTTTCATCCACCGCATAGCCAAACATGATGCCCTGATCACCGGCGCCTTCGTCCTTGCCTTCGGCTGCATCCACACCCTGCGCGATATGCGCGGACTGGCCGTGCAGCAGGTTTGTCACCTCGACGGTATTCCAGTGGAAATGCTCTTGCTCGTAACCGATATCCTTGATGCAACCGCGGGCGATCTGATCGATCTTGCCCAGATATTCGTTCAGCTTGGATTTGTCCGACAGGCCAACCTCGCCGCCGATGACCACACGGTTTGTGGTCGCAAATGTTTCGCAGGCAACGCGGGCTTCCGGCTCTTCGGCCAAAAAAGCATCCAGAACAGCGTCTGAAATGCGGTCGCACAGCTTGTCGGGGTGACCTTCGGACACGGATTCCGAGGTAAAGGTATAGTTCTGACGGGACATGAATAGTGCTCCAGTGATAAGTTATACCGCCACGTCAGGAAGCCGTTGTAGCGGTTTGATCCATACCCGATACGGGGCGGACACGGTGGGGTCAACCAATAAGCCTGCGTCTTTTTAGCAATAGCAGGGCAGCGGCGACAATCAGCAACAGGTTAACCGGCAAATCCCCTGCGCGGGAATATGGTGTTGGCGGCAAACCGTGTGGCAGTTGAACATCCAGATATCCGGCAACCCCAAGCCCCAGCATCGCAGTAATCTGCCCGCGCGCATCAATCACGGCTGAAATGCCGGTATTGGCGGCGCGCACCATCGGCAAGCCCTGTTCAATCGCGCGAAACCGTGCTTGTGCCAGATGCTGTTGCGGGCCGGTTAGATTGCCGAACCACGCATCATTGGTGATCTGCAGCAACCAGTCGGGGCGCGGGATAACACCGCCCACTTCCTCAGGGAAAATCGCCTCGTAACAGATCAGCGGCAAGGCGCGGCCAAGCCCCGGAATATCCACCAGACGCAACCCGTCGCCAGAGCCAAACCCAAACCCGCCCTGCGCGGCCAGCCCCGTTAGGCCCAGTTTCGCGGCCAGCCAGCCACCGGGCATATATTCGCCAAAGGGCACCAGATGGCTTTTGTCATAAACATCCGCCACCACGCCATCAGCACCCAACACCACCAGCGAATTGTAATATTGCCCCCCCTCGCCACGCCGCTGCATCCCCAGCACCACCGGCACCCCGTCTGCCGCATCGGCAATCACTTCCAATGCCCCTTCAGCGCTGTTCAGCAGATAAGGCACCGAGGTTTCGGGCCAGATAATCAGATCGGGTTTTCGCTCGGTAACAGCCGCCGTGAACTGCAAATTCCGGTCAAAGAAAACCGGTATCATCTCGCGGTCCCATTTTTCATTCTGCGGTGCATTGGTCTGGATAATGCGGCCGAACTTTGGTTCATAATCGCCACCATTCTTGGCCAGATACAGTAATTTGGAAGCCGCCTGTCCATTGCCCAGATACAGCGACCCAGCGCCCACGATCACCACAACCGGCACCAGGATCAAACGCTTGCGATGCCCCAGCGCTGTGATCAGCGCCCAGACGCCCGCCAATGTCAGCAAGGTTAATCCATGCGGGCCAATTAGGCTGGCAAACTGCGCTATGCCGGTATCCAGCCAGATATACCCCAGCAACCCCCACGGAAACCCCGTCAGGATCACGCTGCGCAGCACTTCGGCACCGGCCCAGAACACCACCAAGGCAATCCCGCTGCCCTGCCAACGCGCCAGCCAGAACGCCAATGCCCAGAACAGCGCCATTCCGGCAGCCATGCCGATCAGGGCAAAGGGGGCCATCCAGCCATAGGTGGCGATATCAACCAGAAACGGCTCGACAATCCAGCTGAGAACCAGCGCGAAATAGCCAACGCCAAAGGCCCAGCCGGTCCAGCCTGCCTGCCGTGTTGTCACCGTGTTTTGAAACAGCCAGAACCCGCCAGCCAACCCGATTAGCGCCAGCCAAATCAGCCCGAAAGGCGCCTGCCCCAGACCCGTCAGCGCGCCGCCCAGCAGGGCAAGGGCCATCCGTTGCCACGTCTTAATCTGTTGCAAACCCATCCATCCCGCATTTCCTGCCCACACGCGACACCCTGTTTTCTTTCAAAGAAAACAGACGAAATCTTGCAAAGATTTCGTCCCGCCCGTCAGGCCCCTTTATTACTCTCGGGCAATCGCACCCTTAAGCGTTTGATCCGGCGCGGGTCGGCATCGACCACTTCAAATTCCGGCCCGTCCGGATGCACCACCACTTCGCCCCGTGCGGGCACATGGCCGGACAGAAGGAACACCAGACCGCCCAATGTGTCGATCTCCTCTTCCTCTTCCTCGTCCACCAAACGGCGCCCGATCTCGGCTTCGAATTCGTCCAAGGGCGTGCGCGCCTGCGCCAGATAGCACCCCGGCCCTTCCTTGATCCAGAACTGGTCCTCTTCCAGATCGTGTTCATCCTCGATCTCGCCGATCACCTGTTCCACCAGATCCTCGAGCGTCACCAGACCGTCCACCCCGCCGTATTCGTCAATCACCAACGCCATGTGAATCCGGTCCGCCTGCATCTTTTGCAGCAACACCCCGATCGGCATCGAAGGCGGCGCAAACAGCAGCGGGCGCAGCAGTTTCTTCAGGCTGAACCGCCCGCCGGACCCGTTAAACCCGTGTTTCAGCGCAAAATCCTTCAGGTGCACCAGCCCTACAGGCGTATCCAGCGTTTCCTTGTATACCGGTATCCGCGTCAGGCCGGTTTTGCGAAACAGCTGCACCAGATCATCCTTCTTGATGTCCTCGGGCACCGCCACGATCTCGGCCTTGGGTACCGCCACGTCCTCTAGCGACATGCGCCGCAGGTTCAGCATGCCTCGCACATCTGTAGCGGGCGCGGCCAGACCTGTCTGTGCCTCGCTGTCATTCCCAGCTGTGTTGGTGGGGCCAAGGGCAGCCATCAGGCGGCCGAAAAAGCCGCGTTGCCCTTTGTTTTGTCCGTCCCGCGCGCTTTGCGCCGCGTTAGAGGAGCCGTCAGTGGTGTCGCCCATTTTTCCTTTCCAGTTCAGCGGACATCATGTGTCCTGCACTCTATATGGGTCGGAAATGCCCAGTTTGCCAAGCACTTCGCCCTCTAATCGTTCCATTATCGCGGCATCCTGATCGGATATGTGATCATATCCCAACAGATGCAGCACCCCGTGCACCAGCAAATGCGTCACGTGGTCGGGTATTTCCTTGCCGCCCTCGGCCGCCTCGCGGGCGCAAGTATCATAGGAAATCGCAATATCGCCCAGTTCCACGGGCATCCCGCCGGGATCGGATTCCGGTGGCAAGGGATGTTCCCTCGGCCGCGCCCGCTCCTCGCTTGGCCATGACAGCACGTTGGTTGGCACCTCTTTACCGCGAAATTCGGCGTTCAGGTCGGAAATGCGCGCATCATTGCAGGCCAGCAGGCCAATTTCAAACCCGTCCGGATCAATCCCCAGATGTTGCAAAGCCGCCCCGCAGGCCCGCTGTGCCAGCGCATCGATATCCAGCGCCTGCCAGCGCTCATCCTCGATATTCACCCCGACGAGATCAGTTTTCATCGGCGTCATAGGCCTCGATAATCTTGGCCACCAGCGGATGGCGAACCACGTCCTTGGAGGTGAAATAGTTGAAGTCGATCTTCTTGATCCCCTTCAACAACCTTTCAGCCTCGTGCAAACCACTGACGACACCGCGCTGCAAATCGACTTGCGAGCGGTCCCCCGTGATCACCATCCGGCTGCCCTTGCCCAGACGGGTCAGGAACATTTTCATCTGCATGGATGTTGCATTCTGCGCTTCGTCCAGCACCACAAAAGCCTCGGACAATGTACGCCCGCGCATAAACGCCAGCGGGGCGATTTCGATGCGCTTGTCCTCGATCAGTTTGGCCACCTGTTTGCCGGGCAGAAAGTCCGACAGGGCATCATAAAGCGGCTGCATATAGGGATCGATCTTGTCCTTCATGTCGCCGGGCAAAAATCCCAGCCGCTCGCCCGCCTCGACAGCGGGGCGCGACAGGATGATTTTATCCACTTTGCCATCCAGAAACAGGTTCACCCCGACCGCGACCGCCAGATAGGTTTTGCCAGTGCCCGCCGGACCGATGCCAAAACACAGCT
Organism: uncultured Marinosulfonomonas sp.; assembly: GCA_964538015.1. Lineage (GTDB taxonomy): Bacteria > Pseudomonadota > Alphaproteobacteria > Rhodobacterales > Rhodobacteraceae > Profundibacter. The sequence continues at coordinate 5,379 of CAZIDQ010000038.1, forward strand.
CGTTTCCAAACAGGGATTTGACATAGGCCTTCTGGGCCTCGGTGCGCGGTTCGACCAGTTTCTTGCGGGTGCGGATTTCCACAGGCCCGCCCTTGAACATCTCGATCTGTTCGCCATCAGGGGCCTTGGCCATCATCGCCGAATCCCCCATGCGGATTTCGCCTTCGACATCGCCCATTTCCAGCGGCCGGCCACTTTCCAGCCGCGCATACAGCGCGTTCAGCACGCGGGCGGCGGCAAGGGCCGCGTCCTCTTCGCCAATCAATGCCAGCCGGTTGCCACGGCGTGCAATCTGGATGGAAAACTGTTGTTCGATATGGGCAAGGTTGCGGTCATATTCGCCACAAAGGTCGATCAATAGACGGTTGTCGGGAAATTCCAGCAGAACCTCTTTCGGGGTGTCCGGCGGTGTTGCTGCGCTTATGGCCAATCAAATCTCCGTTTATCAAAACTTGCCCCGCGATGGTGCCAACTTGGACGCAGGCGCGCAAGGTGCAATCGGATCATTTCACAACAGGGTTACTTTTTCGCCTACAGCAATGCGCCGCCCAGCGAATTTGTTTCGCTGTTTATCACCCGAACCCGCCGGATGTCACCGGCCTGCAAATCCGGCCCCGCCACATGCACCGCATGCAAATGCTGGCTTTTGCCGATCATCTGTCCGGCAAGGCGACCTTTCTTTTCAAACAGAACGTCCACCTCCTGCCCCACCATCGCCTCTTGCAAGGCGCGTTGTTGTTTGGTCAGCAGGGCTTGCAACTGTTGCAACCGCGCGTTCGCCACCTCGGCCGACACAAAACTGCGTTCGGCAGCAGGGGTGCCCGGACGGGCGGAATATTTGAACGAATAGGCCTGCCCGTAGTTCACTTCGCGGATCAGATCCATTGTTGCCTCAAAATCCGCATCCTCCTCGCCGGGGAACCCGACGATGAAATCGCCGGAAATCAGGATGTCGGGCCGTGCCGCACGAAAACGTTCGATCAGGCGGATATAGTGTTCGGCGGTGTGCTGGCGGTTCATCCCCTTCAGCACCTTGTCACTGCCCGATTGCACCGGCAAATGCAGGTAAGGCATCAGTTTTTCACATTCGCCATGCGCCGCGATCAAATCATCGGACATGTCATTGGGGTGGCTGGTGGTAAAGCGGATACGTTCCAGCCCGTCCACATCGTTCAGCGCCCAGATCAGTTGCGCCAGTGTCCAGTCGCCGCCGTTATAGGCGTTCACATTCTGCCCCAGCAGATTGATTTCCTTCACCCCGCGCTCGACCAGTTCCCGCGCCTCGCGCAAGATACGTTCGGGCGGGCGCGAAACCTCGGCCCCGCGGGTGTAGGGCACCACGCAAAAGGCGCAGAATTTATCGCAGCCCTCTTGCACCGTCAAAAACGCCGATGGTGCGCGGCGTGGCAAAGGGCGGTCCGGCAAGTGTTCGAATTTGTCTTCCAGCGGGAAATCCGTATCCAGCGCCTTTTCCCCTGCCTCGACCTGTTTCATCATGGCGGGCAGACGGTGGTAGGTCTGCGGGCCGACCACCAGATCGACCATCGGCTGACGACGCATGATTTCCTCACCCTCGGCCTGTGCCACACATCCGGCAACGCCGATCTTCAGGTCGGGATTTTCCGCCTTGATACTTTTATAGCGCCCCAGCTCGGAATATATCTTCTCGGCGGCCTTTTCGCGGATGTGACAGGTGTTCAGCAGAATCATATCTGCCCCCTCGGGCGCCTCGACCTGCTCATAGCCGGACGCGCCCAGCGCTTCGGCCATGCGCTCGCTGTCATAGACGTTCATTTGACAGCCATAGGTCTTGATATACAGCTTTTTCTGGTTCGACATGGGGAACACCAAGTTTAGGAATTTCGCGCCGCACCTCTACACCGGCTTGGCAAGGCTTGCAATGAACCGCGAATTAGCCGATTTTGGCGCGGATAGGGTAAAGGGTAGCAGAGAATGCGGTATAACGATCTGGCAGATTTCCTGAACAGGGGAAAACAGGCGCTGGCCAAAGGGCCGGTTGCCCTGATTCTGGTCGAGGATCTGTGCGAAGTCGACACCACAATTCGCCATCACCAGCAACTCGGCTTTAAATCAGTGCTGGTTTTTGCCCCCGATGCGCTAAACCTGCCGGAAAAGCTGCAAGACACCATTCACCGCATCCCCTATGACATGACCACCGATGACGCGCTGACAACCGCCGTCAACAGCATCATTCAGGCCGCGCCCGATATCTGGTTGTATTACTGTTTCAACGCCGAATACCTGTTCTATCCGTTCTGCGAATCCCGCACCGTGGGCGAAATGGTTGCCTTTCACACAGAAGAACGCCGCGCCAGTATGCTGACTTATGTGATCGACCTCTACGCAGGTGACCTGAACGAATATCCCGATGCGATATCACTGGAAGATGCCCATCTGGACAAATCCGGCTATTATGCCCTTGCGCGCCCCGATCCGGCAAACGACAATCACCCCAAAACACGCCAACTGGATTTTTATGGCGGCCTGCGCTGGCGGTTCGAGGAACACATCCCCTCCAAGCGCCGCAAGATTGACCGCATTGCCCTGTTTCGCGCCAAAAAGGGTCTGGAACTGCAATCGGACCACACGTTCAACGACGAGGAATACAATACCTATTCCTGTGAATGGCACCACAATATCACGGCCACCATCTGTTCATTCCGCGTAGCCAAGGCACTAAAACGCAACCCCGGCTCGACCTTTGATATCGAAACTTTTCGCTGGCACAATTCGACCGAATTCGAATGGCACTCGCAGCAATTGCTTGATCTTGGCCTGATGGAACCGGGGCAGTGGTTTTAAGCACTGCCCCGGTCCGGTTATTCCGACATCAGCACCGGCACAATCATCTGATGCAGGATTGATTCTGTTACCCCGCCAAATGCCTTTTCGCGCAGGCGTGAATGGCCAAAGGCCCCCATCACCAGCAAATCGGCACCGGCATCCGAAATGTAATTCTGAATGGTCGTATCAATGCTCAGATCAGGGCTGACCACTGTCGCCACCTTGGCGTTGATCCCGTAGCGTTCCAGATGCCCCACAAGGTTTTCACCCTGCTGTCCGCCAAATTCGTCGCCGCGTTTTTTCGGGTTGATCACCAGTACAATCACCTCTTTGCGGGCCTTCAACATCGGGATGGCATCATTCACCGCGCGAACTGCCTTTTTGCTCCCGTCCCACGCAATCACGGCCTTGCGCACCTTGGCGTTATAACGGCCAATATAGGGCACAACATAGACCGGACGGCCGGAATTGTGCAAAACCGCTTCCAGCAAATGCTCTTGAAACGCCTTACCCTTTTCATTCGGATTTGGCTGACCAACGAAAATCAGATCGGCGTGGCGTGCGAAAAATGCCAGTCGCGAAGTCGCCTTCGAGGCCGAACACTTCAAAATCCGGCTCGCATACTCGATTCCGGCTTCCTTGGCCGAAGTCTCGAATTTCTCAACCGCGCTTTCGGCCGCTTTTTGTACAATCTCCTGCTGCGCATCGGTCAGGCTGGATGGGAAATCAATGCCGATATAGGTAGAAATCGTTGATTCCAGCGCCAACGCAATACCGGTCAACCGTGCGCCTTCGCGCTTGGCCAAAGCCACGGCAGCCTCAACACGTTCGGCGCAAATAGCGGTATCATCCAGATGGACAAGCAAATCTTTATAGGACACGGGTATACTCCTTTTGGAAACTCGCCACCCGCATACAGACCCCGCGCAACTTCCGGTATGATCCTTGTCAAGTTATATGAATATGATCGCACCTTGTGACAAATGCGCCGCCCCTTGCGTTTGCGGTTGAAAACAACCCCGCCGATCCTTGATTTAAGGAAAGGGAAAACAGATCAGGACAAACCAAATGGAACTTCTGTCAAACTGGGGGGAATTCATCGCCGCATTCGTGGTGTTCTTCGTATCCCATTCGATCCCTACACGCCCCGCCGTGAAATCACGCATCGTCGCGCTGATTGGACCCGTCGGCTTTACGCTGGTCTATTCTGCCCTCTCCACAGCCATCCTGACATGGATCATCATCGCCGCGGGCCGCGCCCCTTACGTCGAACTCTGGGGGTGGGAGCCATGGCAGAATCACATCCCGCTGACGGCTATGTATTTCGCCACCCTGATCATCACCATGACCTTTGGCCAACCCAATCCGTTGTCTTTTGGCGGCTGGAACAATGATCGCTTTGATCCCGGTGATCCCGGCCTGATTGGCTGGATCCGCCACCCGCTGCTGGTCACCCTGCTGATCTGGTCGCTGGCGCATATGGTCCCGAACGGCGACCTTGCCCATGTCATCGTCTTTGGCCTGTTTGCCGCCTTCTCGATCCTTGGCATGCGCATCATCGACAGACGCGCCCGCCGCATCCTTGGCGCGGATGAATGGCAACGCCTGTCGGCCACAAACCACAGCTTCAAAATCACCCGCCGCGGATTAAGCCGCCTTGCGCTGGGCACAGCAATCTACCTTGCCCTGCTTTACCTGCACGAACCGGTGATCGGCATCAGCCCGCTGCCCTGATCTTCTTCTTTTCATAAATACCTGCGCCGCAGGCAACCCCGAGGCCCCTTCATGGGGCCGAGACATAAAGCGGCCCGGCACGGGCCTCCGTTTAGAGCCCATCCAGTCTAATCAAAATAGTGTATTCACCGCACAACCCGAGGCAACGTTTGCACCCGCAACTGCGTTCGGGTTGTGCGATGAATGCAATTGGATTGGGTTTGCTCTAACAGGGGTTTACTTGCGTCGCAGGCGGATCACCACATCCACCTTGCTCACCTCGGCCCCTTCGGGTGCGGCGGGCAATCGGCAGATTTCCAGCTGATCACTGGGGGCATCCATCAATTCTTCGCTGTCTTCCCAATAGAAATGCGGATGGTCCGACATATTGGTGTCAAAGTAGCTTTTCGCCCCGTCCACCATAATTTCACGCATCAAACCGGCCTGACAAAACGCCCGCAACGTGTTGTAAACTGTCGCCAGCGACACCTTCTCGCCTGATCGCAAAACCGATGCATACAGGCTTTCGGCGGTCACATGCCGGTCCTGCCCGTCCCCGACCAGCAACCCTGCCAAAGACAACCTTTGCCGCGTCGGACGCAAGCCCGCACCGCTTAGCCAATCTTTTCCACGTTCCGCTGCCATAATCGTCATAATCGCACATTCCTCTGTTACACAGAACATATAAAGGGTTTTGCGCAGCAATTTCAATTGCAAATCACTCGCATTATATATCGCCCTCTTGCAGCCACCAGCCCTTGCCACCATTTGTTAGGCGATGGTAGAAGGCCAATAAGGGATATGTAACATCTAACGGGGGGCTGGGCTGAATGGCCGATTTTCCAAGCAGTTTTGACAAAGACGACCTGATTAAATGCGCCAATGGCGACCTGTTTGGTCCGGGCAACGCGCAATTGCCGCTGCCACCGATGCTGATGATGGACCGGATCACCGATGTATCCGGCGACGCCGGCGCACATGGCAAAGGCCACATCATCGCCGAATTCGACATCCACCCCGATCTTTGGTTCTTCCCCTGCCATTTTCCAGGCAATCCGGTGATGCCCGGCTGCCTTGGCCTTGACGGGTTGTGGCAATTAACCGGCTTCAACCTTGGTTGGCGCGGCATGCAGGGGCAAGGGTTTGCCATCGGTGTCGGCGAAGTCAAATTCTCGGGCATGGTCACACCCGAAACCAAAATGATCACCTACAAGATCGATTTCACCCGCGTCATCGACCGCCGCCTGAAACTGGGTGTGGCGGACGGTATTATCCTTGCCGATGGCGAAGAAATCTATGCCGTAAAAGACCTCAAAGTCGGCCTTGCAGCCGCGAAAGACTAAGGAGAACACCATGCGTCGCGTCGTCATTACCGGAATGGGCATCGTTTCCTCGATTGGAAACAACGTCGAAGAAGTCACCGCTGCCCTGCGCGCGGGTAAATCCGGCATCGTTGCCGCACCCGAGTACACCGAAAACGGGTTCCGGTCGCAGATCCACGGCATGCCGCAAATCAACGTGGCCGACCACATCGACAAACGCCAGTTGCGGTTCATGGGGCCGGGCGCTGCCTATAACTATATCGCAATGGAACAGGCAATTGCCGACAGCGGCCTTGAGGAAAGCGACGTTTCCAACCCGCGCACCGGTCTGGTCATGGGGTCCGGCGGACCATCCACCAGTAACTTCTTTCAAGCCCACAAGATGGTGAAAGAAAAAGGCGCGCCCAAACGCATGGGGCCATTCATGGTGACCCGCTGCATGTCCTCGACCAACTCGGCCTGTCTGGCGACACCCTTCAAAATCAAGGGCGTGAACTATTCCATCACATCCGCCTGTACCACATCCCTGCACTGCATCGGCAACGGGGTTGAACAGATCCAGTTCGGCAAACAGGACATCGTGTTCGCTGGCGGCGGCGAGGAACTGGACTGGACCCTGTCCTGCCTGTTTGACGCGATGGGCGCGATGTCCAGCAAATATAACGACACCCCAAAAACAGCATCCCGCGCCTTTGATGCCACCCGCGACGGGTTCGTCATTGCAGGCGGCGGCGGCGTTGTGGTTCTGGAAGAACTGGAACACGCACTGGCCCGCGGCGCAAAAATTTATGCCGAAGTCACCGGTTACGGTGCCACTTCGGATGGTCACGACATGGTTGCGCCTTCGGGCGAAGGGGCCGAACGCTCGATGCAGCTGGCACTGTCCACCATTGGCGATCGCAAGGTTGGCTATATCAACGCCCACGGCACCTCGACACCCGCAGGCGATGTCACCGAAGTCCACGCCGTGCGCCGTGTCTTTGGCGAAGGCAACGTGCCACCGATCACCTCGACCAAGTCGCTGACCGGCCACTGTCTGGGCGGCGCTGGCGTGCACGAGGCAATCTATTCGCTGATCATGCTGGGTGGCGACTTCATCGCGCCATCGGCCAATATCACCGAACTGGACCCCCAAATTAATCCTGACGAAATCTGCACCGAATTCGTGGAAAACGCAGGACTTGATACAGTCATTTCAAACAGCTTTGGCTTTGGTGGCACCAACGGCACCATCGCAATGAGCAAATATCACGGATAAATACTGATGTCGGATTTGTTAAAAGGAAAACGCGGCCTGATCATGGGGGTTGCGAACCAGCGTTCCATCGCTTGGGGTATCGCCGAAGCGATGGCGGGGGCTGGCGCTGAACTGGCCTTCACCTATCAGGGCGATGCCTTTGGTAAACGGGTCGCCCCGCTGGCTGAATCCCTGGGCTCAAACATTCTGGTGGATGTCGATGTGACCGATGACGCCTCGATGGACCGCGCCTTTGACCAGATCAAATCGCAGTGGGGCAGCCTTGATTTCGTTGTCCATGCGCTTGCGTTTTCGGACAAGGACGAGTTGACGGGGCGCTTTGTTGACACCTCGCGTGCCAACTTCAAAAACTCGCTGGATATTTCCTGCTATTCACTGATCGACGTGGCCCGCCGCGCGGCCCCTTTGATGAACGATGGTGGCACCATCATGACGCTAACCTTCCAAGGCTCCAACCGCGTCACACCGTTTTATAACGTGATGGGCGTGGCCAAGGCGGCGCTGGAATCCTCCGTGCGCTATCTGGCCAATGACCTTGGACCCGACGGCATCCGTGTGAACGCCATTTCGCCCGGCCCGATGAAAACCCTGGCCGGTGCGGCCATCGGTGGTGCACGCAAAACCTACCGCGCCACCGAAGCCAACGCGCCTTTGCGTGCCAACGCCACACTCGAGGCTGTGGGCGGCACTGCCGTCTATCTGGCCTCGGACGCGGGCAATTGCACCACCGGCGAAATCATCCATGTGGATGGCGGGTATCATGTGCTGGGCATGGCGCAGCCGGAAAACCTGTAATTTAGGATTCGACCAATCCTCTTCTTTGTTCTAGCCTCGCACGGGTAACGCGCGAGTCTCAAAGAAAGTGTCCACATGGCCGAGAAAAAGATCTCTAACCGTAAATACGAGGCCGAAATGGCCCGCCTGCAAATCGAACTGGTTAAAATGCAGGAATGGATCAAATCACAGGGCCTGAAGGTCGTGGTGATATTCGAGGGACGCGATGCTGCTGGCAAAGGCGGCACCATCAAACGCATCACTGAACCGATGAACCCGCGCATCACCCGCGTGGTTGCCCTGCCTGCCCCGACCGAACGCGAAACCACCCAGTGGTATTTCCAGCGCTATGTTGCGCATCTGCCATCCGCCGGTGAAATGGTGATCCTTGACCGTTCCTGGTACAACCGTGGCGGCGTAGAAAAAGTTATGGGATTTTGTTCGGACGAAGAGCATCAGGATTTTCTGCGCTCTTGTCCAGAATTTGAACGCATGCTGGTGCGCTCGGGTATCCAGATTATCAAATACTGGTTTTCGGTATCGGATGACGAACAGGAACGCCGCTTCCAGAAACGTCTGGTCACCCCGACCAAACGCTGGAAACTGTCGCCGATGGATCTGGAATCGCGCAACCGCTGGGTCGAATATTCCAAGGCCAAGGACATCATGTTCGCCCATACCGACATCAAACAGGCCCCGTGGTATGTGGTCAATTCCGACGTCAAGAAACACGCGCGGATCAATTGCATCAACCACCTGCTGGCGCAAATTCCGTATGAAGATACCACACCCGAACCGATTGTGCTGGAAGATCGGCCCGTTGTGCAGGGCTATGTGCGCCCGCCGATGGACGATCAAACCTTTGTCGAGGAAGTTCACAGCAAGCTTTAGCGCATGTTCCGGCGGTCTGCATTTTGCCACACGCAGATCATACGCTTTGCAGACGCAAAGCAGGCCGCCCAAATCCCCCTTTTCAGATGAACCGCGCTGTGTCACTGTTTGCCCGCAAACAGAGGACACGCCATGCCTATCACCACCTGCATTTTCGATGCCTACGGAACCCTGTTCGATGTCTCGGCCGCCGCCCGTCAGGTTGCGGCTGAACCCGGTCGTGCCGCCTTTGCCAAGGTCTGGCAAAAGCTGGCCAATGACTGGCGCCTGAAACAGCTGCAATACACTTGGCTGCGCGCCGTCGCCGATGCCCATACCAATTTCTGGGCCGTGACGCAGGATGGTCTGGACTGGGCGCTCGAGGCCAACAATCTGACCGACCCCGAGCTGCGCGAACGCCTGCTGGCGCTTTATTGGGAGCTGTCCGCCTATCCGGAAGTCCCCATCATGCTGGGCGCTTTGAAACAGGCCGGGTTGAACACCGCGATCCTGTCGAACGGCTCGCCCGACATGCTGGACGGGGCCGTGAAATCGGCCGGTATTGGCGATTTGCTGGATGACGTTCTGTCGGTTGAATCCGTGGGCGTTTTCAAACCGCACGCAAGTGTCTATGCTCTTGTGAATGAACGGTTTTCCTGCGCATCGGATCAGGTGTTGTTCGTGTCCTCAAACGGTTGGGACGCGGCACATGCCACCGGTTTCGGATTTCAAACCGCATGGGTCAACCGCGCGGGCGAACCGATGGACCGACTGCCGTGGCAACCGGCCCATACCCTGTCTGATTTGACCACCATCCCGCAACTTGCCGCCAGCCTGTAAGGATTCAAAATGAACATCGACATGATCGAAGCCGCCGCAAAACGGATCAAAGGCAAAGCCCGCCGCACCCCGCTGTTGTCGTCGCCCTTTCTGGACGAAATCGCAGGGCGCCGCGTGCTGGTGAAACCGGAATGCCTGCAACATACAGGATCGTTCAAATTCCGTGGCGCATGGTCGGCCCTGTCCGCGCTTGATCCCGACATCCGCGCCAAAGGCGTGATCGCCTTTTCGTCCGGCAACCACGCCCAAGGCGTTGCGCTGGCCGCACGCGAACACGGCACCACGGCGGTGATCGTCATGCCCTCGGACGCGCCACAGCTAAAGATAAACAACACCAAAGCATTGGGCGCCGAAGTCATCCTGTATGACCGCGCCACCGAGGACCGCGACGAGATCGGCGCGCGCCTTGCTGGGGAACGAGGGTTAACCCTGATCAAGCCGTTTGACGAACCGCTGGTGGTGGCCGGACAAGGCACAACCGGCCTTGAAATCGCACAGCAAGCCGCCGAAATGGGCGTGACACAGGCGCAGGTTCTGGTGCCATGTGGCGGAGGTGGCCTGACCTCGGGCATCGCGCTGGCGCTTGAGGCCAAGGCGCCCGAGATGAAGGTGCACCCAGTTGAGCCGGAAGGGTTTGATGATGTGGCACGCTCGCTGAAATCCGGCAAGATCGAGCAGAACCCCGCGACCACGGGGTCGATCTGTGACGCCATCATCACCCCATCGCCGGGCGTCATCCCCTTCCCCATCCTGCACCGCCTGTGCGGCGCCGGGATTGTGGTATCGGATGACGATTGCCTGCACGCAATGGCCGAGGCCTTCATGCGCCTGAAAATCGTGATCGAGCCGGGCGGGGCCGCTGCACTGGCCGCCGCCCTGTTCCACGGCGACACACTGCAAAGTGATACGGTGATCGTTGTCGCCTCTGGCGGAAATGTCGATGCCGCGCTATTCTCGCAATCCCTTGCAAAGTATGGAAAGTAACCCGATGACCCGTTTTACGATTGCCAGCTTCAACGTCAAAAACCTGATCGGGGCAGATCAGGAATACTACAGGTTCATGCGCTACACCCCCGAAGAATACGCATGGAAAGAGGACTGGATGGCCGACCAAGTCGTAAAACTGGACGCCGATATTGTAGGCTTTCAGGAGATATTCGAAGAAGATGCCCTAAAGGCCGTGATTGCCGAAGCCGACCGGCGGGGCATTGCCACCAACGAGGTGACGATCCCCGATCGCAACAAACGCTATGCCAAAAAGGCAATTTTCCGCAAGCTGGCCTACAGCCCCTATACCGACGCCGCCATTGCCTTTGCCCCCAACGCCAATGATGGCGAACCGGGCCAACGCCGCCCCGGCCTTGCGATTCTGTCGCGGTTCGGATTTCGTGGAAAACCCGAGGTTATTCAACAGCTTGAACCCGCAATGAAAATTCCGATGCAGGATCTGGGCGGCGGCGATGGCGGGTATTATACCGTGTCCCGTCTGTCCCGCCCGATTCAAAAGGTTCGCATTCCCGTGGGCAACCGTGTAATCACCGTTTTCAACTGCCACCTGAAATCGAAACTGGGCGAATTCATCACGCCGGACGGAGCCGACTTTGCCCCCGAAGCCGATCTGACCAATTATGACGCTGCTGGTCGCGCCCTTGGGGCGTTGCGGGCCGGTCTGCGCCGGATGGCCGAGGCATGGGTGCTGCGCCAGCTGATCATCGACGAATTGGAAGAGGGCCGCCCCGTCATGCTTCTGGGTGATTTCAACGACAGCGAACACGCAGTCAGCAGCGAGATTATCTCGGGCGAGGTGCCGTTCAAAAACTACAGCTGGATGCTGCGCCATGACGCGCAAAAGGGGAATGACCGTTATTCAAAAGAGGAAGACGAGCAAATCCGCGCCGAGATTGAAAGCGTGCGCCTGCATTCCGCCGAAAAGCTGTTCGTGCGTAAATCCATGCGGGATATGGTTTATACTTCGGCCTTTGGCGGGGTTTACGAAAGCATCGACCAAATCCTGATGAGTCGCCATTTCCACCCCGACAACGGCAACAAGATCGGCGAAATGGAATATTTCAGCGTCTATAACGACCACATCACCGACGGCTCGCACGACGAGGCCCCATATAACAAACTGGCCTCGGACCACGGACAGATCATGGCACATATGCAACTGTTTGACGGTGGGTAAGGTATACCTGACTAGGCGTATTCCACTTTAGGTGTTATTCTAAATTCAGCCTGGTTATTTAGCCTCGGTGGCGTGTTCCCTCCCGACATGCGACCGAGGCTTTTTATTGCATCCACAACTATTTTGGAAAACGCACAAGGGCACCCTTGCCTATAGCAAAGGCAAAGTAGCCAAACCTTGATTGCCCGTGCCGGATTTCACCTCACGCCAACATGATACTTATCATATAGCACACCGAAACACGGGCTATAGTAGGTTTCTAGATTTCAATTCATCTTCGTTGGCAACCCTGACGGAACAAACCCGTTAATGATAAAACAAGGCTACCAACATGAAACATCTGCCCGCACTCACTATCGCTCTAACGCTGCTTTCCCCGTATGCCATTTCGCAAGAAGCCGCGCCATTTTCGCTGACCCATTTCGGACATTTCAAGAAAATGATGCATATGAAAATCACCGAGGGTGTTGTCGATCTGGGCCAAGCCACTAATCTGCCCAATCTGTTTGGTGTTGGTGCGCCGGCACATGGCACGGGCGAAATTACCATACTTGATGGTGAACTCTGGCTTGATTACGGATCAGACGGGCTGGGAAATGCGAAACACGCCGCCGCCAAAGACGAACAAGCGGTGCTGCTGGTCACCGCACAGGTCAGCAAATGGGCAGATGTTACTGTGCCAAACGATATGGGCGCAAAGGAAATGCAAGACTTTATCCTTGCAACAGCCAATGCGCAGGGCATTGACACCGACGTTGCCTTCCCCTTTGCCATCGAGGGGGATTACTTCGATCTGGACTGGCATATCCTGAATGGCCGCAAAGAGGGCGGTGGGCATGGGCTGGGTGGTTTGTTTCACAAGATCAAGGACCACCGCGCCCAAACCACGGGCAAGGTCATTGGCTTTTATTCAGCGTCAGAACAAGGCATTTACACGCACCCCGGTGAATCCTGGCATCTGCACATTGTCTTTGAAAACGAGGGCATGGCGGGTCATGTTGATGCGATTTCGTTGCGCAAAGGGGCCATTCTGAAGTTGCCCGTTGAGTGAAACAACGCGACAGACTGCATCCCGAATGTAGACAGATGATTGATGGGGTAGCGGAAGAAGTCAGCAGATTTAGTTGACATTGCAAACTACTTTCCCCGATACTGTGTGGCAACTGGAGGATTCTAATGCGCACACAGGTCGCCATCATCGGCGGCGGGCCATCGGGCTTGCTGCTCAGCCAGCTTTTGCACCGCAAGGGCATTGATACCGTAGTGCTGGAACGCAAAACCCGCGACTATGTGCTGGGGCGCATTCGGGCG
>CAZIDQ010000039.1:0-18270 GCA_964538015.1 uncultured Marinosulfonomonas sp.
CTTCCATCGCGTCCTTGGCGGGCACTTTTTCCACCCAGTCGGGGTGCAGATAGACATGACAGGTGGAACAGGCGCAGGCGCCGCCGCAATCAGCCTCGATGCCGGGCACGTTGTTGTCGCGTGCGGCCTCCATCACGGTCAGGCCTGCGGCCACGTCAACAACGTGCTCGGTGCCGTTGTGTTCAACAAATATTATCTTCGCCATGTTGCTTCCTTTAAACCAAAGCCGTTGTGCATTTTCTAACCATGGCAGATAAGCCTTGCCAAGCCGATTTACCAGAGCCAAGTCAAAACCGCTTTCGTGACCCTGCGTGAGCGGTTACTGTTGCAAGATAAGGTTACCACAGGGATGGCAAACAGAAATGATCCGGATCAATTGGCTAATAGCGGGTAGCACCCTATTTTTGGCGGCGTGCCAGTCGGGAACAGGTGCGAATACATATCCCGCGGACGGCCCCCAAACCATCGTCATACTGGCCAACGATCCGACAGAGGAGCAGCCGGATAAATGCTGGGCCAAAGAGGCTGTTGTTGCGCTGGAAACATCTGGAAGCGGAACTGTGGATTCGGCCAAAACGCCCGAATTTCAGGATGTGTGGTTCGAGGTGCCTTGCGCGGATGACATGTCATATGATTTTGCGCAAACCCTGCAACGGGCGTTGAAATCCCGTGGACTGTATGACGGGACGGTGGATGGCGTGATGGGGGGTGGCACACGCAAAGCGGTGCACAAGTATCAAGCGGCGCTGGGACTGGACAGTGATGTGTTGTCTATGGACACAGCACTGCAGTTGGGGTTGATTGCCTATCCCAGGCCAGAAAGCGAATGAAAAAGGGCGCCACGAAGGGCGCCCTGATTTGTCGAAATTACCGATATCTACTGAAGTGACAGCGCCACGAACCGCGGTTCACCCGCGCGGCGCACCAACAGCAGCAATGATTTGCGGCCGGCCTCTTTGGCATCTTCAATGCGGGCTTCCAGATCGGCCACGCTGGCCACCTTTTGTTGCCCCGCCTCGGTGATCACATCACCGGCGCGCAGGCCTTTTTCAAAGGCTTCCGAAGCTTCGTCCACATCCTTGACTGCCAGCCCCCCGGCCCCTTCAGGCAAGCCAAGTTGTTGACGTAACTCATCGTTCATTTCGGTGATAGTCAGACCCAGAACACCTTTTTCAACCGGCGCTTCAGGTGCTTGGGCAACGGCAGGTACTGCGCCTTCGGCTGTTTCGCGACGCCCAAGCGTGATCTTCAACGTCTGGGTTTTGCCATCACGCAGCACCACCACGCGGACTTCTTTGCCCACCTCGGTGTTGCCGACCTGACGTACCAGCGCACGGGTATCGGCGACGGTGACACCATCAAACGCGGTGATCACATCACCGGATTTGATCCCCGCATCGGCGGCCGGACCTTCGGGCACATCTGTCACCAGCGCCCCCGAGGCATTTTCCAGCCCCATAGCTTCGGCCACATCCTCGCTTACGTCCTGAATACGCACACCCAGCCAACCGCGACGTGTTTCGCCAAATTCCTTTAGCTGGTCCACGACCCGTGTCACCACATTGGATGCCATCGAGAACCCGATACCGATTGAACCGCCATTGGGCGACAGGATCGCAGTATTTACGCCAATCACTTCGCCGTCCATATTGAACAGCGGTCCGCCCGAATTCCCGCGATTGATCGCGGCATCGGTTTGCAGGTAGTCGTCATAAGTCCCCGACAATTCGCGGTTACGCGCAGAAACGATACCTGCCGAAACCGAGAACCCCTGCCCCAGCGGGTTGCCCATCGCCATCACCCAGTCGCCAACGCGCATGATGTCGCTGTCGCCAAAAGAAACGAACGGCAGCGGTTTGTCGCTTTCGACTTTCAGCAAGGCAATATCGACTTTGGGATCGGTGCCAATCAACTTCGCAGGCAGAACTTCGCCCGTGAAAAACTCGATCTCGATCTCGTCGGCTTCGGCAATAACGTGGTTATTGGTGACGATATAACCGTCTTCGGAAATCACGAAACCCGAACCCAGCGCCTGTGAACGACGCGGGCGGGCGCCATTGCCGCCACGGTCCATGAAATCGCGAAAGAAATCCTCGAACGGCGAACCTTCGGGGACGACGGGGCCAGGGAACTGGCCTGTTGGCGCCGCAACCGTGGTGGTGGTTGTAATATTCACCACGGCGGGGCTGATTTCTTCTGCCAGATCGGCAAAGCTTTCGGGCGCACCACGGGCGTGCCCTGTGACTGCTTGCAGCATCAGCAACATTGTCGCCAATACCAAAAATCCCAGTTTCTGCATCTGGGCGCGGGCCAGCACATTTTGTGTGGCGGGGATGGAAATAGCCTTGGATATCACGTCTAAGGACTCCTCTTTATTGAATTAGAGGACGACAGACACGGCAACACACCGCATTTGCGTCCGGTTGTCCTATAGATAGGCGCTAACGCGCAGAACTCAAACCCCTGCAAGAAACTTCAACAGGTTGTGAACAACAATTCATCCAAATCCCTTGGCCAGCCAAACCAGCCCGACCCCGATCGCCACCGATACCAGCCCGATCCGGCGGCGGGTTTCCAGCGGCATTTCTTTCATCGCCTGCAGCAAGGCTTCCACAAGCCAAGGGGCCAGTGCGTACACCAGCCCCTCGATCACCAATACCAGCCCGAGGGCCAGAATAGTTTGGCCTATCATTCAGGCTTTGCCGATTTCAGATAGTTAAAGAATTCACTATCGGGCGAAAGAACCATCGACGAGTTGCTGCCTTTCAGAGATTTGCGATATGCCGCCAAGGATCGGTAGAATTCAAAGAATTCGATGTCCTTGCCAAAGGCTGCGGCGAAAATCGCGTTCCGCTTGGCATCGGCTTTACCGCGTTCGATCTCGGCTTCGCGTTCCGCTTTGGAGACAGTTTCAACCACGGTTCTATCTGCATTGGCCCGAACCCGTTGCGCGGCCTCGTTCCCGCGCGCAATTTCGTCGGCGGCTTCGCGTTCGCGTTCTGCACGCATCCGCTCAAAGGTGCGGTCAAGGTTCTGTTTGGGCAGATCGGCGCGTTTGATACGCACGTCAATGATCTCGACCCCAAGCGAATCCGCTTTCCGACGGGCAGCATCACGGATTTGAGCCATCAAATGCACACGATCAATAGAGAGCAGTGATTTGGATTTCACCTCGCCCAGAATTTCACGCATTTCAGCAGTCAGAATTGAATCCAGACGCACCTTGGCGGCGGCAATCCCGCCTGCGCCAATCGCGCGGCGGAACTTTTTACTGTCGGAAATCCGCCAGCGAGCAAAGGCGTCAACCTCGAAACGGCGGTTGTCCTTCATGGTAACCTCGATCGATTTGGTATCCAGCGGCTGAATACGGTCATCGTAAACCACGATTTCATGCACGATAGGAACTTTGAAGTACAAACCCGGCTCGTTCACCTCGGCGGTGACCTCACCAAACCACAGACGCAGTGCGCGTTCGCGTTCGTCGACAATGTAAATCGACGAGACCGCAATAATTCCGGCTATAAACAGCACAGGGATCAATAGAGAAGATTTACGCATCAGTTGGACCCTCCGGTGTTGGACCGTCTTAGTTCATTCAAGGGCAGATAAGGCACGACACCTTGTCCGTTTCCACCGATATTTTGATCCAGAATGATCTTGTCAACATTGCTCAGAACCTCCTCCATCGTTTCCAGATACAGGCGTTTTCGGGTCACTTCGGGGGCTTTCTGGTATTCAGTCAGAACCGCCAGAAAACGGCTGGCTTCACCCTCGGCCTCGTTCACCACGCGCGCGGCATAACCTTGCGCCTCGGCGATCTGTTGCGCGGCTTGACCACGCGCTTGGGCGACAACCTTGTTGGAATAGGCATCCGCCTGTTTTTCCAGTGTATCGCGACGCTGTTCAGCTGCCTGAACCTCGCGAAAAGAATCGGCAACCGGCAGGGGTGGATCAGCCTTGTTCAGGTTGACCCGAACGATATGAATTCCCGACTGGTAACTGTCCAGCGTTTCCTGAATGCGCAATTCCAGCTGACCGGCAATTTCATTTTTACCCGTGGTCAGAATGGGTGTCAGGTTGGTTTGGGCAACGATTTCACGCATCACCGATTCCGATACGGCGCGGATGGTTTCGCGTGGTTCGGCCAGATTGAACAGATAATCCTGCGGGCTGTTGATGTTCCATACCACCTGAAAATCAATGTCGACGATATTTTCATCACCCGTCAGCATCAAACCTGCATCCCCTGTGATACCGCCACCCACACCGATGTCTTCGATGTGTTCGCGGGTTACAGGCAGGATTACTTTTTTCACAAACGGCCAAGGGGCAAAGTTCAAACCCTCTTCACCGGTGGAGTAGTATTTACCAAACAGCAATTCAACCGACTGCTCCGAGGTGTCCACCCGATAGAACGAGGCAAAAAACCAAACTCCAGCCGCTGCCATCAGGCCCAGCCCGATGGTGCTTTTGTTGATGCCGGGTCCGGCAGGTTGCTGCCCCCGTCCACCACCATTGCCGCCGCCGCCATCACGGCGACCACCCATCAGGACGCGCAATTGCTCCTGACCCTTTTTCACGATGTCTTCAAGTTCGGGGATTTGTGGCCCGTCCTGTCCGGGACGTTTGCCACCACCGCCGCGATTGTCATCGCCGCCGTTGTTGCCGCCGCCGCCCCAGGGTCCGCCGTTATTTCCAGCCATTGAGCTTCCTTATGTTCAAATACTTAGCCTAAACTGTATCCTGTATAGGCTAATTACAAGTCGTCTGCACCGGTGAATTTACGCGGTGCGGGTTGGCACCTTCATTGTCACCAGTTCTTCGGTCATCGTCGGGTGAACCGCAACGGTGCGGTCAAAGTCTTCTTTGGTCGCGCCCATCTTGACGGCAACCGCCGCCAGCTGGATCATTTCGCCCGCATTCTCGGCCACAATATGACAGCCCAGCACCACACGGGTGGCCTGTGACACGATCAGTTTCATCATCACCCGATCCTCGCGTTCGGCAAAGCCGGTCTGCATGGCGCGGAAGGTGGCGGAATAAACCTCGATCGGTTCCTGATCACGCGCTTCTTCCTCGGTCATGCCGACGGTGCCCAGTTCGGGCTGGGTAAAGACGGCGCTGGCGACCAGTTCGTGATCGGCTTTGGTCGGTTTGCCGTGGAACACGGTATCGACAAAGGCTGCCCCTTCGCGGATGGCAACCGGTGTCAGGTTGATCCGGTCGGTCACATCGCCCACGGCGTAAATCGAAGGCACAGCGGTTTGCGAGTAGTCATCGACGATGATTTCGCCCTTGCGGCCCAGTTCAACACCGGTGTTTTCCAGCCCCAGATTGTCGGTATTGGGCACCCGTCCGGTGGCATACATCACCGCGTCAAAATGGTGGTCATGACCGGTGGTGCATTTCACCCATAGCCCGCGATCGTCCTTCTCGATTTTCATCACATCGGTGCCGACATGCAAGTCCACCCCGCGTTCGCGCACCAGATCGGCAACATGCCCGCGGGCCTCGTCATCGAACCCGCGCAGGATTTGCGCGCCGCGATAGAATTGCGTCACTTCAACGCCCAACCCGTTCAGGATGCAGGCAAATTCGCAGGCAATAAACCCACCGCCAACGATCAGGATGGAACGTGGCAGTTTTTCAAGGTTGAAGATATCATTCGAGGTGATCGTCAGATCGGAACCTTCGAAATTGGGTGTAAATGGACGCCCGCCAACCGCAATCAGGATGTGTTTCGCGGTGAATGTTTCGCCACTCGACAGCTTGACGGTATGCGCATCCACCATTTCGGCACGGGCATTGAAAATCTCGACGCCCGCCTTGGCCAGATTGGTGCGATAGATGTTTTCCAGCCGGTCCAGTTCTGCATCCAGCTTGGCCTTGAAATGTGGCCAGTCAAACGCACCGATACTGGCATCCGACCAGCCATAGGCGCGCGCATCCGCATTGGCCCCGCTATAGGCCGAGGCAAACACCATCAGCTTTTTAGGCACACAGCCGCGAATGACACAGGTGCCGCCCATGCGGTATTCTTCGGCCAGCGCCACTTTGGCCCCGGCTTCGGATGCCGCCAAACGCCCCGCACGCACCCCGCCGGAGCCGCCGCCAATGACGAAAAGATCGTAATCAAACTTCATAATGCTCGCGCCCTTTTGAAAAGGTTAATCGGTCAGATCGGTGAACAGGTTATCGCTCTCGGCAAATTCGATACGATCTTCCTGTATAGTTCCTGCATTTATGTCGCGCACTTCGACTTTGCCATCCCCGTAGCCGATCACAACCGCGTCACAAACGTCAATGAACAGCCCGTTTTCTACGACGCCGGGGATCTGGTTGATCACCAGCGAAAACTGGCGCGGGTTGCCGATACGGTTCAGGTGCAGATCCAGAATATAGTTGCCCTCGTCCGTGATAAACGGAATTTCACCGTTCATACGCTGGGTCACATTGTTGCCCAGCACATCCATGCTGACCAGCGTTTCCTCGACCAACGCCTTGGTGGTTTGCCAGCCAAAGGGGATCACTTCAATCGGCAGCGGGAAGGCGCCCAGCGTTTCCACCCGCTTGGAAATATCGGCAATCACCACCATCATATCGGATGCCGTGGCGACGATCTTTTCCTGCAACAGCGCCCCGCCGCCGCCTTTGATCAGGTTCAGGTTGCCGTCATATTCATCGGTGCCGTCAATGGTGACATCCAGCCACTTTGCCTCGTCCAGCGAGATCACTTCGATCCCGACCTGACGCGCCAGATCGGCAGTACGGGTAGACGTTGGCACACCCTTGATTTTCAAGCCGTCCTCGCGGACCATTTCGCCCAAACAGCGCACCATCCACGCGGCAGTCGATCCGGTGCCAAGGCCGACACGCATGCCATCCTCGACATAATCCACAGCCCGTTTGGCAGCGACAAATTTGGCCTTGTCGATTGGCGAAAGTTCTCCGGTCATAATATGCGACTCCCCAGTTTGTTGGCAGGGTTATACGGGATCATATGCGCCACGGCGAGGGGCAATTAGGACGCATCAGGTGTTTTCATTCGTGCGGTCACCCGTTGCATCAGCGAAACCAGTTGCGCACGCTCTTCCACAGTCAATCCGCCCAGCGCCTGCACGTTCTGCGCCTTTGCCGCCGCCAATGCCCCTTCCTGCAATTCCCGCGCCTTATCCGTTAGGTAAACCAGACGGGCGCGTTTGTCGGTGGCGTGGGCGCGGCGCGTGACCAGCCCGTCGCGCTCCATCCGCTTCAGGGTGTTGGCCATGGTTGCCTGCTCGACATCAAGACGCAGGCGCAAATCCTGCTGGGTGAGCGCGTCCTGCTGCCACAACACCAGCAAGGCCATGAATTGCGCAGGCGCCAGCCCCAAAGGCTCGATCCGGCGCTGCAGCCCCTTTTCGAACAAACGGGCCATGTGATTGGCCAGAAAACCGGCGGATTCGGATTTGAAATCTGTCATGGGGGCAAATTAGCACTTGCATAGCATGCTATGCAATCTTTATATACATAGCATGCTATGTATATAGGAGATTCGCATGAAACCCGTTCTACACGCCATCGCTGGCACCATCGCCCTGCTGACCATCCTCACCTTCTGGACCTCGACATTATTAAGCGAGATTTTTGGTACCCACGCCCAAATCGCCACCGTCAAAACAGCCGTTTTATACGGTATGCTTTTATTGATACCCGCAATGATCGCAGCGGGGGCAAGTGGATCCAGTCTTGGCAAGGGCTGGAAACTGCCCGCAGTTGCCCGCAAGGCCATGCGCATGAAGTTCATTGCCGCAAACGGAGCGCTCATCCTGCTCCCCAGCGCGTTTTTCCTTGCTTCCAAAGCGCAGTCCGGCGCGTTTGACACCGTGTTCTACAGCGTGCAAACGCTAGAAGTCATCGCGGGCGCCATCAACATCACCCTTCTGTCGTTAAACATGCGCGACGGGCTGGCATTACGACGGCGCAAACAGGCGGTGAAATAGCCAAGTCACCGCTTCCCCCCGCCACCCCGTCGTTTTTGGACTTGCTTTGCCACCGCCATATGCGTTCATGACCTTTGCGAAGACAGACAAAGGAAGCGGCGCGGATGTTTCTAAGCGTGTTTGACATGTTCAAGGTGGGGGTTGGCCCCTCGTCCTCCCATACGATGGGGCCAATGGTGGCGGCGGGCCGGTTTTTGGACCTGCTGCGCGCCTCGCCGTTTCAGGCGCACGGGTTGCGGGCGTCCCTGCACGGATCGCTTGCCTTTACCGGCGTTGGCCATGCCACCGATCGGGCCACCATTCTGGGGCTGGCGGGGTTCCTGCCCGAAACCTATGACGCCAATCAGGCCGAAGCGGTACTGGCGGATATCAAGGCACAAAAACTGGTCCGGCCAGAAGGATTGTCAGCGCTGGAATTCAACCCCGCCCGCGATCTGGTTTTCGACTACGATCACCCCCTGCCTGGCCACGCCAACGGCATGATCCTGATGGCAACGGATGCGCAGGGTGATGTGGTGTTACAGGAAACCTATTATTCCATCGGTGGTGGCTTTGTTGTGACCGAGGCCGAACAGGCGTTAGAGCCGGTTCTGGATGCCCGCGATGCCACCCGCCCCTATCCGTTTGAAAACGCCGAAATGATGCTGGATATGGCAGTCAAAAGCGGAAAATCCATTGCCGACCTAAAGCGCACCAACGAATTGACCCATATGGGCATCAATGAATTCGAAACCGGTCTGACCCGACTGTGGGAAGTCATGAACGCCTGCATCGACCGCGGGTTGTCCACCGCCGGTACCCTGCCCGGTGGGTTGAACGTCAAACGCCGCGCCCATGATATTCATCAATCCCTACTGGCCGAAGCGGGCCTGAACCTGACCGCACCCCACACCATCAACGACTGGATGTGCGTCTATGCCATGGCCGTGAACGAGGAAAACGCCGCCGGCGGACAAGTCGTCACCGCCCCCACCAACGGCGCGGCGGGCGTGGTGCCTGCGGTGGCCCGCTATTGGCTGGACCATGTGCCGGGCGCATCGGTATCACGCATCCCCGAATACCTGCTGACTGCCAGCGCGATTGGTGGGCTGATCAAACATAACGCCTCGATCTCGGGCGCGGAATGCGGCTGTCAGGCCGAAATCGGCTCGGCCTCGGCAATGGCGGCAGCGGGGCTGTGCGCGGTGCTGGGTGGCACCCCGCAACAGGTGGAAAACGCGGCCGAAATCGCATTGGAACACCACCTTGGCATGACCTGCGATCCGGTCAAGGGACTGGTGCAGGTGCCCTGTATCGAGCGCAACGGGCTGGGCGCGATCAAGGCCGTTTCCGCTGCATCCCTATCCATGCGCGGCGATGGCACCCATCTGGTGCCACTGGATTCCTGCATCGAAACCATGCGCCAGACCGGTGTGGACATGAGCGAACGCTACAAAGAAACATCCCTTGGCGGGTTGGCGGTGAATATCCCGAATTGCTAGGGGTAATACCCCTATCCTTCTTCTTTTCCCAAATACCTGCGCCGCAGGCAAATGCGTGTGCCCCGTCAGGGGCGCGCGCTTGGGGCGACGCCGAAGGCGGCGCAATCCCACTGGATATCTTCCACCCCGACAAACCGCGCCATCCGCCCAACCTCGGCTTCCAGCTTGCTAATCCGCGCAGCCGTTGCCCGAACACTTTGTTCCCACCAAACCTGTTTCACCACCAGCACCCCCTTGGCCCGGTCCGCTTTCATATCAATCCGCCCGACAAACCGGTCCCCCTCCAGCAGGGGGTAAACATAATACCCCCATTTGCGCTTGGCTGCCGGCACGAAAATCTCGATCCTGTAGTCAAACCCGAACAAGGTGGCCAACCGCTCCCGATCCCGCGCCACCGGATCAAACGGATTCACGATCCGCAATCGCGACGTCGGTGCCGCAACCGCAGCAAGCCGTGCCTCGATATCCTCAAGCGCAAAAGCCTCGCGCCAGCTTCCATCCCGCGCCTGAACCTTAACCGGCACCAATCTTGCACCCGCCACCCAAGCCTTCGCCTCAACCGCGCTCATCGCCCCCCAGAACCGTTGAATATCCCCGACTGTGCCAAACCCCAACCGCACCAAAGCCGCGCGACACAGCCAATCCATCTGCACCTCGTCCGAATGCGCCACCCCGCGCAGATCTGCCGGAATAACCCGTTCGGTCAAATCGTAGAACTTGGTGAAATCCTTGCGATGCGAGGTCGCCAACACCCCCGAATACCACATCTTGTCCAGCTCGACCTTATGCGGCGGTCGCGCCCACATCCCCTTTTTCTGCTTGGCCTTGGTGTCAAACGCATGGGTCGAAAGCGGCCCCTCCGCCCTGACCCGTTCCAGAATGGCCGCAATATCCGCCGACTTCATTTTCGTCTTGTAATAAGACTGGTTCGCCATCTTGTCAGCATAGCGCCGGAACTGCCGCTGCCAGTAGGGATAGGTTTCCATCAGCAAACACGACGCATCATGGGTGAAATGCTCAAACACCTCGCCCGCCGCCAGCAGCCCCTCCAGATCGCCCTCACGATACGTCTGATCACGGCTCCATAAAATATGATCATGCGCACGGGCCACGTTGCGAAGGGTGTCCAGCTGCACAAACCCAAGCCGCCGGATGATCCCAATCACATCGGATTGCCCCACCGGAGCCTTTGCCAACCCCTGCGCGTATAACCACAAACGACGGGCTGTGCGATTATCTATGCTCAGAACCATTGGCGAACTATGACGAAAATTGAGCGCTCCGAAAGGGAATTCTTTTGCCAGCACCCGACAACCACACCCCGTCATTGCGAAAAATGGCAGCACCCAACCAAGGATCTGGACTTATTAGTCCTGCACCACTGGTGCCGTATTTCCAAATGCAACAGCAGTTCAAAAGCGCCCTCCTTGAGGAGAGATATCTCGTGCATTGCAGTGCAATGCGCTGCCGGCGGCTGAGTGCTTGCAATCGTCAAGAAGCGGCGCCGCCATTTTGCGAAATGACGGGGCATTGGCAAACCCCAAACAAAAAGCCCCGCCAAACGGCAGGGCCTTTTCAATTCATCAAAACCGAAAGCGACTTAGGCGGCGGCCTGTGCTTCGGAAATATCTTTCTTGATCTTCAGCGCCTTGTCCGACAGCTCGGCGTCTTTGGCTTTGGCCATGAAGGCGTCCAGACCACCGCGGTGGTCAACTGTGCGCAGGGCAGCGGCCGAAATCCGCAGTTTGAAAGAGCGACCCAGAACGTCGGACATCAGTGTCACGTCGTTCAGGTTGGGCAGAAACCGGCGACGGGTTCTGTTTTTCGCGTGGCTGACATTGTTGCCAGACATTGGGCCTTTTCCGGTCAGTTCGCAACGACGTGCCATTGTTTTCTTCCTTGTCTCAGCGCCAGCCCGAACAATCATTTGCGGTGGGCGGCTCGATAATACAATAGGGCACCGTCATGAGTGAATCATAGCAGTGCCCTGAATTCCGTTTGCGCGGTTTAGGCGCAATCCGGGGGGGCGTCAAGTGATTCACGCGCGCAGAACGGGGAATATCGGGGAATTATGTATCCAACCCCAGAAATCCACCCGATTGACGATGCCACAAGCCGGCATAGATGCCGTTTTTCGCCAATAGCGCCTCGTGCGGGCCGTCCTCGACCACGCGGCCCTGATCCAGCACAATGATCCTGTCCATCTGCGCGATGGTCGACAAACGGTGCGCGATGGCGATCACGGTTTTGCCTTCCATCACACCGTAAAGCGTCTGCTGGATCGCCGCCTCGACTTCGCTGTCAAGCGCTGATGTGGCCTCGTCCAGCACCAGAACGGGGGCGTTTTTCAGGATCACGCGGGCGATGGCGATGCGTTGGCGCTGACCACCCGACAGTTTCACACCACGTTCACCCACTTGGGCGTCATAGCCGGTGCGCCCATGCGGGTCGGACAGATCAAGGATAAATTCATGCGCTTCGGCCCGTCTGGCGGCGGCAATCATCTGGCCCTCATCCGCATCGGGGCGGCCATACAGGATGTTGTCGCGCACCGAGCGGTGCAACAAGGACGAATCCTGCGTCACCATACCAATGGCGTGGCGCAAACTGTCTTGCGTCACATGCGCCACGTTTTGCCCGTCGATCAGGATTTCCCCCTGCTCGACATCGCGAAACCGCAGCAGCAGGTTCACAAGGCTGGATTTTCCAGCCCCCGAGCGCCCGATCAGCCCCACCTTTTGGCCAGACGGGATGGTCATCGACACATGATCCAGCCCGCCACTGTCGCGCCCGTAATGGTGCGACACATCACGAAACTCGATCTCGCCCTTACCGATGGCCAGCACGGGTGCGTCGGGGCCGTCGGTCACATCATGCGCCACCGCAACCGAGCGTAGACCCTCGCGGATCACGCCGACCTGCTCGAAGATGCGGATTGCCAGCCACATGATCCAGCCGCTCATCCCGTTCAGACGGATGGTCAGGGCCGAAGCCGCCGCCACCTCGCCGATCGAAATTTCACCGATCGACCACAGCCAAACCGCCATGCCCAGAACCCCGACAATCAGCAACCCGTTCAGAAAGTTCAGCCCGAAGGACATTTTCGTCATCAGGCGTACAAACTGGAAAAACCGCAGCTGGAACCGGCGCATCGCGCGGCGGGCATAGTTTTCCTCGCTGCCGCCATGGGCGAACAGTTTCACACTTTCGATATTGGAGTAACTATCAACAATCCGCCCCGTCACCAGCGAGCGGCTGTCCGACAGTTTTTCCCCGGCCACGGCCACCTGCCGCGAGATCAGGCGCACATAGGAGACATAGATCACAACCCACAGCGCCAACGGCAGGCCCAGCCGCACATCCATTTGCGACAGGATCAGGATGGCGCTGATCACATAGGTCAGCGCAAACCAGATGCCCTCGAAAAACATATAGGTCACGTCCTCGACCGCGACGCGCAATTGCATCACGCGGTTCGCCAGCCGACCGGCAAAATCGTTCTGGAAAAAAGTCGAGGATTGCCCCAGCAGGTGCTTATGCGCCCGCCACATCACCTGTGTTTGCATATTGCCAGCGAATGCCTGTTCCAAAAACAGCTTGTTCAGGGCAATCGCGATGGGGCGCAGGAACAGGATGAACAGCGCTGCAAGCAGCAGCTCAACCCCGTGCGCAGACCAGAATTCGCCGGTGGTGCTGGCGTTCATCAGGTCGATCACCCGTCCGGAATAGAAAATCAGGCCGGTTTCGACTATCGCCACCAGAACACCGGTCAACGCCATCCAGATCATCAGTTTTTTGAACGGGCCGTATTGACTGCGTAAATAAGGCCACAGGGCTTTGGGCGGCGTTTGTTCGTCAAACGGCGCAAAAGGGTCGACAAGGTTTTCAAAGAAACGGAACATGACAGAGGCTCTTGGATTTAGGGGAAATAGACTTGGATGATCGGGCGGCGAATGCCAGCCCAACAGGACCGGCGGTTTACGCTCGCGGTAGGGTCCTGAAATAGATCATCGGCATATCCTCGTCATGGTTGTCTGGTGACGCTACCCGATTTGGGCGACTTTGGGAAGGGGGTGGTTTATTGCCTGCTTTTGATCACTGCAGTTGACCCGCACGCGCCTGCAACTTAGGGTTTGTCTATTGTGTAATAGATAAGCGAGTAAAGCCATGCGTATTCTGGTAGCCGCCCTTTTCATCCTCACCTTTCAATTGACCATCCCCACCCGGGCCGAGGCGCGCGGGTTACCGATTGTTTATGGTACACAGGACACGCTGGATCTGATTGAAACCACCGGCATCGAAGGGCCGGACGGCAAACCGATGGCGTTGTGCCATTTCTCTAGCAAATATCATTTGTTCTATCTGGGGTTCTGGCGCACGTCGCATGGATATGCTTTGGCGACAAATGGCTGCGACAGCGAAACCTATTACGACATACCGGAATCCGAGTTGAAAGAGGCACAAAGCCGCGGGTTGATCAGTGCGGATTTACCCGCAAAACCCAAAATGACCCTGAACCAGATCGCCAGCGGGTTTGGCGGGTTGGCATTGATTGCCCTCGGGGTGCTGTTCCTGCTGATGAAATTCGCAGGCGGGGCGCGACGCAAATCCGCCCGCAAGGCCGAAATGGGCGAGATGCCAAAGGTGGCGACACAGATCGTTGACGCGATGTGCCATGCCGCCATATCGGACGGATCACTGGATGACAGCGAAGTGGCGACAATCGCAGAGATTGCAAAGCAGATGACCGGCGAGGCACTGCCAAAGGAGCGCATCCGTGCAATTGTTGCCAAAGCATCGCCAAAACCCACGGAAAATGAATTCAAGGCTTTTGGCGCAGGGTTGGGACCAGAAGAAAAGGAACTGGTGCTAAAGGCCGTGTTTGCCGTGATTGCAGCGGACGGGCAGATCATCGAGTCCGAACACGCGTTTTTCATCAAAACCGCGCAGGCGCTGATGGTAGATGCCGATACGGTTCGCCGGATCGTCGAAGACGTTCGCGATGACCGTTAGCCTTACAGCCCTTGCAACAATTCCCGCGCGGCATTGGTGGCGGTAATTTCGCCCTTGGCCACGGCCTGCCCCAATTGCTCCAGCCGCTCGCGCACCGCCCCGTTGTTTAGCTGTGCAAGCAACCCCAGCCGCACCTCTTCCTCGAACCAGTGGCGGGCCTGACGGGCGCGCATGGCGTCCCAGTGGCCGTTTTTCTTGCGCCACTGTGTCAGCGTCTGCATTTCGCTCCATCCAGTTTCCAGTCCCTTGCCCGACAGTGCAGACACCAGCATCGCCTTGGGGAAACCATCAGGGTCCTGCGCCCGTTTGCGCAGCAGGCGCAGGGCACCGGCGTAATCGGCACAGGTGCGGGTGGCGGCGGGTAGCAGATCGCCGTCGGCCTTGTTGATCAGGATCATATCGGCAATTTCCATGATGCCGCGTTTCACGCCCTGCAATTCATCGCCGCCCGCAGGGGCCAGCAGCAGAATGAACAGATCCGACATATCGGCCACCATGGTTTCCGATTGCCCCACGCCAACGGTTTCGATCAGCACAATGTCAAAGCCAGCGGCCTCGCACAGCATCACCGCCTCGCGGGTGCGCCGCGCCACACCGCCCAACGCGGTCTGGCTGGGGGATGGGCGGATAAAGGCATTCGGGTCGCGCGACAGGCGCTCCATGCGGGTTTTATCACCCAGAATGGACCCGCCGGAACGGGTCGAGGACGGGTCCACCGCCAGCACCGCCACGCGATTGCCCTGTCCTGTCAGCATCACGCCAAAGGCTTCGATAAAGGTGGATTTGCCAACGCCAGGCGTGCCGGATAGCCCGATACGCAGCGCCTGACGCCCCTCACCTTTGACGGCTTCAAGCAGGGCGGTCGCCTGTTCGCGGTGATCACTGCGCGCGCTTTCGATCAGGGTGATAGCACGGGCCAAGGCGCGGCGCTCACCGGCAATCACACGGCTTGCAAGGTCTGAAATATCCATAGGCGGCTGCCCTTTTTACTGCCCGTTATCCGATAACAGCGGGCCGATATTGGTTAGCCCGCCACGTTGGCCGCATCATAAGCCCAAGGCACATGAATAGAAAAGAAGGAACATCGATATGGCACGTTTGAATATGCTGAAAATGATCGGGTTGATGGTTTTGCTGGCAATTGCGCTGGTACTGCCAGAGGTCTTGCCACAGGCGGATCGTTCGGTTGAAGGTGCGGCGCAGGGGCAGCATACCATTATCAACGTGTAATCCGGCGGAACACTCACCGGTTTTCATATGGTGTTTTTACACCCCATCCCCGATAACACCCCTATGACAACCCGCTTGCCCATTGATGATGCCCTGCCCGCCCTGATCCCCGCCTTGCGCGATCATGGCCGCGCGGTGCTACAAGCGCCACCGGGGGCTGGTAAAACCACGCGGGTGCCTTTGGCGATGCTCGAGGCCGATCTATGCAAGGGCCGCATCCTGATGCTGGAACCCCGCCGGCTGGCCGCCCGCGCGGCGGCAGAACGGATGGCGCAGACCTTGGGCGAAAAGGTAGGCGCGACCGTTGGTTACCGCATACGGGGCGAGGCGAAGGTGTCCAAAGCGACCCGCATCGAAGTCGTCACCGAAGGCATCCTGACCCGTATGATCCAGTCCGACCCGTCACTGGACGGCATCGGCGCTGTAATCTTTGACGAATTCCACGAACGATCCCTGAACGCCGATCTGGGGCTGGCCCTGACATGGGAAGTGCGCGGCGCCCTGCGCGAGGATCTGTTGCTGCTGGTAATGTCCGCCACGCTGGACGCCGAACCCGTCGCCGCCCTGCTGGACGATGCGCCGGTGATCACCTCGCAAGGGCGCTCCTACCCCGTTGAAACCCGCTGGCTGGAGCGGCCCCTGCCCAAGGGCAAACGCCTGCCCGATGCGGCGGGGGCGCTGGTAAAACAGGCGGTGGCCGAAACAACCGGCGGTGTGCTGGTGTTCCTTCCGGGCGAAGGCGAAATCCGGCGGGTGGCGGGGATGCTGTCGGACCTGCCCGCAGATTGCCACGTCCACCCCCTGTTTGGCGCAATGGATTTCAAGGCCCAGCGCGCCGCCATCGCCCCCGCCCAATCGGGCCGCAAGATCGTGCTGGCCACGGCGATTGCCGAAACCTCGCTGACCATTGCCGACATCCGCGTGGTGGTCGACTGCGGGCAGGCACGGCGCGCGCGGTTCGACCCCGCATCGGGCATGTCACGGCTGGTGACCGAACGGGTAACCAAAGCCGAAGCCACCCAGCGCCGCGGCCGCGCGGGGCGTGTGGCCGAGGGCACCTGTTACCGGCTGTGGACCAAAGGCGAAGAGGGCGGCATGGCCCCCTTCCCCCCCGCCGAAATCGAGGCCGCCGATCTGACCGGACTGGTGCTGGAACTGGCGCTGTGGGGGGTTGGTAGCACCGATGATCTGGCCCTGCTGACCCCGCCCAACCCCGGCGCCTATGCCGAGGCCAAAGCGTTGCTGAACCAACTGGGCGCGCTGGACGATAATGGGCGGATCACCGATCATGGCCGCGCCTTGGCCGCCCTGCCCCTGCACCCGCGTCTGGCGCATATGGTGGCCGTGGCGGGGGATCAGGCAGCGCTGCTGGCAGCCCTGCTGGCCGAACGCGACCCGTTGCGCGGCGCGCCCGTTGATCTGGCTCTGCGGATCGAGGCGCTGACTGATCTGAAGCGTTTTAGCGCGGAACGGCCATATCAGGCCAACGCTGGCCCCATCCACCGCATCCGCGCCGAGGCCAAGCGCCTGCGCCGTGGCAAAACCGCTGACCGCCTGTCGCTGGGTGAAATGGCGGCGCTGGCCTATCCCGACCGCATTGGCTTGCGCCGCAAGGGGGACACGCCGCGCTGGGTGTTGTCCGGCGGCAAAGGGGCGATGATGCGCGAGGACGATCCTATGGCGGGCGGGCGCCTGCTGGTCGCCACCGATCTGGACGGCGACGCCCGCGAGGCCCGCATCCGGCAGGCGGTGGAAATTTCCGAGGCCGGTTTGCGTGCCCTTTACGCTGACCGGATCACTTGGCGCGACCATTGCGAATGGAGCAAACGTGACCGCCGCGTGGTGGCGCGACAGCAAGAGGTGTTCGGCGCGCTGGTGTTGTCGGACCGCATCTGGCGCGATGCGCCGGACGAGGCTTTGGCACGCGCCATGCTGGATGGCGTGCGTGATCTGGGCCTGCCGTGGAGTGACGCCGCCCGCCGGTTTCAGGCGCGGGTGCTGCTGGTGGACGGGATGCCGGAATGTACCGACGGGGCGCTGATGGATACGATTGACGACTGGCTTCTGCCTTACCTGACCGGCATCAAAACCGCCAATGATCTGAAATCCCTGAACCTGCTGGAACCGTTGCGCAGCATCCTGACGTGGGACCAGATGCAGCGGCTGGACCGTGAGGCACCGGCACATTTCACCACCCCGCTGGGCAACAAAATCCCGATTGACTACTCTGGCGAAGCCCCCGAGATCACGTTGCGACTGCAAGAAATGTTTGGCGTCACCAGCCACCCCAAAGTCGGCCACACCCCCCTGCGCGTCACCCTGCTGTCGCCCGCCCGCAGGCCGGTGCAGACCACAATGGACATTCCGGGATTCTGGGCCAGTTCCTATAGCGATGTGCGCAAAGACATGCGCGCGCGTTACCCGAAACACCCCTGGCCCGAGGACCCGACCAAGGCCGATCCGACATTGCGGGCGAAACCGAGGGGGAAGTAACCGCTGTTACCCCGCTATCCCCACCAGCGCATCGCGCATCTGGAAATAGCCGATCATCGCCTCGAACATCA
>CAZIDQ010000040.1:0-3805 GCA_964538015.1 uncultured Marinosulfonomonas sp.
GACACGTCCGGCAACATCCGCCAGCGCACCAATGCGCCGGTGAACACCCCCATGCCCAGCGTTTGCGAAATCGCGATTCCGGCGATTCCCGCGCGGCGTGCCTGTTTTTCGCAGGTTCGGGTTGTCAAAATCCGGTGCACCACCGCGTCATAGCGGCCAACGGCCCAGAAACTGCACCCCGTGGCCAGCAATGCACCGGCCCATTGCGCCATGCCAACCGCATGGAATCCGTGCCAGATGGCCGAAAAATCCAGCCCCGACAGGCGCTCGTAAAACAGCGCCACGAAACCGGCGGCCAACAGCAGCATCACCCCTTGGCGCGGGGCGTGTTTGCGGACCTGAATCGCCACAATGGATGATGTCGGCTTTGGCATTACGTCCCCTTTGCCCTTCAGAACTGGACAGGGGATAGCAGCGTGGTATTGCCTTGGGCTTAACAGCTCAAATTTGATCTATAAAAAACGGGCGCCCCGAATGGAGCGCCCGAATTTAGTGCTGTAATGTCGCCACGTAAGGCGCTGAAATATCAGACTTCTGACATAACCTGTTCTCTGGCAATGGCCAGCAATCCGTCCATTTTGGCGCGGATTTCATCAGCGCTGGCTTTGTCGCCCAGATCACCGGAAACTTTGCGCACAACGTCCTCGTGACCCGCTTCTTCCAGATCAGCAATGACCACTTCCTTGGCATAGGCCGCAGCCTCGTCGCCGGATTTACCCAGCTTTTCAGCGGCCCACAGGCCCAACAGTTTATGGCAACGCGCATTTGCCTTGAACTGCATCTCGGCGTCATGGGCGTATTTGTTCTCGAATGCGCTTTCGCGGTCGTCGAATGTGCTCATCATATCCTCGCTTGGAAAAAACATATGTGTTCACACCTGATATGCCCTTGCAGGCCGCATATCGCAAGGGGGCAGCGACAGATTATCGTCCCTTGCGTGCCATTGCGGGATTGCGGGATGGCAGGGCATGTCGTATAGGCGCGGGCAACAGGCACTTAATTTGGGCGCCCAGCCGGATCGGAGACCCCATGTCGCGACGCAAGATGATTTACGAAGGCAAAGCCAAAATTCTGTACGAAGGCCCAGAGCCTGGCACATTGGTTCAATATTTCAAAGATGACGCCACCGCCTTCAACGCCGAGAAAAAGGACGTGATCGACGGCAAGGGCGCGTTGAACAATCGCCTTAGCGAATTCTTTATGAAAGGTTTGATGCAGATCGGTGTGCCGACCCATTTCATCAAACGTCTGAATATGCGTGAACAGTTGATCCGGCAGGTGGAAATCATTCCGCTGGAGGTGATTGTGCGCAATGTGGCTGCCGGTTCGATCAGCAAACGTCTGGGGATCGAAGAAGGCACACAACTGCCGCGCCCGATTGTCGAGTTTTCCTATAAGGATGACGCATTGGGCGACCCGTTGGTGCCCGAGGAATACATCATCGCCTTTGGCTGGGCCAGTCAGCAGGATCTGGACGATATCGTGTCGCTGGCGCTGCGGGTGAATGATTTCATGTCCGGCGTGATGATGGCCGTCGGCATTAAACTGGTGGATTTCAAGATTGAGATCGGCCGTGTCTGGGATGGTGATTTCCAGCGGCTGATCGTGGCCGATGAAATCAGCCCCGACAGTTGCCGTTTGTGGGACGTCGAAACCGGTCAGAAACTGGACAAGGACGTGTTTCGCCGTGATCTGGGCAATCTGGCCGATGCCTATACCGAAGTGGCGCGTCGTCTGGGCGTGCTGCCAACCAACGGGCCGCAGCCCGGCAAACCAACGCTTGTCAATTAGGGGGATCAGGGGATGAAAGCACGTGTGACTGTGATGCTGAAAAGCGGGGTTTTGGACCCGCAAGGCGAGGCGGTGCACCATGCGCTGGACGCTTTGGGTTTTGACGGGGTAAACGGGGTACGGCAAGGCAAGGTGATCATGCTGGATCTGGCCGAAACCGATGCTGCCGCCGCCGAAAAAACCGTGGGCGAGATGTGCGAGAAGCTGCTGGCCAATACGGTGATTGAATCCTACAGCATCGAGATACTGTGATGCGGGTCGGGATTGTCGTTTTTCCGGGGTCCAACTGTGACCGTGATCTGGAAGTTGCCTTTCGCGCCGCCGGTGCCAATGTCACGATGATCTGGCACAAGGAAACATCCCTGCCCAAGGGGCTGGATATGATCGGTGTTCCGGGCGGTTTTTCCTTTGGCGATTATCTGCGGTGCGGCGCGATTGCGGCGCAATCTCCGATTTGCCGCGCGGTGGTGGATCATGCCAAGGCAGGGGGCTATGTGCTGGGGGTCTGTAACGGCTTTCAAATCCTGACCGAAACCGGCCTGCTGCCCGGTGCACTGCTGCGCAATGCCAACCTGAAATACATCTGCAAGACCATTCCCCTGACGGTGGAAAACACCAATAGCGCCTATACGTCGGGGTACAGTCAGGGCGAACAGGTGATGTTCCCGATTGCCCATCACGATGGCAACTATACCGCCGATGCCGATACCGTTGCACGGCTGGAAAACGATGGGCGCGTGGCGTTTCGCTATGCCGACAACCCCAATGGCTCGACCGCCGATATCGCGGGTATCTTTAGCCAGAACCGCCGTGTGTTGGGAATGATGCCCCATCCTGAACGGGCGGCGGATGCAAAGCATGGCGGCACCGATGGGCAGGCGCTTTTCCGCGCGGTTGTCGGGGCAATGCAGCACGCCTAGCTTGAGGCGGGATGCGTTCGGGCGTAGACTGTCCATATGAGCGGGGATAAACCTACAAAAATTACAGGCAAAAGCCTGCCGGGAAACTCCTGGCCGGTGCGGATCGCAATTCTTTTGCTGATCGGTATGGCCGTGGGGGTTGTCTGGGTTACCAACGGGCTGCTGACCGAACGCTTTACAGAAACCACCCGCAACCGCGCGCAGGTGCGCATGACGTTGTACACCGGCAATCTGATCAGTGAATTGCGTCGATCCTCGATCGTGCCGCAGCTGCTGGCCCGTGATCCGGCATTGATCGGCGCCCTGAATTCGAATGATCACGCCCAAAGCTCGCAACGCCTGATTTCCTATATCGAGGAAATTGGTGTGGCGTCCTTGTTGCTTTTGGACAATTCCGGCCGTGTTGTAGCGGCTTCGGATCGTATCCTGATTGGCGCAAACCACCATTCTGACGCGTATTTCGTCAACGCTGTACGTTCAGGTGATACGCTGTTTACCGTGTCCAAAGACGATAGCGGCGGGTTGATGTTTACCTATTCGCGCAAGATGGAATTTGCAGGCAGCACCATCGGGGTGATTGTGGTCGAAGTGGACCTGAACCAGTTCGAAAACAGTTGGTCGGGAATTTCGGATGCGGTGTTTATCAGCGACAGCGAAGGGGAAATCCTGCTGGCAACCGAGCCGTTATGGCGGGGCCTGACCGAGGAAGATGCCCTGGAGCGGCGCTCGCCTTCGTCGGCAATCGAGCGCGGGATACAAACCACGACGGACTGGGTTTCGCTGACCACCACCACGTCGAATCTGCTGGGCTCGGGCGTGATGCGCCAAGAGGCCCGTATCCCGTTTCAGGGCTGGAAGATGACGTCCTTTACAACCTATGCGTCGGTACGCCAGCGGGTAAACGGGGTGTTGGCGCTGGAAATTATGGGGTTTGCCATCCTGTTGGCGCTGACGTTTTACTTCTTGTCGCGCAGGGCGCAGGTGCAGTCGCGGTTTTTCCAGCGTGAATCGGCAGAACTCCGCCAGCTTAACCGGCGCCTACAGCAGGAAATCGCCGAGCGCGAGAAGGCCGAGAAAAGCCTTCAGGTGGCCGA
>CAZIDQ010000040.1:3905-6704 GCA_964538015.1 uncultured Marinosulfonomonas sp.
GCCCTGTCGATGATGGAGCCGCAACTGAAACGCCGCCATGTGGAAATCACCAAAACCATGCCGCGCGAAGCGGTGATGGTGCTGGGCGATCGGGTGCGCATTGAGCAGGTCATTATCAACCTGTTTCGCAATGCGCTGGACGCCACAAAAACCGTGAAGGATCCGCAGATTGACATCCTGCTTGCCGCCGGGGAAACCGCGCTGTTGACGGTACGTGACAACGGGGCAGGGATCGAGGATCTGGATAGCCTGTTCGAGCCGTTTTATACCACAAAACAGGCCGGGGACGGGGTTGGCTTGGGGCTTGCCATTTCCTCGGGCATCGTAAACGACTTGGGCGGTCGGCTGACCGCAAGGAACGCCACTGTGGGCGGGGCTGTATTTGAAGTGCAGTTGCCTATATTATTAGATGAAACAGAAGCAGCCGAGTGAGATACCGAATTATGGCACAAGCAATGAAAATCGCGATTGTGGATGACGAGCAGGACATGCGCCAGTCGATCAGCCAATGGCTGGCCCTGTCGGGGTTTGATACCGAAACCTTTGCCACCGCAGAGGATGCGCTGAAAAAGCTGGGGCCGGAATATCCGGGCGTGGTGGTCAGCGACATCAAAATGCCCGGCATGGACGGGATGCAGTTCCTGAAACGGCTGATGAGCGTGGATTCGGGCCTACCCGTAATCATGATCACTGGCCACGGCGATGTGCCGATGGCGGTCGAAGCAATGCGCGTAGGTGCATATGACTTTCTGGAAAAGCCGTTTAACCCTGACAAAATGACCGAACTGGCCAAAAAGGCCACTCAAAGCCGCCGTTTGACGCTGGACAATCGCGCGCTGCGCCGTGAATTGGGCGATGGCACGGCGGTGATGAAGAAACTGATCGGCTCGTCCCCCGTGATGGAGCGCCTGCGGGAGGATATTCTGGATCTGGGGCAGGCTGACGGTCATGTACTGATTGACGGCGAAACCGGCACCGGCAAAACGCTGGTGGCCCATGCGCTGCACGCGGTCGGTTCGCGGGCGGGCAAAAAATTCTCGTTGATTTCCTGTGCTGCGTTTGAAGAAGAAGAACTAAGCCGCCGTTTGTTTGGTCCGATGCTGGACGATGGCCCGCAGCCATTGGTCGAGGAGGCCCGTGGCGGCACGCTGGTGCTTGAAGATATCGACGCGCTGTCGGATGGCCTGCAAGCGCGCTTGCTGACTTATATCAACGAGCAGGGCAGCCCCGCGGAAACCCGCATCGTTGCCATTTCCAACCTTCAGGCCGAGGACAAAACCG
Organism: uncultured Marinosulfonomonas sp.; assembly: GCA_964538015.1. Classification (GTDB taxonomy): domain Bacteria; phylum Pseudomonadota; class Alphaproteobacteria; order Rhodobacterales; family Rhodobacteraceae; genus Profundibacter. Next base: position 5,187 of record CAZIDQ010000040.1, read on the forward strand.
TCGAGGATGTGCTACGCCCTGATCTTTATTACCGTCTGGCGGCGATGAAAATCACCCTGCCACCATTGCGCCAGCGTGGCGAAGACATCCTGACGCTGTTCGCCCGCCTGTCCGAGCAGTTTGCCGAGGAATACGGCTGTGATGCGCCCGAGGTATCGGCGCAAGAGGCCGCGCAACTGTTGCAGGCCCCGTGGCCCGGCAACATCCGCCAGCTGATCAATGTGGCCGAACGGGCGGTGCTGCAAAACCGCCGTGGCTCGGGCACGATTGCCAGCCTGCTGATGGCCGATAACGAGGAAACCCAGCCGGTGATGACCACCGAGGGCAAACCGTTGAAGGAATATGTCGAGGCGTTCGAGCGGATGTTGATCGACAACACCATGCGCCGCCACAAGGGCAGCATCGTCAATGTGATGGACGAGTTGTGCCTGCCACGCCGCACATTGAACGAAAAAATGGCGAAATACGGGCTGACGCGGTCTGATTACCTGTAAGTTACGGTTATCTATTTATAATTAACAGCGCCGTAGGTCTTGATATTTCAGGGGGCGCGGCGCTGTTATTGCGAGCAGGAAGAAGGGAAAGCGGCGGATTAACCATTTTCCCCATTGTAATTGCACCCCCATCCCCCTTATGTTCCATCCAAGGTGGTCAGCGCGACAGCAGCTGAGCCGCCGGACAAAAGTTTCGCTGTTCCCGAGGTTACGCAGAAAAATATACCTGCCAATTCCCGACAGAACAGACCGATTGGGTCGAAAGACCGGTATTTATGCCTTTGTGCCAACTGGCCGGGGCTTAACAGTTTGGACGCAAATATGGCGTCCGGAGATAGAAACGCGATGCGACGCGAAAAGAATTCAGAAACTGCGACAGGGGCCGGATTGGCCGACCTGCGCATGTGCTGCGCGTCCCCCTTCGCCCTTACAAGACACCCCCTGCAATCAAAAAGCCCCCCGGGGCTACGGCGATTGCCGCGGTGCAATGAGAAAACATGGCTAAAAAGATGCTTATCGATGCCACCCACGCGGAAGAAACCCGCGTTGTGGTGGTTGATGGAACCAAGGTTGAGGAATTTGACTTTGAATCTGAAAACAAACGCCAGCTAGCTGGCAACATATATCTGGCAAAAGTTACACGGGTCGAGCCGTCGCTACAGGCGGCGTTCATTGATTACGGCGGAAACCGGCATGGTTTTCTGGCGTTCTCGGAAATTCACCCTGATTATTACCAGATCCCCGTCGCCGACCGCGAGGCCCTGCTGGCCGAAGAACGCGCCTATACCAAAGCAATGGCCGAGGAAGACGAGAAACCAAAACCCAAACGCCGCCGCCGTTCGCGTTCGCAGAGCAAGGCCGAAGACGTCAAGTCGGATGATGCCGTCGAGACCAAAGAGGTCGAAAGCAACGGCGCATCCGGTATGGATGTGGTTGATCTGGGCGAAGACCCCGTCGAGGGATCGTCGCCAATGGAACTGGTCGCCGAAACACCGGTAGACACCCCCGAAGCAGGCGAGGCCGA
>CAZIDQ010000040.1:6804-18046 GCA_964538015.1 uncultured Marinosulfonomonas sp.
AGCATGTTCAACCCCACGGTTCAGTTGAAATCCGGTGGCTACATCGTGATCGGCGTAACCGAGGCACTGGTGGCGATCGACGTCAACTCGGGCCGTGCGACCAAGGAGGGCAGCATCGAGGAAACGGCGCTGAAAACCAACCTTGAAGCGTCAGACGAGGTGGCGCGCCAGTTGCGTCTGCGTGATCTGGCCGGCCTGATTGTGATCGACTATATCGACATGGATGAGCGCCGCAACAACAACGCGGTTGAAAAGCGCCTGAAGGACCGGTTGAAAAACGACCGTGCCCGTATTCAGGTAGGCCGCATTTCCGGTTTCGGCCTAATGGAAATGTCCCGCCAGCGCCTGCGCCCCGGCATGATCGAGGCCACAACGCAGCCTTGTTCGCATTGCCACGGCACCGGCCTGATCCGTTCGGACGAAAATCTGGCCCTGTCGATCCTGCGCCAGCTGGAAGAAGAGGGTACGCGCAAACGCTCGCGCGAGGTTCTGTTGAAGGCACCTGTGGGCATCGTCAACTATCTGATGAACAACAAGCGCGAACATATCGCCCAGATCGAGGCCCGTTATGGCCTGTCGATCCGCATCGAGGCCGATCCGTTCCTTGTGTCGCCCGATTTCTCGATCGAGAAATTCAAAACCGCCAGCCGTGTGGTCAAACAGGTCAGCGCGCCGGTGGTTTCCGGTAGTGCCGCGATCATGGATGACATCGACGATGCCGAAGTGGTCGAGGAAGAAACACCGGTTGAAACAGCCGACGAAGGCGAGGCACAGCCCAAAAAACGCCGCCGCCGCCGTCGTCGCCGTCGTGGCCGTGGTGGGGACAATGCCGAGGCAACGCAGAATGGCGAAGAGGCAGTGAAAACCGACGCGGCACCGGAAGGTGAAGCTGTAGCTGAAGTGGATGCCAAGGATGACGCCGGTGTTGAAACACCTGCGGAAGCGCCAGCCGAGTCCGAAGAAAAAGTCGCAGAAAAAGCCGAGGACGAAAAGCCCAAGCGTAAACCCCGTAAACGGGCGCCGCGCAAATCGGCCAAAGCGGCAGATGCCGATGTGGTCGAGGCCACGGTCGAAGAGGCCGCGCCGGAAGAAGCCGCCGAAGAGCCGAAGAAAAAGCCGGTCCGTCGTCGTCGTAAAAAAGCGGATGCTGACGAGGCTCCGAAAGCTGAAGAGGACGTAAAATCCAAAGCAGCTGCCGAGGATGAGAAACCCGCGCCCAAAAAACGCGTCCGCCGCAAGCCGGCTGCGAAAAAGGCCAAGGTGGAAGAGGTCGAGGTGAAACCGGAAGCCGCACCCGAACCTACAGCCGCACCAGAGGTCGAGCCGGTTAAAGCAGCACCTGCGCCAAAACCGGCCCCCGAACCAACGCCTAAACCCGCGCCAAAGGCAGACAAGCCAAAGCGCAAGGGCTGGTGGTCACTGGGCCGATAGGACCGGTTGAGTACTCAAAATTGAATGCCGGCAGGTTTCCGCCTGCCGGTTTTTCGTTTCAAGGCAACGGTTTGTCAGAAAAATCCGACCGGCAAAACCGCCTTTGAAAACTGCCCTAATCCTGCCTTATTCTGTGGATATATTTAGGGCGAACGTAAAAAAGGTGGGATTCTTCCTATGCAAGCATTGCAAAACAGCGCTCGCGGATTATCGCTTCTGGTTGATATCAACTGGGACCGTATCCTGTACCTTGCCACGATTGCCGCAGCCTTGTCTGCGGGTGCGTATTTGGGTTCACTCGCTCTGAACTGACTGTATTACCAGTATCCTTCCCTGTCAGGGAACGCAGAGGCCCCCGCCGTTCACGGTTCGGGGGCTTTTTGGCCTTTTGACAAGCCCTCACAGACCCGTTAGCAAGAGATATCAGGGATGTCTAAACGGATTGGGTTTCATGACCGATATAAAAGCCGGTAGAGCAGTGACAGGCACTACAGTTCAAACAGTTATTCGCCGCGTATGTGTGGTTTTATTCTTCGCATTATCAATGTCTTATATCGCTATGCCCAATGCGGCACAGGCGCAAAGCTATCGCTTTAACCAAGTGAAAATCGAAGGCAACCAGCGGATCGAACCCGCCACTATCCTTACCTATGCAGGAATCGCCCGTGGTGAAACGGTGTCTGCGGCCCAGTTGAATGATGCTTATCAGCGCATTCTGAATAGTGGATTGTTTGAATCTGTATCGGTCGAGCCACGCGGCGGCACTTTGGTGATTACGGTGCGTGAATTCCCCACCATCAACCGGATCAATTTTGAGGGTAACAAACGGCTAAAAGATGATGATCTGGCGCAAATTATCCAATCCCGGTCACGCCACGTTTATAGTCCCTCCACCGCAGAAGCCGACGCTGCCATTGTAACCGAGGCTTACGGTCAACAAGGGCGCTACTCTGTGACGGTCACCCCGAAAATCATTCGCCGTTCAGAAAACCGCGTTGATCTGGTTTTTGAAGTGGTCGAGGGCAAGGTTGTCGAGGTCGAGCGCCTCAGCTTTGTTGGCAACCGCGCATTCTCGGACCGTCGGCTTCGCCGGGTTCTGGAAACCAAGCAGGCGGGGTTTTTCCGCGCGATCATCCAGAAAGACACCTTTATCGCCGACCGGATCGAATTTGATAAACAGGTTCTGCGCGATTTCTATCTGTCCCGTGGCTATGTTGATTTTCGCGTGTTGTCGGTGAATTCCGAAATTGCCCGTGAACGCAACGGTTTCTTTGTCACATTCAACATCCGCGAGGGACAAAAGTTCCGGTTTGGCGAAGTGACCGCCTCAAGCGACCTTGCCGAAGTGGACGCCGAGGAATTTCAAAAAGCAATCAAGGTCAAGTCGGGCAAGACCTATACACCGCTGGCGGTCGAAAACACCATCGCCCGCCTGGAGCTTTTGGCAATTCGCAAAAGTCTGAATTTCATTCGTGTCGAACCCAGAATTACGCGCAATGACCGCGATCTGACACTGGATGTCGATTTTGTTATCTCGCGGGGGCCACGCATTTTTGTCGAGCGGATCGATATCGAAGGAAACGCGACAACGCTGGACCGTGTGGTCCGCCGACAGTTCAGGGTGGTTGAGGGAGATCCTTTCAACCCGCGCGAAATTCGCGAGGCCGCAGAACGCATTCGCAGTCTCGGGTTCTTTAGCAAGGCCGATGTCAATGCACGCGAAGGCTCGGCCGCTGATCAGGTTATTGTTGACGTTAACGTTGCAGAACAACCAACCGGCAGCCTGAATTTCGGCGCATCCTACGGCACCGATGGCGGCTTTGGTTTGACTGTCGGGTTTTCCGAACGAAACTTCCTTGGCCGTGGTCAGGGGCTGAACTTTTCGTTCAATACCGCCAGTGAATCTGCTTCTGCTGCGTTCTCGTTTGTTGAACCTGCATTTTTGGGGCGGAATGTGAAATTCCACACGGGGGCCAATTACACAACGACCAGCAGTTTCAACTCGACATTTGATACGCGGGTTGCCGGGCTTTCGTTCGGGCTGGAATTTCCGGTTAGCAAAAATGGCCGTCTAGACGTGCATTACGGACTGTCATCCGACAGGATTTTCAATCTAACCGCACCTGCAGCCCCGCTCGTGACTTCGCCAATTCTTCAGGCCGAAGAAATTGAAGGCACAGTCATTACCAGCGCACTGGGATATAATTTCAGTTATGATACCCGCCGGACCGGATTAAATCCCAATGCAGGGATTGTATTGCGCTTTGGTCAGGATTTTGCCGGTCTGGGCGGTGATTCCCAATACATCAAAACGACAGCGTTGCTTGGGGCCGAAACCAAGGTCATGAACGAAGAAGTGACCTTGCGCGCGGTATTCGAAGGCGGCGCGATCGCGTCGCTTTCCGGTACAAACAGCCGGATCAATAACCGGTTCTTCCTGAACGGCAGAAAGATGCGCGGATTTGAATCGCGTGGCTTGGGCCCCAGAAATGGCGACGATTTCAATGGCAACGCCCTTGGCGGTAATATGTTTGCTGTTGCGCGGTTTGATGCCGAATTCCCGCTGGGTCTACCCGAAGAATACGGCCTAACGGCAGGGGTGTTTTACGATGTCGGGGCGGTCTGGGATCTGGACAACAAATATGGGTCGACGATAGATGACGAAATTCATTGGCGTTCGGCAATCGGGTTCTCGATTTTGTGGACAACAGCCATTGGGCCTCTGCGGTTCAACTTTTCCAAAGCACTGGAAAAAGAAACCTATGACCACGACCGTTCGTTCGAACTGACCATCCAGACGAAATTCTGATATGGGTTTGCGGGGCTTCCTCCTGACGGTACTGCTTTTGGCGGGGTTGGGGGGCGGCCCTGTTTTGGCACAGGATACACCACTGGTGCGGGATTCGATCCTGACCATTGATCAGGACCGCCTGTTCACGGGATCGCTTTATGGCGAACGGGTTGCGGCCCAGATCGACGCCGATACAATCATACTGAAAGAGGAACTAAGGCGGATCGAGGCCGAGCTGGTTGCCGAAGAAAAAGCGCTGACAGACAAGCGGGCAATGATGGATCCGGACGCCTTTCGTACGCTTGCAGATGCGTTTGACGAAAAGGTTCAGGAAATCCGCAAGGCCCAGGATGTTAAGGCGCGCGCATTGAGCGCCCGGATGGATCAGGAACGCGCCGCGTATCTTAATCTGGTCCTGCCGATTCTGGGCAAGCTGATGGAGGAACGCGGTGCCGCGATTGTACTGGACCGCAGAACGGTTTTTGCCGTGGCCAGCGGGGTTGATATTACCGACGAGGCATTGCAACGAATTGATGCAACCCTTGGCGATGGTAAACCCCAAGACCCCGCACCGGAAGAATAGCGCAAAACAACCCCTTAACGCCGCACAGCCCGCTTGTCTGGCTGGTTCGGAGTTGTTAATCAGGTCAGTGAAGACATAACAAAAATAGGGACTGGGACATGGCCGAGCAGATGACCGAAGCCGATCTGGGTATCATTCAACGGATTATTCCGCACCGCTATCCATTTCTGCTGATCGATAAGGTGGTGGAAATAAAGCCGAACGAAAGCGCGGTTGGCATCAAGAATATCACCTTTAACGAACCACAGTTTCAGGGCCATTTCCCCGGCGCACCGATTTTCCCCGGCGTAATGGCGGTCGAGGCGATTGCCCAGACATCCGCCGTTCTGGTTGGCATCACCCTTGAACTGATCGACAAACCGTTGCTGGTCTATTTCATGAGCATCGACAAATGCAAATTCCGCCGCAAGGTGGTGCCGGGCGACGTTCTGGAACTGCACGTCGAGGTGCTGCGCGGGTCCAAGAAGATTTGGAAATTCCGTGGCGTGGCAAAGGTGGACGACGAAGTTGCCGCCGAATGCGAGATCGTCGCGATGATTGACCTGCTCGAGGATAAATAATGGCCATTCACCCCACAGCCGAAATCCACGCCAGCGCCGTTGTTGAGGATGGCGCCATTATTGGTGAAGGGTGCCGGATCGGTCCGTTCTGCTGTGTCGGTCCCAAGGTGGTTTTGGGCCCACGGGTGCATTTGAAAAGCCATGTGGTTGTCACCGGCATCACCAAAGTGGGCGAAGAAACGGTGATCTTTCCTTTTGCCACGGTCGGGGAAATTCCGCAGGATTTAAAATTCAAAGGTGAAGAAACCCGTCTGGTCATAGGCAAACGCAACCGCATCCGCGAAGGCGCGACGCTGAACACCGGCACCGAAGGGGGCGGCGGGGTGACGCTTGTGGGCGATGACAACCTGTTCATGACCGGCGCCCATGTGGGCCATGATGTGATTGTCGGCAACAATGTGGTGATGGCCAACCAGGCCGCGCTGGCCGGTCATTGTGTGGTGGCCGATGATGTGATCATCGGTGGTTTGTCGGGCATTCATCAGTTCGTGCGTATCGGGCGCGGGGCCATCATCGGCGCTGTGACCATGGTGACCAATGATGTGATCCCCTACGGTCTGGTGCAATCCTCGCGTGGCGAGTTGGACGGTCTTAATCTGGTCGGCCTGAAACGGCGCGGTGTTGGGCGCGATGATATCACCGCCCTGCGTGCCGCCTACCAGATGTTGGCGCAGGGCGAGGGCGCCTTTCAGGAGCGCGCCGCGCGACTGGGCGAAGAAACCGAAAGCGCCTATGTGCAGGAAATCGTCGATTTCATTTCCGCCACCAGCGGGCGTTCCTTTCTGACGCCGAAATAGCCCATGGAACCGCGCCTTGCCATACTTGCCGGAACCGGTGCTTTGCCGCAGATATTGGCGGCGGGCGATCCGCAAGCGGTGTTTGTAACCTTTGCCGGTGTTGATGTGGATGTACCCGCCACTCTGGCCCATCTGCCTGCCGCTTTTGATCGGCTCGGCACCCTGTTTGACGGGTTGCACGACCGCGGCGTAACCGAAGTGGTTTTTGCTGGTGCAATGTCTCGCCCTGCGCTGAACCCCGCCAATTTTGACGCCAAGATGATGGCCCTTGCGCCGCGCCTTATGGCGGCGATGGGGCAGGGGGATGATGCCCTGTTGCGCGAAGTGGCCGCGGTGTTCACCGAAGAAGGCTTTATCGTCAAAGCCGCGCATGAAGTTGCGCCAGATCTGATGTTACCCGCAGAAACCCGCATTGGCCCTGTGCCGGATAAACAGGACGTGACCGATGCGCAAAAGGGGCTGGATATTCTGGCCGTCCTTGCGCCGATGGACGTGTCCCAAGCGGCGGTTGTCGCGGGCGGTCAGGTGCTGGGGATTGAGACCATTCAGGGCACCGATGCCATGCTGGGTTTTGTCGCCCAAACCCCCGCCCATCTGCGCCGCGCCAAAGGGGTGCTGGTGAAGGGGCCAAAACCGGGGCAGGACATGCGCTTTGATGTGCCGACCATCGGACCCGATACTGTGCGCGCCGCCGCAACCGCCGGTCTGGCCGGTATCTATATTCCTGCGGGCGGGGTGAATGTATTGCAGCGCGATGCGGTGGAACAGGTGCTGGCCGAAACCGGCCTGTTCCTGCACGCGCGCTGATGCGGTTTTACCTGATCGCGGGGGAACCTTCGGGCGATGCCTTGGGCGCGGCCCTGATGGTTGGGCTAAAGGAACTTCTACCCGATGCAGAATTTTCCGGCGTTGGCGGGCCATTGATGCAGGCGCAGGGGCTGGACAGCCAGTTTCCAATGGACGAGCTTTCCGTGATGGGACTGGCCGAGGTGCTGCCGAAATACCGTGCGCTAAAACGGCGGATTGCCGAATGTGCCGATGCGGTGCTGGCGCAGAAACCCGACGCGCTGATCACCATCGACAGCCCCGATTTTTGCCTGCGGGTGGCCAAAATCGTCAAGGCACAAAGCAATACCAAAACCATACACTATGTCGCTCCGTCCGTTTGGGCATGGCGAGCGGGCCGCGCGGCCAAGATGGCCCGCGTGATTGACCATGTGCTGGCCCTGCTGCCGTTCGAGCCATCCTTGATGCAAGCCGCCGGCATGGGCTGTGATTTCGTCGGTCATCCGGTGGTGGCCGAACCACAGGCCACGCCCAAACAAGCGCAGGATTTTCGCACCCTTCATGGCATAAACGACGCGCCGCTAATGCTGGCATTACCCGGTTCGCGCCGTGGTGAAGTCGAACGCCTGATGCCGATCATTGGCGAAACCCTGCGCCAATTACACAGCCAACGCCCCGACCTGTGCGCCGTCCTGCCTGCGGCCCCTTCAGTCGCCACGCGGGTGCAGGAACTGGTTGGGGATTGGCCTGTTTCCCCGCTGGTACTTGATGCCGCAGACCTGCCTGAAAAACGCGCCGCTTTTGCCGCCGCCGATGTGGCGCTTGCCGCTTCGGGCACAGTGTCGCTGGAACTGGCGGCGGCCAATACGCCGATGGTGATAGCCTATGATATGAACTGGCTGTCACGCCTGCTGATTGGCCGGATGCTAAAGGTAGACACGGTAACGCTGGTCAACTTGGTGTCCGAAACCCGTGTGGTGCCGGAATTTCTGGGCAAGAACTGCGTGCCTGACAAAATCGCCCATGGCGTGCTTGAGGTGCTGAACAATCCGAAGGCCCAACAAGAGGCAATGACCCTGACAATGGAGCGCCTTGGCCGCGATCGGGAACCTCCGGGATTGCGCGCAGCACAGGCGGTGCTAAACGCACTATAGCCCATCTTTGTTCTTCAAATATCCCCGCCGGAGGCAAGAATCTTTTTAAACCCGACGGATTCTTCCAACCACCCGATTGATTTGCGCGCATCCGACAACGCAGCCTTTACCGTTGGGAAAGCGCGATTGTCGAAATGCCCGATGCTGAACCAGCCCCGCATATCCTCGAAATCGCGGCGAAACTCGTCAAAGCCAAACGTCCCGTCCGGCCGCTCGAACACATCAACACATGTCGTGTCTCCGGCAAGATTGATCGAGTGGATAACCTTGTTCTCATGCGCCAAGCCTATTCCCCCCGCCAGATCCAGCCCCCGCCAAAGATCCGGCTGCCCCCATCCTCGTAAAACACACAAGCCTGTCCCGGCGAAACGCCTTCTTCCGGCTCCAGCAATTCCACCTGCGCCGTAGTGGCCGACAATGGCCGCACAATCGCCGCCCGTGGTGGACGGGTGGACCGCACCTTGACCGCTAAATGCCATTCCTTCTGACTGTCAAAGGGCACATCCCCCAGCCAGTTGATTTCGCGCACCGGAATGATCCGCGTGGTCAGCGCGTCTTTCGGCCCTACTACAACCTCGCGCGTATCGGCATTCAGCCGCACCACATATAACGGGTCATCCAGCCCGCCAATGCCAAGGCCGCGCCGCTGGCCGATGGTGTAATGGATCACCCCGCGATGATCGCCCAGCACGTTGCCGTCCATATCCACAATCTTGCCCGGGCTTGCTGCTTCGGGGCGCAGTTTTTCAATCAAAGCCGCGTAATTGCCATCGGGCACGAAACAAATATCCTGACTGTCGGGTTTATCCGCCACCGCCAGCCCATGTTTTACCGCAAGGGCGCGTGTTTCGGCTTTGGATTCTAGATGCCCCAAAGGAAAGCGCAGAAAATCCAGCTGCTCTTGCGTGGTCGGGAACAGAAAATAGCTCTGATCGCGCATTGGATCGGCCGCCATATGCAATTCGGCCCCGCTCACCCCTCCCTTGCGCTGGATATAATGCCCGGTCGCCATGCAATCGGCGTCCAGATCACGCGCGGTGGCCAGCAGATCCTTGAATTTCACCCGCTCGTTGCAGCGAATGCACGGCACCGGCGTGGCCCCCGCCAGATAACTGTCGGCAAACTCGTCGATCACGGTTTCCTTAAAGATATTCTCATAATCCAGCACGTAATGCGGGAATCCCATTTCCTCGGCCACGCGGCGGGCATCATGGATGTCGATGCCCGCACAGCACGCGCCCTTTTTGGCAAGCGCCGCCCCGTGATCGTACAACTGCAAGGTTACCCCGACCACATCATAGCCCTCGTGCGCCAATTCAGCGGCGACAACAGAACTGTCCACGCCTCCGGACATGGCAACAACCACGCGGGTTTCGGACGGGGGCTTGGCAAATCCAAGCGAATTCACAGGGTGGGTCATCAGGGGGCCATTCATAAGGGTTAGCAAGGTATTTCGGAATATAGGAAAATGCGAACTATTAACAAGGCCGCGTTTCATTCCTCTTTAATCACGATGTCGCAGATTGGGCAAAACCAGCAAGAGGGATATGTGATGTATTTAAAGAAAGTTGATGGTCCGCGCGCCGTTACCCTGCCGGACGGCAGTATCATGACACGCGCCGATCTGCCACCTGTCAGCACACGCCGATGGGTGGCCAGCCGCAAAGCGGCCGTGGTGAAGGGGGTGGTTTTCGGACTGATTCCCTTGAAAGAGGCGCTGGAACGCTATGGTCTTAGCCAGGAAGAGTATGATTCTTGGCGATCTGCCATCGAAAAACATGGTGAGAACGCTCTAAAAACCACTTCTTTACAAAAGTATCGACAACTTTAAGGGGAAATCTACAATTGTTCCGTTATAGTAACTTGTAGTTAACCAATTGGGGGCAGGGTTAACCATATTGCTGAAGGGTAAAAGAAGCGGAGAAGACTAGAATGCGTGTACTGCTGGTTGAGGACGATCCAACGACCTCCAAAAGCATCGAAATGATGCTGACTCATGCCAATCTGAATGTTTACTGCACCGATCTTGGTGAAGAAGGCATCGATCTGGCGAAACTTTATGATTACGATTTGATCCTTTTGGATCTCGGTTTGCCGGATATGAATGGCAACGAGGTGCTGCGACAATTGCGACTGGCGCGGGTGGATACACCGATCCTGATTTTGACAGGCTCGGACGACACCGAAAACAAGATCAAGGCGTTCGGATTTGGCGCGGATGACTATCTTACCAAACCGTTCCATCGCGAAGAACTTGTGGCGCGGATCCATGCGATCATCCGCCGCTCCAAGGGGCATTCGCAATCCATCATCCACACCGGAAAAATCGGTGTTAATCTGGATGCCAAAACAGTCGAGGTGGATAAAAAACCTGTGCATCTGACCGGCAAGGAATACCAGATGCTGGAACTGCTTTCCTTGCGCAAGGGGACAACCCTGACCAAGGAAATGTTCCTGAACCACCTATATGGCGGCATGGATGAACCGGAATTGAAAATTATCGACGTGTTTATCTGTAAATTGCGCAAAAAACTGTGCGAGGCCACGGATGGCGAAAACTACATCGAAACCGTTTGGGGCCGTGGCTATGTGCTGCGTGATCCGGTTGCGGCCGAGATGGACGAAGCATTGGCCGTCGGGGCCTGAACATTATTGCCCCGCGATGTGATTTGCGGGGCGAATTCATACGGCAGACCACCACTCTCCCTCTGGACCTCTTTGTGGTGCCCTCTTATCAGTAATGGGGAAACACAAAGAGGTCAGGATGGGATCGCAGATCGAAGTTGGGCAAATGGTTGAAGATCAGGCGCGGATTGAACTGGCGCGCCTGGCCGAAATCCTGATCCGTGCCAATCTGGCCTATCATACCCAAGACGCGCCCGAGATTACGGATGCCGAATACGATGCCCTGAAACGGCGCAATGCGGCAATCGAGGCTCGCTTTCCCCATCTGAAACGCGCCGACAGTCCCAGTGATGTTGTGGGCGCTACACCAGCTGAGGGATTTTCCAAGGTTGCGCACGCTGTGCGGATGCTGTCGCTGGGCAATGCATTTACGACCGAGGATGTGTCCGACTTCGACGCCCGCATTCGTAAATTCCTTGGCTTGGATGCGGATGCATACCTGACCTATACGGCTG
>CAZIDQ010000041.1:0-17382 GCA_964538015.1 uncultured Marinosulfonomonas sp.
TTGTTGGCGTGACGATCCTGTCAGTGCTGGGCGTAATCGTCAGCACCGGCATTGGTATCGTCGAGCGCAAGCTGTTGGGCTGGCGGGTGTAGGATTGGATTGATCAAAAATTCAGTGGTGCCCGAGGCGAGACTTGAACTCGCACGATATTGCTATCGGGGGATTTTGAATCCCCTGCGTCTACCATTCCGCCACTCGGGCCACTAAGGCCGTTTCCTAGCGTCAGCGCGCGCCCGCGTCTACAGGAAAATGCACCGGCGCGGCAATTCTTTGAAACACCGCGCCAAAGCCGTCAGAACATCACCCCGACCAGCCACAGCGTGATCCCCGGGAACATCACCAACACCACCACCCGCAGCAGATCGGACATCACAAAGGGGAACACGCCTTGGTAGGTTTTGGACATCGGAATGTCCTTGGCCATTGAATTGATGATGAACAGGTTCATCCCCACCGGCGGTGTGATCAACCCCACTTCAACCACGATCAGGGCAAGAATGCCAAACCAGATGGCGGTGTCTTCGGCGTTCATGCCGAAATCCAGCACCTCGATGATCGGGATGAAAATCGGGATGGTCAGCAGGATCATCGACAGGCTGTCCATGATGCAGCCGAACACCAGATAGAACAGCAACATGATGGTCAGCACCACATAGGGGCCATAGCCCTGCTCGATGATCCATGCCGCCAGCTGTTGCGGGGCCTGTGTGGTGGCAAGGAAGGAATTGAACACCTGCGCGCCCAGAATGATCAAGAATATCATCGCGCTGGCGTTGGCCGCCGACAGCACCGAATCCAGAAAACCGCGCCAGTTCAAACCACCCGTCAGCACCCCGTACAACCCCGTGGCCACAGCGCCCACAGCCGCACCCTCGGTCGGAGAAAACAGCGCCTGAATGCCGGGTTGCGCCCAGTTCCAGTCACCGGCAATCCCGCCGATCACAAGGCCGAAGATCACCACCACAGGCCAGACCCGCAACAGGGTTCTGAACCGCTTTTTGTATGGCACGCGCGGGGCGGTGCCGGCGGCATCGGGGCGAACGCGCACATAGATCGCTACCGTCAGCATATAGCCAAGTGCCGCCAAGATACCCGGCACCATCGCCGCCATGAACAGTTTGACGATGTTTTGTTCCGCCAGCATCGCATAGATCACCAGAATGACCGAGGGCGGGATCAGGATGCCCAAGGTGCCCCCTGCCGCCAGAACACCGGTCGACAGCGCATCGGAATAGCCCCGCTTGCGCATCTCTGGCAAGGCCACCTGCCCCATCGTGCTGGCGGTGGCCAGCGATGATCCGCAAACCGCGCCAAAGCCCGCACAGCCACCTACAGCCGCCATGGCAATGCCGCCCTTGCGGTGGCCCAACCAGTCAGATGCGGCCTCGAACAGGGCCGAAGACATGCCGGATTTGGTGGCAAACTGCCCCATCAGCAAGAACAGCGGCACGATCGACAGCGAGTAGCTGGAGAATGTGTCATAGGCCAGCGTTTTCAGCAGCCCCAGCGTGGGCGTGGCTTTGCCAAGAAACACCCATTGCCCGAAAAACCCAGCCATCCCCATAGCAATCGCAATCGGCACGCGCACGAAAATAGCCAGCAGCATCAGCACAAAGGCGATGATGGCGATCTCTAGTCCGGTCATGGCTGATACTCCCGTCCCTCAAGTGTCCAGTTCAGACTGCGCCAGACGGTGAACAGGCTGACCACAAAGAACAGCAGCGCACCGGCAAAGGCAAAGGCGTAAGGGATCCAGATCGGAACGCTTAACTCGTAAGTAGTTTCAGCAAAGAACGGCTTGTAACCCATTGATAATACGTTTCTTACTGCATCTGATCCATAGGGTATCTTTTCCCCCAGCCCCAGCCAGAACCGCCAGACAATCACGCCTGCGGCCAAGGCGATCAACGCATCCCCCATGAACCCCAGAAAGGATTGAAACCGCTGCGACAGGCGCAGGGTGAAGATATCGACCACCACATGGGCGCGTTTGAATTGCGCAAAGGGCATGAAGGCGAAAATCGCGATTGCGCTGCCCATTTCGACGATCTCGTAATCGCCCTTGATCGGGCCAAGCCCTGCGAACAAAAAGAAACGCCCGATGATCGACGCCACCGTCACCAGCGCAATTGCCGCCAGCACCACGCCGCCTGCATAGGCAAAAGCGCGCGATATTCGTTCCAGCCAACTGCCCACCCGCAGTTCGGCCGATTTAGCCAATAACATCGTCTTATCCCCGTTCTTTATTGCCTAGACCGCGATGATCGCGGGGCGTTTGTTCAATTCGTCAATCGTCATGCCTGTCACTGTTTTGTAACGATCCGCAAAGGCTTGCAATTCCGAAAGCGGCATAATGCTCTCGATATCGTCAGTGCCTTCTGGCGCGCGGTCTGCCACGATGTCCAGTATTTTGTCCGGCCCGTCACCACGATTGGCAAGCACCACCGCATTCACCGCCTTGCGGCGGATGTCGTCATAGGATTGCAACGCGCCCTGCCCCACGCCGTGGTCGCGCAATTCGCGGGCCAGAACGCGGGCGTCGATGATGCCCTGAGACGCGCCGTTTGATCCAATCGGGTACATCGCATGCGCCGCGTCGCCCAACAGGGTGACGGGGCCAAAGCTCCATTGTGGCAGCGGGTTGCGATCCACCATCGGGAATTCCCAGATGCCGTCTGCCTTAGCTATGATTTTCGGGATGTCGATCCAGTCGAAACTCCAGCCCTCAAACCGATGCGCGAAATCGGCACGGTTGCCTGCGCGGTTCCAGTCCTGCGACAGCCAGTCGTAATCGGCGGGCAGTTCCAGATCGGCAATCCAGTTGATCAGGCTGCCGCCATCATCCGTGTCGCCAATCGGATAGCAAACAAATTTGCAGGCCTTGTTGCCCACCATCGCCATGCTGCGCCCTGTCAGGAACCTCGGCCCGCGCGTCACGCCGCGCCACATCATCGTGCCGCCCCAGACGGCGGGACCTTCATCGGGATAGAACCCCGCGCGCAGCAGCGAATTGATCCCGTCCGCCGCAATCAGCACATCGCCCGTGGCGGTGCCGACCCCTGTATCTGTTTTACGGTTGGTCAGGGTTACTTCGACCCCGCCGTTCACCTCGCGCCAATCCGTCACCGCCGCGCCCATGGTCAACACATCCGGCCCGGCCCGTTCAATCAGCGCGTCCAGCAGCGCCATTTGCAAACCACCGCGATGGATCGAATATTGCGGCCATGTGTTGCCTGCAAAGGTGCCGCGTGGTTCGCGCCAGATTTCCTGCCCTTGTGCGGTGAAATAGCCCACCTCCTCGGTGCGCAGCCCCACCTTGTCTAGCGCGTCCTCTAATCCCAATTCGAACAATTCGCGCGTGGCAAGCGATTGCAGGTTAATGCCAACCCCCAGCGGGCGAATATCCTCGACCGCCTCGTAAATATGGAACGGGATGCCCACTTGATGCAGGCTCAGCCCCAGTGTCAGGCCGGCAATACCGGCGCCTGCGATCAATACGGTCATATCATCCCCCTGATAAAAAGAAGGCCAGACCTGTTGCTGTCTGGCCTTCCTGTTTTTCGAGTGCGCGGTTTACTCGCCAGAGTACTTGGCAACCAATGCCTGAGCGTCGGCAACCATGGCCGCGCCATCCAGGCCTTTGGATGTCACTTCGGCAATCCAGTCCGCTGTCAGCTTGTCGCCAATGGCGCGCAGTTCAGTCACAACACCGTCGTCCAGCGTGACAACCGTATTACCGCGATCCGTTACAACCTTTTCACCGGCGTCATCACCCGTGTCCATTGCCAAACCGGCCAGACCGGATGCCTCGACACCCGAATGGGCATCAATGATCGCCTTCAGGTCGTCGGGTAGCGCGTTATAGGCATCCTTGTTCATCGCCCAGATGAAATAGGTGTTATAAAGCGCACGATCACCACCGATTTGCGTGTGGCTATCGGCCAGTTCATGCACCTTCAGCGGCGGAACGATTTCCCACGGGATCACGCCACCATCGACGATGCCTTTGGACAATGCCTCGGGAAAGGCCGGAACCGGCATACCGACAGGTGTTGCACCCACGGCCTCTAGCAGTTTGTTGGCCTGACGCGAGGGTCCGCGCAATTTCAAACCGTTGAAATCGGCGACCGTGGTGATCGGATCACCCTTTTTGTGGATCACACCGGGGCCATGCACATGCACCGCGATCAGGTGAACATCGCCAAACCGTTCGCCCATGTATTTCGCCGTGTAATCCCACGCGGCCTTGCTTGATGCTTCGGCGGACATCGACGTCATGAACGGCAGCTCGAACGCCTCGGCTTCGGGGAAGCGGCCCGGCGTATAGGCCGGAATGGCCCAGCCACCATCAATCACGCCATCGCGGATCTGGTCATAAAGTGCTGGCGGTTTGCCACCCAGCTGCATCGCCGGATAAATCTCGATCTTCAAACGGCCACCGGATTCTTCCAGAATCTTGTCGGCCCAGGGCTGCATAAAGAATTTCGGCACCGAGCCTTTGGGCGAAAGAAAGTGTTGAAAGCGCAAGGTCACTTCTTGTGACATGGCCGTCCCGGCCGATATCCCAAGGGCCATAACCCCGATCATTGCGGATTTAAGTGTGAATTTCATTGGTATCCTCCCTGTTCACGATTCGCATCCTAGCACATTGGTGCAGGTCTTTTGATTCGTTGCAACTGCAATGATCCAGATCAATTGCGGTATAGCAAGTATAATCGACCAAGCGGTCGGGTTTATTTGTGGATTTGCCTTTTTTTCTAAAGATTATCCGTCCCGAATGTATCACAGGTTGCCACATCCCCGCTTTCATATCCCGTAAGGAACCAGCGCTGGCGTTGCTCGGACGTGCCATGGGTAAAGGTGTGCGGCATCGGGCGCTGACCGGCATTGCGTTGCAATGTGTCGTCCCCGATTTGCTTGGCGGCGTTCATCGCTTCGGCAATATCGCCCCGCTCGATAGATCCGAACCGTTCCTTGGCGTGACGCGCCCAGATGCCTGAGTAGCAATCGGCCTGAAGCTCGATCCGCACCGAAATGGCGTTGCTTTGTTCAGTGCCGACTTGCTGGCGAATGCGGTTGGCTTTGCTTAGGATGCCCAATTCGTCCTGCACATGGTGCGCCACCTCGTGTGCCACCACATAGGCCGCGGCAAAATCCCCCTTGGCCCCCATCTGGCGGGCAAGGGTGGAAAAGAACGCGGTGTCCAGAAATACCTTTTTGTCGCCGGGGCAATAAAACGGGCCGGTTGCCCCATTTGCACCGCCACAGGCCGAACGCGTTGCCCCTTTGAACAGGACCAGCGTTACCGGTTTATAGGGTTTGCCAACCTGTTCGTGAAAAATGGCGCTCCAGATTTCTTCGGTATCGGCAAGGGTGACCGACACGAACTGCCCTGCCCGCTTGTCGGCTTCGGTCAATTCACCGCCCGAACCGGTCTGGATCTGGCCACCCATATTCGGGTTGTTCAACAGGCTGCTGACATCGACCCCCATAAACGCCCCGATCAACACGATCACCAATGCGCCAATGCCACCAATTCCGGCAGTTTTACCCACCCCCATCCGGCGACGATCCTCGATATTCCGGCTACCCCGACGTCCCTGCCACTTCATTGCACTCTCCAAATACAGTTTCGCACCCAGAATAACGCATCATTACAGCCTCGCAATAGCGGATATGCTTGACCTTGCGCCGCCACCATGGTGGATGGAGTGAAAACAGGCGAATAAAGTAATGATCAGGCGGCTTTACAACTGGACTCTGGCGTTGGCCCACAGCCCCTACGCGTTATGGGCGCTGGCGTTTGTTTCGTTTCTGGAAAGCTCGGTCTTTCCGATTCCGCCCGATATCATCATGATCCCGATGATCCTTGCCCGCCCCAACCGCGCCTTTCTGATTGCCGGTGTGGCACTAACAGCGTCGGTCATTGGCGCGTTGCTGGGGTATTACATCGGCGCCAGCCTGTTTGATGTGGTCGGAAAACCGATGCTGGAATTTTACGGCAAAACCGATGCCGCCGAACAGTTCAACCAGCGCTTTCAGGACTGGGGCGCATGGGCCGTGCTGATCGCCGGCGTAACACCATTCCCCTTCAAGGTGATCACCATCATGTCCGGCTGGACGGGTTTGAATCTGGGTGTTTTCATCATTTCATCCATCATCGCGCGGGGCTTGCGGTTTTTCCTTGTGGCCGCTCTTTTGTGGAAATTCGGCGCACCAATTCGTGACTTTATCGAGCGGCGTTTAGGGCTTATGTTCACCCTATGCGTCGTTCTGATTTTGGGCGGCTTTTATCTGGTGAAATACATATGATACTGACACGCAAAAACCTGATCCTTCTGGCCGCCGGCGGCTCTCTGGCGCTGCTTTTGGGGGCCTTTGCCTTTCAATACATCGGCGGCATGGCCCCTTGCAAACTGTGCATCTGGCAACGCTGGCCGCATGCGGTGGCCATCGCGGCAGGCCTGCTGGCGCTGGTTTCACGCGGGCGGTTCTGGCCGCTTGTCGGGATGCTGGGCGCGGCAACAACCGGTGCTATCGCCGTCTATCACACGGGGGTTGAACGCCACTGGTGGGAAGGACCGGACAGTTGCACATCCTCGGGCACTTCCGGCATCTCGGCCGAGGATCTGCTGGAACAGATCATGGCCGCCCCGCTGGTGCGCTGCGACGAGATCCCGTGGGAGATGTTCACCCTGTCCATGGCCACGTGGAACGCGATTGCATCCTTTGCCTTCGCCCTGATCTGGCTGATGGCGTGGAAGCGCAGCACATAACCCAACCGCAATTTACCTGTATTGGTTATCTGCCGAAGGTCTGCAAAACTTCGGTTTCGTATCCTTTAAGCACCCTTCGGGCAATGTGGAAAGGAGGCATAATCCCCGCAGATAATTCGGGGAATAACTCCTGCAGTTCCTTGCGCGCCGCGCGGTCAAATCCGTTCAGGCTCTGCGTACAGAAAAAGAAGCTCTCGGAAATGGCCCCTTCAGCGTAGACCAGTTCGTGGCAATCGAACATGATGTGGAAATACTCGACCTCGCCACCTTCCTTGCGGATGATCGTGGAATCATTCAGCAGGTGTATCGCGGCGACCAGCACCTCGCTCTCTTCGAAATAAATTGCAGCCATTTCGTGGGAAACAAGCATGCGGTGTTGCGGGGACACCAACAAATCCCTCTGGTTGCCCAACGCCCCGCGCCGGATCAGCACGGGTGCCAGATGGCCCGAGGCCGGCACTGTCCGGCAACCGGTCCAGCGAATTTCCCGATACCCGTTGTCAACGGTCAGAACCTTGTCGCCGACCTGCAGTTTTTCAACCTCGATTTCACCGTTTATGGTCTTGATCCGCGTTCCTTTGGCAAAACACGCCACATTGGTATTGTCGAATGTCAGGGCATCCCCGGTCACACCGGTCAGGGAAATCGAGCCACCCAGAGCGGTATTGTCCGTGAAATCCCCAACCGACTGGTTCAGGACGCCATCATCGGCCAAATCCGCTCGCAACTCGAACAAATCCGTGTAAAACGCTGACAAATCCAGAAAATCATTGTTGGTCTGGTCATTGTCGGTGATGTCCTGACCTGTGCCAGTATTGAAATCGGTAATAACGTCGTTTCCGTCACCGGCAGTATAGGTAAATGTATCAAACCCTTCGCCACCGGTCAGCGTGTCGTTCCCCGTGCCACCGGTCAGCGTGTCATTGCCGCCATTGCCATCAATCGTATCATTACCGGCGCCGCCGTCGATAACATCATCGCCTTCCACCCCGGCGGGTTGGGCCAAAATTGTTTGATCAGGCCCCGGCGGCATGCCGATCATCGGCGAACTCAGCAGGCTCTCGGTGTTGCCGCCGGTGTCCGGGCCGTTAATCGTGGCAGACAGGGTATCAGCACCCCGATTTTCCCAGTAACGAATCTGGATCGTATAGGTGTCGTTGGCATTCAAAACCACATCACCAAAACGCGTTGTCGTTGCCTGGTGGTAATCGTTGTTCAGATAATCGCGTGTGCCGCCCGTCTGGTTTGCAAACTGGACAGGATTGCCGTTTGAATCAAATATCTGGATGGTAGAGCCATCATCGGACGAGGTTGTCAGCCGGTATGTTCCGCCCGCCGTAACATTAAGTGTGCTGGTATATACAACACCAAAATCATTGGGATCGCCCCCGGTTCCCCGCACGGTATTCGTAAGGTTGGATACGTTAAAATCCGTGACATAGCCCGCTGCGGTGCGCACACCGTTTTCCATGTCAAATGCCTGACCCGCAGCGCCAGAGAAATTATAGTTGAAGGTTTCAAAATGCCATGCACCGGCAACCGGACCGTCACCGGCAAGAACGTCATCGCCGCCCCCGCCGTTAATCGTATCATCCCCGTTCGCACCGCTCAGCGTATCTGACGACGCGGAGCCGTTGAGCGTCTGGTCTTGTTCGGTTCCCGGGTTCGAACTTGAATTGGTAACCATTTAAACTCTTCCTACAATAACTGTAACCATTTCTTGTCTTACAAGCGTAGCTAAGAAGTCTTAATAAAAGTTTCAACCCGGTTTGGTAACTCCAGCAGAATTTATACGAATCCTTCTTATGGAGGTTTTGTCAAAAATATTCCGTCAATTGCCCGCGCCTATTGCACTATCAGAAGGTGGTTTTTTCTACTAACGGCACAGGTTCGTCGTCCCATGTAAACCGATACCTCGCCCCTTTGCGTACATTACCCACCATCGCGGGACGAAAACAGGCAATGCAATCGCCCTTCTTGGCCCGAACCGACGGATACAGCACGCCCGCCGCCCCTTCTGCCAGAAGATGTTCCGCAAGGGTTTGCGAGGCCACATAACTATCCGCGCTTAAGCAATCGACAAACTCGGCCTGCCTGCGGACGTCGTAATATTCACCGCCAAAATCAGCCAGATAATCGTCATAGGTCATGCTTTGCTGCCACCAATCCACTTCGGCCAGCTCAACCGCCTTGTGAAACGCCACCTCGGCTTGCGAGGTCTCGACGTCAAACCCCGCATACCACGCCCCGCGATCCGGCCCGTTGAACCGCGCACCGGTCGGCGGGGCATGGCAAAAGGCGGCATTCACCATCCGGTAATGCGGCACCCCGAACACCAGTTCCTCGATACCGATCCCCGGCAGCAGGTTGTTTTCCGCTTTTAAACGGTCGTTGGTTGCGTGGTCCAGATCGAAAATATCGGCCAGATGCGCGTCACCATCGGCAATCCGCGCCAGCACACTGTCGCCCCCCTCGCTGTACTTTGAAGGCACCAGATGGTGCGTATCCAATTGGCGCAGGGTGGTCAGTGGCGGCAGTTTCACCGCCCGCCCCGCCGTGCATCCAGCAAGCGACGCACGGTTTGAAACGCCGGCAGGCCACCACGCAGCATATAATCAAGTGCAGGTTTGCCACCAAAAATCCGGTTGCTGTTGGGCAGAGTGATCCACTTATCGGCAAGGTCCTGATCATAAAGGATATTCAGCGCCTTGAAGATGCCCACCAGATAGGAAATCCGCCTGATCCGGTCCTCGTCAAGCCGTTTGCCGCCGCCCTTTTTCAGTGTATAAAACGCCCCGTTCGACATGCCCCCCAACAGCGCCATCGCCTGCGTATCGGTGATTTTCCACGCGTCCATTATGTTGAAAAACGCCCGCACCGCGCCATCGGACAGCCGCTCGCGCGTGTTGCGATCGGTCAGGTCGATCAACGGGGCGTCCGTGTATTTCGGTTGCGGGGCGACAAGGGTCAGTGCCATTTGTGATACTCCTGTTATGAAGTTAATATAGCTCCATATTTGTAGTTTTTCAACCCTTCCCCTCGCGGGTCGACAACAAAAGACTGGTTTCGCTGCGCATCACCCCGTCAATCCGGCGGATGTTGAACAGCACCTTGTCCAACTCCTCAAGCGTATCAGTGCCGATTTCGGCGATCAAATCCCATTTGCCATTGGTCGAATGCACCGCCTGCACCGCCGCAATCCCCAGCAAGCGGTGCATGATCTTTTCCGCCCCCCGCCCTTCGATCCCCAGCATCATCATGCCGCGCACGGGGGCATGGGCAATGTCACCTTTCAGGCGCAGGGTGAACCCCAAAATCTCGCCCCGGTCGCGCAGGCGTTCAATCCGGCTGCGCACAGTCGTGCGCGACAAGCCCAGTTCCACCGCCAGACTGGACAGCGGCGCACGGGAATCACGGCGCAGGGTGGCAATCAACCTTTGGTCTGTATCATCCATATCGGAAGCCTTTATGCTCATATTGGCTAATCTTCCTCCGTTATAGCCATTTTGCTCCCTACAAGCCAGCCGGTTTATCAAATTAGACATAGGGAAACAGCGACAGAACAGGTTTTACAACATGCGAAATATCACCCTGATCGGGGCACCCGTGGACAGCGGCAAGCGCCGCCGCGGCTGCCTGATGGGGCCGGACGCCATGCGCACCGCCGGTCTGGAACAGGCCATCACCGGCCTTGGACACAGTGTCACCGACATTGGCAATCTGACCCCTGCCCCCGTGGACATCCCCGAGGATGGCAAAAGTCACGCCCTGGCCGAAACCGTTGGCTGGACCCAGACCCTGATGCAGGCCGCACAGGCGGCCATGCGCGACAGTTTTCCGATCTTCCTTGGCGGCGATCACGCGCTGGCGCTGGGTACGGTGGCCGGTGTGGCCGCCCATGCCGCCGAAGTAGAGCGCCCGCTGTTTGTGTTGTGGCTGGACGCCCACAGCGATTTTCATACGCCCAGAACAACCGCCAGCGGCAATCTGCACGGCACGCCCTTGGGTTATGTCACCGGCTTGCCCGATTTTGACGCCTTCCCGCCGCTACCTTCCAAAGTGCCGATGAACAATATCTGCCTAATCGGCCTACGCTCGGTTGATCCGGCGGAACAGGCGGCGCTGGTGGAAAACAACATCCGCAGCGTTGATATGCGCAGCATTGACGAGGGCGGTATCAAGCGCCCGCTCGAGGCATTCCTAGACGATGTTTCCCGCGCCAACGGGTTGCTGCATGTGTCCTTGGACGTTGATTTCCTTGATCCTGCCATCGCGCCTGCCGTCGGCACCACGGTTCCGGGCGGTGCCACTTTCCGCGAGGCGCATCTGGTGATGGAAATGCTGCACGATTGCGGGCTGGTGACATCGCTTGATCTGGTCGAGCTGAACCCCTTTCTGGATGACCGCGGCCAGACCGCAAAACTGATGGTGGACCTGACGGCATCCCTGCTTGGCCGCCGCGTCTTTGACCGCCCCACACGGAGTTACTGAACATGACAATCCCCGCCCCTTCAAAACTGGCCTATGTACCGTTTGTATCGGTCGACAATATGATGAAGCTGGTGCATCACATCGGTGTTGAACAGGTGCTGGCCGATTTGGCCCGCTATATTGAGGGCGATTTCCGCCGCTGGGAATTGTTCGACAAAACCCCGCGTGTGGCGTCCCATTCCACAGAGGGCGTGATCGAACTGATGCCCACTTCGGATGGCGAAGTGTACGGGTTCAAATACGTTAACGGCCACCCCGCCAACATGAAGAAGGGCCTACAAACCGTTACGGCATTTGGACTTTTGGCAGATGTTGCCAGTGGCTATCCGGTGATGCTGTCGGAAATGACCATCCTGACGGCGCTGCGCACGGCGGCGACTTCGGCGATGGTGGCGAAACATCTGGCGCCCAAGGGGGCGAAAACCTTGGCGATGATCGGCAATGGCGCGCAAAGCGAATTTCAGGCGCTGGCAATGAAAACCGTCTGCGGCATCGAAAACCTGCGACTGTACGATATAGATCCCGCCGCCACCGCCAAATGCAAGGCCAATCTAGCCGGTAGCGGGCTGAACATCACCGCCTGCCCCAGCCCCGAAGCGGCGATTGAAGGCGCGCAGATCATCACCACCTGCACCGCTGACAAACAATACGCCACCATCCTGACCGACAACATGGTCGGGGCTGGCGTGCATATCAATGCGATTGGCGGCGATTGCCCTGGCAAAACCGAGCTGCACCGCGATATCTTGCTGCGCAGCGACATCTTTGTCGAATTTCCCGAACAAACCCGGATCGAGGGCGAAATTCAGCAGTTGGGGCCGGATCACCCCGTGACCGAGATGTGGCAAGTGATCAATGGCACCGTCAAGGGCCGCACGTCCGATGGGCAAATCACCCTGTTTGACGGCGTCGGCTTTGCGATCGAGGATTTCAGCGCCCTGCGTTATGTGCATGACCAATTACAAGACGGTAATTTCTATCAGGATCTGGATATGGTCGCCGACCCCGATGACCCGCGTGATTTGTTCGGTATGTTGCAGCGTGCAAGGGTGTGAAATAGCGAAAAAACCCGCACCCCCATTGCACACAACATGTGCCATCCTGTATAGTCAAAGCAACAAAATACAGCTTCAGGCGAACAGGCGGAAATCAACGTGAACGACACTCCGGAAACACCAGAAAACGAAGAAGAAAACCCGAATCCGGCATATGTGTATGACGGCCCTTCGATCTCGATCACCTCCGAGATGAAAACATCCTACCTCGACTACGCGATGAGCGTGATCGTTTCGCGGGCGATTCCCGACCTGCGCGACGGGTTGAAACCGGTGCATCGGCGCATTCTTTATGCGATGTACGAGGGCGGCAATACGGCCGATAAACCCTACCGCAAATCGGCCCGCGCGGTCGGTGATGTGATGGGTAAATACCACCCGCACGGCGATAGCGCGATCTATGACGCGCTGGTGCGGATGGCGCAGGATTTCTCGATGTCGCTGCCGCTTTTGGACGGTCAGGGCAACTTTGGCTCGATGGATGGCGATAACGCCGCCGCGATGCGTTATACCGAGGTCCGGCTGGATAAGCCTGCGGCCTTCCTAACCGCCGATATCGAAAAAGACACTGTCGATTTTCAGGACAATTACGACGGCAAGGATCAGGAACCCACCGTCCTGCCCGCCCGTTACCCCAATATGCTGGTTAATGGTGCTGGCGGTATTGCGGTTGGCATGGCCACCAACATCCCGCCCCACAATCTGGGCGAGGTGATCGAGGCCACGTTGGCACTGATCGAAAACCCCGATCTGACCACAGAAGAGCTGATTGAATACGTCCCCGGCCCCGATTTCCCCACCGGCGGCATTATGCTGGGCCGGACCGGCGCACGTAAGGCGTATCTTGAGGGGCGCGGTAGCGTCATCATCCGCTCCAAAACCCGCACCGAGGAAATCCGCAAGGACCGTTACGCCATCGTCATCGACGAAATCCCCTATCAGGTGAACAAGGCGTCGATGATCGAAAAGATCGCCGAACAGGTGCGCGATAAACGGATCGAGGGTGTTTCCCACGTTCAGGATGAATCCGATCGCAACGGCGTGCGCGTGGTGGTCGAGCTGAAACGCGATGCCACCCCCGAAGTGGTGCTGAACCAGCTGTTTCGCTTCACCCCGATGCAGACCAGTTTTGGCTGTAACATGCTGGCGCTGAATGGCGGGCGGCCCGAAACGCTGACCCTGCGCCGTTTCCTGACCTCCTTCATCACCTTTCGCGAAGAAGTGGTCGCACGCCGCACCGCCTTTGAATTGCGCAAGGCCCGCGAACGCAGCCATATCCTGTGTGGTCTGGCCGTGGCCGTGTCCAACGTGGATGAAATCGTCGCCACCATCCGCACCTCTGCCGACCCTGCCGAGGCGCGCGAAAAGCTGATGACGCGCCGCTGGCCGGCGGGCGATATTCTGGAATATATCGCGCTGATTGACGATCCAACCCACAAGGCCAATGATGATGGCACCTACAACCTGTCCGAAACACAGGCCCGCGCCATTCTGGAACTGCGCCTGCAACGGCTGACCGCGATGGGTGTCAAAGAAGTCACAGACGAGCTGCAAACGCTGGCCGGCGCCATCCGCGAATACCTTGATATCCTGCGGTCCCGCGACCGGATCATGGCGATCATTTCGGATGAATTGCGCGAGGTGAAGGAAAAATTCGCCGTGGACCGGCGCACCACCATTGTCGAGTGGTCCGGCGACATGGAAGACGAAGACCTGATCGAAAAAGAAGACATGGTCGTCACTGTCACATCCGGCGGCTACATCAAACGCACCCCGCTGGCCGATTTTCGCGCCCAGAAACGCGGCGGCAAGGGGCTGGCCGGTATGCAGACCAAAGAAGAGGACGTGATCACCAACCTTTTCGTTGCCAATACCCATACGCAGCTGTTGTTCTTCACCACCGAGGGCATGGTTTACAAGCTGAAAACATGGCGCCTGCCACAGGGTGGACGCACCGCCAAGGGCAAGGCGATCGTCAACATCCTGCCGATCCCCACGGGCGTTTCCGTGGCCGCGATCATGCCGGTGGATGCGGATGAAAAGGACTGGGGTGATCTGCAAATCTTCTTTGCCACCGATGCAGGCGACGTGCGCCGCAATGCGCTGTCCGATTTCACCAACGTGCGTGCCAATGGCAAAATCGCGATGAAACTGCCCGAGGGCGTGAAGCTGGTCAACGCCCGCATCTGCACCGAAGACGACGATGTGATGCTGTTCACCGCCGGTGGCCGCGCCATCCGCTTCCCCACCACCGCTGTGCGGGTCTTTAAGGGCCGCGACAGCACCGGCGTGCGCGGGATCAGGCTGGGCGATAAGGAAAAGGTCGTCTCGATGTCGATCATTCGCCATTTCGAAGCCACCTCGGAAGAACGCATCGCCTACCTGAAAATGCGCCGTGCGCTGGCGGGTGCCGATGACACCGAGGTCGAAGCCGAAGAAGAAGGCGAAGGCGCCATCACGCAAGAACGGTTCGAGGAAATGCAGGCCGTTGAGAACCTGATCCTGACCATCACCTCGGGCGGCTCGGGCAAACTCTCGTCCTCGCACGACTATCCCGTGCGCGGACGCGGCGGCATGGGTGTTGCGGCGATGGACAAGGCGATGCGCGGCGGTGATCTTGTCGCATCCTTTGCGGTCGAAATGGAAGACCAGATCATGCTGGCCACCTCCAAAGGCCAATCCATCCGCTGTCCGGTTGCGGGCATCTCGTTTCGCTCGCGCTCGGCTGGCGGGGTCAAGGTGTTTGACACAGCCAAAGGCGAAGTGGTGGTCTCGGTCGCATGGATCGCCGAACGCGACGAAGATGACGCGGAAGAAGCCGAAGAATAGGCTCTGCCCCTCTTTGTTCCCTAAATATCCCGGGGGTGCGGGGGCTGGCCCCCGCTCCTGCCCGACACAAAAGGCATTGATATGACCGACACACTCCACATCATCGGCGGCGGCATGGCCGGCGCCGAGGCCGCATGGCAAGCCGCGCAAATGGGCGTGCCTGTGGTGATCCACGAAATGCGGCCCAAGGTGAAAACCTTTGCCCATCGCACCGGCAATCTGGGGGAAATGGTTTGCTCCAATTCCTTTCGCTCGGACGATGACGAGGCAAACGCCGTTGGCCTGCTGCATTGGGAAATGCGCACAGCGGGTGGCATCATCATCACCAGCGCCGATCAACACGCCCTGCCCGCCGGCTCGGCCCTTGCGGTGGATCGCGACCCGTTCAGCGAAACCGTCACCAAGCGCCTGCTGGATCATGCGCTGATCACCCTTGATGGCGATGAAATCACCGAACTGCCGGTGGACGGCAATTGGATCATCGCCACCGGCCCGCTGACCTCCAGCGCTCTGGGCCAATCCATCGCCGCCCACACCGGCGCCGATGCGCTGGCATTTTTCGACGCCATCGCACCAATCGTTTATGCGGAAAGCATCGATATGGACACCTGCTGGATGCAATCGCGTTACGACAAAGGTGACACCGAGGAAGAGCGCAAAGCCTATCTGAATTGCCCGATGGACAAGGCCCAGTACGAGGCCTTTATCGACGCCTTGCTGGCCGCCGACAAAACCGAATTCCACGAGGGCGAGACTGCCGGATACTTTGACGGCTGTCTGCCAATCGAAGTGATGGCCGAACGGGGCCGCGAGACCCTGCGCTTTGGCCCGATGAAACCCGTCGGCCTGACCAACCCGCATGACCCCGATGTAAAATCCTATGCCGTGGTGCAATTGCGCCGCGATAACGCCTTGGGAACGCTGTATAATATCGTCGGCTTTCAAACCAAAATGAAACACGGCGCGCAAACCGAAGTGTTCAAAATGATCCCCGGTCTGGAAAACGCCAGCTTCGCGCGGCTGGGCGGCATCCACCGCAATACATTTATCAATTCGCCCACCCTGCTGGATCATCAACTGCGCCTGAAATCCCGCCCCAACATCCGTTTTGCGGGGCAAATCACCGGGGTTGAGGGCTATGTTGAATCCGCAGCAATGGGCCTGCTGGCGGGCCGGATGGCTGCGGGTGAAATGCTGGGCCGCCCCGTGGAAACCCCGCCGCTGGACACCGCGATGGGGGCTTTGGTCAACCACATCACCGGCGGCGCTGCGGCCAAGACGTTCCAGCCGATGAACGTCAACTTTGGCCTGTTCCAGCCGATTGATGCCAAACACGGGCGCAAGAACCGCAAAACCCGTTACAAGGCCTACACCGACCGCGCCAAAGCGGCGTGGCAGGAATGGCTGGACGCGCAAAACCACGCGGCCTAACGTGGCGAACATGCGCACCCGTTTTGCCCCATCCCCGACCGGCCCGCTGCATCTGGGCCACGCCTATTCCGCCCTGCTGGCCTATGACATGGCCACCAAGGCAGGCGGCGAATTCCTGCTGCGGATCGAGGACATAGACCAAAGCCGCGCCCGTCCAAAGTGGGAGGCGCAGATATTTGACGACCTGCATTGGCTGGGGCTGGATTGGCCGGAACCGGTGATGCGCCAATCAGACCGGATGCCCGCCTATCATAATGCCCTTGCGAAACTGGACGGCCTAGGCCTGTTGTATCGTTGCACCTGCAATCGCCGCGATATCGAAGCCGCCGTTTCCGCGCCGCAAGAAGGGGTTGAACCTGTCTTTGGACCGGACGGGTTGATCTATCCGGGCACATGCCGAAATGCGGGTCACACCGATAGTAATGCTGCCCTGCGGCTAAATATGGCCAAGGCCTGTGACATGCTGGGCAATCCGGTGCTGAAATTCACCGAAACCGGTCCCGCGCATAAAGGCATCCACCGGATTACCGCCGATGATCTGATCCACCGCATTGGCGACATCGTTCTGGCCCGCCGCGATATGGGGACCTCTTATCATCTGTCCGTGGTGCTGGATGATGCGGCGCAGGAAATCACCGATGTAATTCGGGGTGAGGACCTGTTTGACGCCACCAAAATCCACGTCCTGTTACAAACCCTGTTAGGCCTGCCCACCCCCGCCTATCATCACCACCGCCTGATCCGTGACGAAAATGGCAAACGGTTGGCCAAACGTGACGACGCCCGCGCCATCGCGAAAT
>CAZIDQ010000042.1:0-17005 GCA_964538015.1 uncultured Marinosulfonomonas sp.
TCGCGCAATGTGATCATCCGTTTCAAGGATATGGAAACGGCGAAATCATTCTATCATTCGCCGGAATATCAAGAGGCGCTTTCCTATGGCCTGCCTGCGGCGGACCGGGAATATACCTTTGTTGAAGGCGTTTAGGCGCAATCAATTCAGCCCGTCTGGTTAAACCTGCCCCAGATCAATCAGGGATTGCCCCATGCTGCGGATCGCTTCGCGGGTGTCGATCAGGGGTCGGCCCAGAAGGGGTTCAACCAGTGATTTGTCCATTTCATGCTGACGACCCAGATTCAAGGCGGCGGTTTTGACATCGCCGTCAAACAGGGCAACCAATCGAACGACGAAATCGGGCAGGCGCCGTGTAGGGATTTTAGGGGCGTAATCGGGGAATTCCTCGGCCAGTGTTTTGGCAACATCGACGAATTCAATCGACGGTCCGGCGGAAAATACGCGGCGGCCGAATGTGGCCGGATCGTGCATCGCCAGCAGGTGCAGTTCGGCCGCGTCGCGCACATCGACGATGGAAAAATAGATGCGCGGGCAGCCGGGCAATTCGCCTTTCATCAACCGTTTGATTATAGCCCCCGAGGTTCCGATGTCTTGTTCCAACAAGGGGCCAAGGATGAAACCGGGGTTGATCACGGTCAGATCATTGCGGCGACCGGCGGCCTCCATTATTTTCCATGCTTCCTGCTCGGCAAGGGTTTTGGACAGGATATAGGGGGTTACGTCCTTGCCCGATGGATTGGTCCAGTCGGCTTCGGTATAGGGCGCGGTGCGGGATTTTTCGTGCCCGTGACAGGCCGCCACCATCGATGAGGTCAGCACGATCCGTTTGACGTTTGCGCGCAAGGCGGCGTTCAGGGCGCGGCGGGTGCCATCAAGCGCTGGTTTGATGATTTCGTCGGGGTCTTTTGGGGATGTGGTGACAAAAGGCGAGGCGGTGTGCAGCAGGTAATCCACCCCCTGCATCGCCGCGTCCCAACCGGTGTCCTGCATCAGGTCAAGTTCGACAAAACTTAGCCGGCTGGTGTCCGCCCCGTGTGTTTCCAGCACTTTACGGATGTGGTCACCCTTGGCCGCGTTGCGCACCGAGCCGCGCACGATATATCCCTGTTCCAGCAATTGCAGCAGGATGTGGCTGGCCAGAAACCCGGACGCGCCGGTGACAAGGATGGTTTGGTCGGACATGGGAACCCCTTTCAGAATGCTTTTTGACTAACTGACAAAATAGACGTAAAGTGTCAAGAAGTATAATTTGACCGGGATATCAGGAATTGCGGATCATCGCACTAAACACTAGAACGGCGCTATGGACGACAAGAAAACACATATTCTAAAGGCGGCGATGCGGGTGGTGATCGCCTATGGCTTTAAACGCGTGTCGATGGCGGATATCGCGCAAGAGGCAGGTATTTCGCGCCCCGCGATCTATCAGATATTCCGCAATAAGGACGATGTGTTCTTTTCCTGCATGGATATGCTGGTGGCCGAGGCTTTTGCGGCGGCCGATGCGGCGATTGACGGGGTTCGCGGGAAAAAGGCGCGGGCTTCGGCCTATTTGCTGGCCTATATGGGGTATTTTCACGCTTTGCTGGTGGCGGGGCCGCATGGGCAGGAATTGCTGGATGCAAATAACCGGCTGGGAGCCGAGCAATCACAGGCAGCGCAGGTGCGGTTTGTGGCCGAATTGAACCGGTTGATGGGGTTGGCTGCTGATGCACAGGATGGACAGGTGTTGGCACTGGCCGCGATGGGGATCAAATATCACACCGATGATCCGGCGCAGTTTCGGGCGCGCCTTACCATGCTAACAGACCGGTTTCTTTAGGGTTTTAACCGGTAGCCGGTTTTGAATATCCGCCAGACCACCACCAGACAAAGCAGCAAGAATAGGCAGGTGATGCCAAGGCTAACGCCAATATTTACGGTGGAAAATTCGCTGAACGCCCAGCGAAAGCCACTGATTAGGTAAACCACGGGGTTGAACAGGCTGACCCATTGCCAGAACGGCGGCAGCATGTCGATGGAATAGAAACTGCCCCCCAGAAACGCCAGCGGGGTGATCACCAGCAGGGGCACGACTTGCAGGTGTTCGAACCCTTTGGCCCAGATGCCGATGATGAACCCGAACAACGAAAAGGTGATGGCGGTCAGCAGTAAAAACACCAGCATCCAGACGGGGTGGGCGATGTGCAGCGGCACGATAAAGGAGGCGGTGATCAGGATGATGATCCCCAGAATGGTGGATTTGGTGGCCGCCGCGCCGACATAGCCCAGAACGATTTCGAAGTAGGATATCGGGGCCGACAGCACCTCGTAAATCGTGCCGGAAAAGCGCGGGAAAAAGATGCCGAATGAGGCTGCCGAAACGCTTTGGGTTAACAGCGTCATCATGATCAGGCCGGGCACGATGAAGGCGCCATAGGACACCCCGCCGATTTCGGTGATGCGTGAACCGATGGCGGCGCCGAACACTACGAAATACAGGCAGGTGGACAGGACAGGTGACAGGATGCTTTGCACCCATGTGCGTTTCATGCGGGACATTTCAAAGCGGTAGATTGCCCAGATTGCGCGTGTGTTCATGGGGCGTCCTTTACCAGATCGACGAAAATATCCTCGAGCGAGGATTGCGCGGTGTAGAGATCGCGCAGCTTTAAGCCCGCATCACGCACATCATTCAGCAGTGCTGTGATGCCGGTACTTTGGCCCTGTGTATCGTAAGTATAGAGCAGTTCACTACCGCAATCGGACAGCTCCAGATGGTAGGCGACCAGCGCGTCGGGCACCGCTGTGACGGGCGTGTCCAGTAGCAGGGTCAGGTGTTTTTTGCCCAGTTTCTGCATCAAGGTCGCCTTGTCCTCGACCAGAACCAGACGGCCTTTGCTGATCACACCCACGCGGTCGGCCATTTCCTCGGCCTCCTCAATATAGTGGGTGGTCAGGATGATGGTGACCCCGCCATCGCGCAACTCGCGCACGATGTTCCACATGTCCTGTCGCAAAGCCACGTCGACACCGGCGGTGGGTTCGTCCAAAAACAGGATGCGCGGCTCGTGGGACAGGGCCTTGGCGATCAGCAGGCGGCGCTTCATGCCGCCGGATAGCGTTATGATTTTGCTATCCTTTTTGTCCCACAGTGACAATTGCCGCAGCACCTTTTCCACATGCACCGGATTGGGCGGTTTGCCAAACAGCCCGCGGGTGAAACTGACGGCATTGAACACGGTTTCAAACGCCTCGCCGGTCAGTTCCTGCGGCACCAGCCCGATGCGCGAACGGGTTTGGCGGTAATCCTTGACGGTATCGAACCCGTCCACCACAACCCGCCCGCCACTGGCATTCGCCAACCCGCAGATAATGCTGATCAGGGTGGTTTTGCCCGCGCCATTGGGGCCAAGCAGGGCAAAGATTTCACCGGCCTGAATATCCAGATCAATCGGGTGCAGCGCCTGAAACCCGTTTTCGTAGGTTTTCGAAATCTGCTGGATGGAAACGATGGTGGACATGGGCGCTCCTGTAAGTCGCGGGAACAGTGCCATTGGAACATGCGGGCTGCAACTGTAACTTATTGCACAGGTCTATGGATACTGCCGCACAGGTATTTGTTTGCCCCTGTTAAACGGGTTTTCCATTATAGCTATTATTCTGCTAGGCGATTTTTTTCAGGTCTGCCCGCAATCCTGCAGTGTCCAGTTGTAGACCGGTAAATAGGTTCCAGGCGCAAATGCCCTGATGGAAGAACAGCTCGTATCCTGAAATGATTTGCAATTTTTCGGATTTGGCATTGCACAGGAATTCGGTTTCAACCGGTGTGTAAATCGCATCAAATGCCCATTCGGCACCCGCCATAAAATTGCGGGGCAGGGGCGTTCCGGGGATTTCCGCCATGCCGATCGGGGTCGCGTTGACCAGTCCGTTTAATCCGGTGGCAAAGGTTTTGTAACTGTCTGTGGCAACGACCTTTGTTGTGCATCCGGTTTCGCGCAAGGCGGATGCCAGTACCATTGCTTTTTGAGGGTCTTTGTCCAGCAGCCGGATTTCACTCGCGCCCAGCTCCAGCAAACCAAATGCAATGGCGCGTCCCACGCCACCGGTGCCGATAATCCCGACAACCCCGGGTTCCAGATCGTTTCGGATAGTGTGATAGCCGCCAAGAAACCCCAGATAATCGGTGTTGAACCCTTTTGTGCCTTGCGCTGTGAACAGCAACGTATTGATCGCCCCCACCCGGCGGATCAGCGGATCATCGACCGTCACCAGTGCCGCCGCGCGTTCTTTGTAGGGAAAGGTGACATTCACCCCGTGGTAGCCGTTGTTGCGGCAATGGCTCAACACCTGTTCAAACTGCAGCCCCATTTCGGGCGGCACCAACCTGTCATATTGCACCACGATTCCGTTTTGCTGTCCGGCCAATTCGTGAAAACGTGGTGAAGAGGATTGCAGGATATTATCACCGATCAGGCCAAGACGAATATCAGGCATTTTCGCACTCCGGTAGGGCAACGGGCATTGTGTCTGCGGAAAATGTCATTGCGGATTTTATTGCATTGATAACGGCGAGGGTTTTGGCCCCTTCGTGCACGGATACTTTGGGGGGGGCACCATTGCGGGCAACATCGACGAAATGGAGCAGCTGCGTAACCAGTGGATCGCCGTTTTTGACGGTATTGACCTGCCGGTCCATCGGGGCGAACCAGTTTTGCTGGCCGCGGGTTGACCAGATTTTCAGTGTCGGCACATCCAGTGTTCCGTCGGTGCCAATGATCTGGTAACAGCTTGCGCCGGTGTGCGGATAATCCGGGTTTTCACCCGCTGTCAGTTCCCAGCTGTAGGGCGAGGTGGCACTGTCCGAGACAAGCGCGGTTCCGATAGCGCCGTTTTGAAACCGAAGCAGTACACCGCCGGTATCCTCTATCTCGAAGCCGCGCCGCGCGTTCGAGCCGATGGCCTGAACATCGACAATTTCGCCGCAAAGATAGCGTAACAAATCAATGTCATGAACAAGGTTTGTCAGGATCGGGCCAGCCCCCTCGTGCCGCCGCCAGTCGGCAACAAAATAGCTGTCGGGCTTCATATAGGTTGTCATGCAATGCACGGCGGTGATCTGCCCCAACTGCCCGCTTTCGATGATGCGTCGGGCCTCGGTTACGATGGCGCTGTGGCGGCGATGGTGGCCGACCAGAACCGGCACTTGCGATGACTTGACGGCCTGAACCAGCGTATCGGCCTCGGCGTCGCTGACGGCGAGCGGTTTTTCGATCATCACCGGCAGCCCCTCGCGAAGGCAGACCATTGCGTTGGCCACATGAAACGGGGTTGGCGAGGCGTCGATGATCGCATCGGGACGTTCATTTTCCAGCAGGTCATCAAGGTTTGGAAAATGCGGGACGCCAATCTTGGCGGCAAAGGCCTGACTGGCTGTGGAAGGATCGCAGATCGCCGATACCAAGGCGCCGCTGCCTGCGCGTGCAATCACGTCCACATGCCTTTGACCAATCGCGCCTGCGCCAAGAATGGCGATACGAAGGGGCCCCGCATTGTTCATTTTTCTGCGGCCTTATTGCTGCGCAAAATACGCCGCTTCAATCGTGCCCACAGCGGGGTCTGGCTGACAAAGATCAACATAACCGCAGTGAACAGGACAAACGACAGCGGGCTGGTCAGGATACCCAGCATCAGATCCGGCAGGCTTTCGCGTTCGGAAATAATGGCGCGGCGCCAGTTTTCGTCGATCAGGCGCGACAGGATTACGCCCAGAATGACCGGCCCCACCTGATAGCCGTATAGCTTCATGAAATAGCCCAGCACGCCAAAGCCCAGCATCCAGTAGACATCGGTAATCGAATTATTCACCGCAAAAGCGCCGACAATCGACAACAACAGGATCAGAGGAATTAGGACCGAGCGCGGCATTTCCACGATTTTGGTGAAAATGCGGATACCGGTCAGCCCGAAAATAAGCATGAAAATATTGGCCAGCACCAGCGCGCCCACGATAAACCAGAACATTTCCGGCCGGTCAATCATCAGCATCGGGCCCGGATTTAGCCCGTGGATATACAGCGCACCGATGATGATGGCGGTCACCGCATCACCGGGGATTCCCAATGTGATCATCGGAATGAATGCCCCGCCAACGGCGGCGTTATTGGCGGTTTCCGGCGCAACCAGCCCTTCCTTGGCCCCTTCGCCAAACGGGGTTTCAGGGTTTTTGGTGATCCTTTTTGCGTGATCATAGGCCATCAGGGCGGCGATATCCCCACCTGTCCCCGGCAGTGCGCCGATGATCACCCCGATCGCCGAAGTTTGCAGCGACAGGGGCAGATATTTGCGCACGGAAGACCACGAGGGCACAATGCGGCTGATGGTTTGTTTGACCGCCAGCTTGTCGATATGGCGCAACTGGATCAGTGCCTCGGCGACGCCGAACATGCCGATCATCACGGCAATAAAACTGATCCCGCCCCACAGTTCGACCACGCCGAAAGTAAAGCGTTCCTCGGCTGTCAACGGGTCCAGCCCGACCGAACCGATAAGCAACCCGAACGCACCGGCAAAGATCCCCTTGACCAGACTGTCGCCTGACAGGTTTCCCACCAGCAAAATACCCAGAACGGCCAGCAACATATAATCGCGCGGCTGGAACCGCAGGGCAAATTCACTGACCACAGGCGCCGCAACCGCCAGCACGATAATGCCGACAAATCCGCCCACGGCGGACATGGTGGTGGACAGGCCGATGGCTTCGCCGGCCAACCCTTTTTGGGCCAGCGGATAACCGTCAAACGCCGTGGCAATAGCTGACGGCGCGCCGGGGATATTCAGCAGGATTGCGGTGCGCGACCCGCCGTAAACCCCGCCCATATAGATGCCCACAATCAGGCAGAGGGCCTCGTATACCTCCCAGCTGAAGGTAAAGGAGATCAGGATGGAAACCGCCATCGTGACCGACAGGCCCGGAATTGCGCCGACATAGATGCCGGAAAATGTACCCAGTGCCACCAGCATCAGCAGCTTTGGGTCAAACCACGCAATCGAAAAGTACTGGAATGCCTCGAACATCAGTTGGCCCCCCCGAACAGATTTCCGAAAAAGGCCAGTATTTCACGTTCGGGGATCAGGCCTTCGGGCATCAGCACCGAAAACACCAGCCGGAACACCACATAAATCAGCGCCAGACAAAATAGTGCAACGGTGGCACTGAAAACCACACCGCGTTTTGAAAGCATCAGGATAGAGGCGAATAAAAACACCAGCGAGGTTGGCAAAAACCCGACCGGTTTCAAGGCAAATGTGTAAAGCAGAATGAACAACACCATCATCGCCGCAACCGGCGGCAGGATATCGCGAAAGAAGGTTTCCCCGGTTTCAACAGGGGAGCGGATGGTTTTGATTGCGATTATCATGGATGATATGACCATGACCAACGCAACCGCCATCGGAAATGCCCCCGGTGAACTTAGCGCGTCAAATCCGGATATGCCGTAGGCCTGCCAGACGGCGGCCAGACTCAGGATTGACAGGACCAGTGCAAAGATGGCCTCGCCCGGTTTTCGTGTTGTTGTCGCGTTCATGCTTTCCCCCCTTTTTTAATAAATGCGCCGCCAAAAAGGCGGCGCATCATCGTTGTCTTGCCTGTTATTTAAGGCCGCGGTATGCCAAATTCTTCTGGCGATTTTTTCGCGATACCGGCATCAAAAACAATCCAGGATGTGACCGACTGCCATTTTGCAAGGAAGGCAGAAGCCTCGTCACCTGAAATATTCATGATCGAAAAGCCGCGTTTCTCCATCAGGCTTTTGAAGTCGGGATGTTCAACACCAACCGAATAGGCCGCTTGCAGTTTGGCGACCACATCATCCGGTGTGCCGTTCTTGACGAACACACCAAAGAACGGGCCCCAAGGCAGAAAGTTGCCATAGGCCGGATAGTCTTCGGTGATTGGCGCCAGATCAGGCAGCAGCGCGTTGGCTTCGGCATCCACCAGCGCAATGGCCTTCATCCGGCCCGCT
Source organism: uncultured Marinosulfonomonas sp. (assembly GCA_964538015.1). Lineage (GTDB taxonomy): Bacteria > Pseudomonadota > Alphaproteobacteria > Rhodobacterales > Rhodobacteraceae > Profundibacter. Next base: position 8,013 of record CAZIDQ010000042.1, read on the forward strand.
TTGATGTGCTCGATCGCGGCACCCAGAACTGCAGGCATCACATCAATCGCGCCCCCTTGCAGGGCTGTCAGCGCAGGACCGTCCCCATCGTAAGGAACAGTGATAACCGGCAGGTCAACCTGACTGGCCAACATCGCGGTAACAACCGAAGGCAGACCGCCCGGTCCGGTCGAGCCGAATTTGACTTCGTTTGGATGTGCGGCGATGTATTCGACCATTTCCTTGAAGGTGTTGAATGGCGCATCATTGTTGGCAACGATCATTGGTACGCCGCGGGCCAGAATATTGATCGGAATGAAATCACTGTAATCCGTGTCACCCAGCCCCATGACTTTGTATAGCTGCGGGTTTTCGGCGCCCATCAGAACGGTATAGCCGTCCGAATCCTGTGCCCCAACGAATTTAACCGCAATGGCGCCAACGCCACCGGTCATGTTCTGCATGATAAATTTGCCGCCAAGGGCTTCTTCGGCATGTGGTGTTACAGAACGCATTACCGTATCGGTCGAGCCACCGGCGCCCCATTGGATGACCCCTTGAATGCCTTTCTCGGGGTAGTCCGCCAATGCGGGTGTAACCGCAAGCAATGCTGCAACTGCAGCGCTTATAATAGTTTTCTTCACTCTACTTTCCTCCCAGATTTCGTAACGCACCGATTCAAAACGAACCAGATATCCAGCTACAATGTACGAAATAGTTAAATTGTCAAATATTTTGTATCCTTTTCGAAAAAATATGATACCCAACAAAGGTAATCATGTAAAATATGGGGAAAAATTGGCGGAGAAATCGCGTAAAATAAAGTGGAAACAGGATCCCGAAGCGGTAAAGGCAGACATACTGCTGGTTGCGGTCGAGCATTTCGCGAATCTGGGCCTGTCGGGTGCCCGCATTGATGAAATCGCCAAACAGACGGCGACATCCAAGCGGATGATCTATTATTATTTTGGCGATAAGGTCGGGTTGTACCGGGCGGCTCTGGAATGGGTTTACCAAAGCGTTCGTGCCGGCGAGGCCGATTTGGATATCGACGGTCTGGACCCGGTGGAATCAATGCGCAAGCTGGTCCAGTACACCTTTGACCATCATCGCAACAATCCGCATTTTGTTAGACTGATCAGCATTGAAAACATCCATAACGCGAAATATCTGGAACCATCGAAAATGCTGCGCGACCGCAATTTGAAAGCCGTCGACCAGATTGCCCAGATTTATCAGCGCGGCGTTGACAGTGGCGTGTTTCGCGCTGGTCTTCAACCGATTGAACTGCATTGGGCGATCTCGGCGATGTGCTTTTACAACGTCTCGAATCAATTCACGTTCCAGATCGGTTTTGGCAAGGATGTGCATTCACCAAAAGGGCAGGAAACCCTGCGCGAAACTGTGGCCGATCTGTTTTTGCACAGCATTGCTGCGCCCGCGTAAACCTGATTTCGAGCGGTTTTACGCAGGCGGATTGATGCGCCGTTATGGCTTCGTTAGATGGCCCATCCGGCGCACCGCCAGTTCATATCCCTGAACCCCGAATCCGGCGATCACACCGTTTGCCCGCAGACTGACGTAGGAATGATGGCGAAAGCTTTCGCGCTGGTGAACATTGGAAATATGCACCTCCAGCACCGGCCCTTCAAACGTGTTTAAAGCATCCAGAACGGCCACCGAAGTATGGGTCAGCGCCGCCGGATTGATAATAATCCCCGCAGCCTCTTCGCGGGCCTGATGGATCCAGTCAATGATCTGCCCCTCATGGTTGGATTGCATCAGGCGGATTTTCAGGCCGAATTCTTTGGCCACACCGGCGCAATTGCGTTCGACATCTTCCAATGTGTCATAGCCGTAAATATCGGGTTCGCGTTTGCCCAGAAGATTTAGATTCGGGCCATTTAGAATGAAAATTTCTGTGCTCATTGGCTTGTCCTTATGTTTGTCTCGCCGTCTTTTAATCCATGGTCGTTGGTTGGATATGGGGTATCTAGCATGGAATTAACGAAACAGTACAAAATAATTGACATTTAACCAAACGGTACATTAGGATTATCACAGACCGCATACAGCGGATAGGGGACGCGCATAAAACAGGGGTTGGGGCATGACCGCAGCCGTTTGGCGCAATTGTTACGAAAGCACACCGGATGTTTGATCTGAAAGGCAAAGTTCTTATCGAAGATGAATTCCTGCGCGACGGCTTGCAGAACGAAACGCGTATGCTTTCGATACCCGAGAAGCTCTCGGTTGTGATTGCGTTGGAAAACGCCGGGGTCAAGCGCATTCAGGTTGGGTCGTTCGTGCATCCCAAATGGGTGCCGCAAATGGCCGACACCGATGCACTGTTTCAGACAATCACCCCAAAGGACGGCGTGACCTATACGGCGCTGGTTTTGAACGGGGCAGGGTTGAAGCGGGCGCAGGCGGTCGGGGTGAAGCACTTGTCGATTTCGATTTCAGCCAGCGAAGCCCATTCGATGAAAAATACCAACCGCACCGTAAGCGAGGCCCGCACCGCAATTGCACCGGTGATCGAGCAGGCCCTAAACGACGGCATTCAGGTGCGCGCCGGAATCCAGTCGGCCCTGGGCTGTGGATTCGGGGGGCGGGTCGAGGCGCAAAGCGTGGCCGAAATTGCCCGCGCCTTTTCGGAAATGGGGGTGCAGGAAATCAACATCGCCGACACGGCGGGGTTGGGCAACCCGCGTCAGGTTTATAATCTTTGCAGCCGGTTGCGCGACGAAATTGCGACGGATACCGCACTTAGCCTGCATTTGCACGACACGCGCGGGCTGGGCCTGGCCAATATGGTGGCCGGTTTGCAAGCCGGTGTGCGGATTTTCGATGCTGCCCTTGGCGGGCTGGGGGGATGCCCCTTTGTGCCCGACGCACGCGGCAATATCGCCACCGAAGACGCGGCCTTTGCCTGTTCGGAAATGGGTCTGGAAACCGGCATTGATTGGCAAATGCTGGCACAGACGACCCAGAAAATCGAACCGCTGTTTGAACGGATTTTACCCGGACATATGGCCCATGTTCCGGCCCTGCAGGTGACCCAATGAACCACGCCTATTCCCTTGCTTATCTAACAGTTCCAAGCCTGACCCCGCCCCAGCAAACCTATGTGGCGGCCAAGGCGGGCTATGATATGGTCAGTTATCGTTTGATCCATTTGAATGTGGCGGGCGAACCCGATATTAACCCGACATCGCCCGAAATGATCCGCGAAACAAAACGCGCGCTGGCCGATACCGGATTGCAATGTTTTGACATCGAACTGGCGCGGATTTTGCGCGGGCTGGAGCCCGCAACATTCCTGCCCGCATTCGAGGCCGGCGCCGAGTTGGGCGCGCACCAGCTTATTTGCTCGGCCTGGACCGATGTGCGCAATGACCGCAGTTTTATTGTCGAACGCTTTGCCGAAATTTGCGAACTTGCGGCGCCCTTCGGGCTGACCGTCAATCTGGAGTTCCCCGCCTTTTCGCGGCTCACCTCGCTAGAAGATGCGCTTGAGGTGCTGGAACTGGCTGGATGCGCCAATCAGGGGTTGCTGGTTGATACGCTCTATTTGCATTTCAACAAAACGCCGCTGGCACAATTGCAACGCATTCCAGACAAGTGGATGAATTTCCTGCATATTTGTGATGCCGACGATCTGCCCTACACCCGCGATCAGATGATCCATGTCGCCCGCGAGGATCGGCTGTATCCCGGCGAAGGGGCCGTGGATTTTGCCGCAATCGGCAGCCTGTTTCCCGATCTGCCCCTGACAATCGAACTGCCCAATGCCAGCCGCACGGCGGCACTGGGCGATGAACAACACGCGCGCAACTGCCTGCAGGCGGCCAAGCGCGTATTCGAGCCCGAAACCCCTTTTAGCACTGGAGTTGCCTGAATGGCCCGCGAAATCACCCCCGAAGAAAAACAAACTGTCGCCGACATGATTGCCCGCGCCCGCGTGGCGATGGACGCGATCAAAGACTATGATCAGGATCAGGTCGACCAGCTGGCCCGTGCCCTTGGCTGGCATTGTGGCAATGAAAAAACCTTTGTGCGGATTGCGCAAATGGGCGTGGACGAAAGCGGAATTGGCGACAGGGCAGGGCGGGCTGGCAAGCGGTTCAAGATCCTTGGCGTTTTGCGGGACGCCCTGCGGCAAAAATCGGTCGGGGTGATCGAGGTGGATCAGGCAAAGGGCTTGACCAAAGTCGCCAAACCGATGGGGGTTATTGCCTCGCTTATCCCCACCACAAACCCCGAACTGACACCGCCGGTTACCGGAATTTATGCAATCAAATGTCGCAATGCCGTGATCTTTTCCCCGCATCCCCGCGCCAAGGCCACCACCTTTGAAATGGTGCGCGTCATGCGCGAGACCTGTAAAATGCTGGGCGCCCCTGAGGATCTGTTTCAATGTGTCACCCAGCCGTCAATTCCGATGACGAATGCGCTGATGGCCGGTTGTGATGTGACCTTTGCCACCGGTGGAAAACCGATGGTCAAGGCGGCCTATTCTTCGGGTAAACCGGCGTTTGGTGTGGGGGCCGGTAATTCCACCATGGTGATCGACGAAACCGCCGACATTGCCCAAGCCGCTGAAAACAGTCGTATTTCCAAGACCTCCGATTATGGTTCCGGCTGTTCTGCCGATGGCAATCTGTTGATCGAGGCGCAGGTTTACGACGCGATGCGCAGCGCGCTTGTGGCCGAAGGTGGCTATCTTTGTAACGCCGCTGAAAAGGCGTTGCTGGAACGGGCGCTTTGGGATGACAAAGGCGCGCGCACCATCAATACGGTCGCGGTTTCGGCCCAGACCATTGGCAAAATCGCCGGTTTCGATATTCCTGCGGATCGCAAGTTTATCATGGTCGAGGCCGACCAGATTGGCAAGGAACACAAGTTCTCGGGCGAGAAACTGTCGGTTGTGATGGCGCTGTACCGCTTTGACGGGTTTGACGACGGGCTGGCCAAGGTTCAGGCGATTTTCAATGTCGGTGGCAAGGGCCATTCCTGTGGCATCTTTTCCTTTGACGACGATCATATCGCCCGACTGGCCGCTGTGGCGCCGGTCAGCCGGATCATGGTGCGACAGCCGCAATCCAAGGCCAATGCAGGCAGTTTTAGCAACGGGATGCCGATGACGTCTTCTTTGGGTTGTGGCGTCTGGGGCGGCAATATCACCAACGAGAATATTTCGCTGAAACACTACATGAACGTCACATGGGTTGCCCGCCCGATCCCCGTAGATCGCCCGTCGGACAAAGAGTTGTTTGGCGAATTTTACAACACCGAAACCCTGTGAGGCCACCTATGGAAAACCTGATATCAAAACAACTGGTCCGTTATCTGGAAAACCGCGGTGTGGCGCATGTTTTCGGATTGTGTGGCCATACCAACATCGCCGTTTTGTCGGAAATGGCGAATTCAAAGCTGGACTTTGTCACCGTGCGCCACGAACAAATCGCGGCACATGCGGCCGACGGATATGCGCGCATCACCGGCAAGGCTTCGGTTCTGCTGTCGCATTTGTCGCCGGGTTTGACCAATGCGGCGACCGGTGTGGCCAACGCGGCGCTGGATTGTATTCCGATGGTGGTGATCGCAGGCGATGTACCCAGTTTTTACTATGGCAAACACCCCCACCAAGAGGTCAACCTGCACGCCGACGCCAGCCAATACGAGATTTACCGCCCCTTTGTGAAACGTGCATGGCGGGTAGACAGCGCCGAGCTGTTCCCCGAGATCATGGAGAAAGCATTCCAACTGGCCGAGAGCGGCCAGCCGGGACCGGTGCTGGTGAATGTGCCGATGGATATTTTTTCGGCCAAAATAGATGACGCGCTGTGGGACCGGTTGTCGCAAAACACCAAGGCGCTGGTCAAGCCGTCGATTGACGATGAAACCGCCCGCCGGATCATCGAACGCCTGCTTGTTGCGAAAACCCCCGTGATTTACGCTGGTGGCGGCGTGGCCCTTGCGCGTGCATATGATGGACTGCGCGATTTTGTCGACCATATGCAAATCCCTGTTGCCCACAGCCTGATGGGCAAGGGGGTATTGCCCGACGATCACCCGATGGTTCTGGGAATGACCGGTTTTTGGGGCACAGAATTTACCAACCAAACCTGCCTTAATGCCGATTGGGTTCTGGGCCTTGGCACCCGCTTCAAAGAGGCGGATTGTTCGTCCTGGTATCCTGACTACACCTTTAATTTCCCCCCGACAAAACTGATCCACATCGACATCGAGCCACAAGAGATCGGACGAAACTTCCCCACGGAAATTGGTGTGGTTGCCGACCTGAAGGCCGCATTGAAGGTTCTGAACCGTGTGGCGCGCGAAATGCTGCCAGAGGGGCGCAAAGCGACAGAACTGGTGCAATCCATTGCCAAAGAGCGCGCCGATTTTGCCGCGCGAAACAGCGAAATCCGGCAATCCGATGCCTTTCCGATGATGCCCGAACGCATATTGGCCGATCTGCGTGCTGCCCTGCCGCGGGACGCAATTCTGACGTCGGATGTAGGCTGGAATAAGAACGGTGTGGCCCAGCAATTTCCGATTTATGAGCCCGGCTCGATCCTGATTCCCGGTGGTTTTGCGACAATGGGGTTCGGCCCACCCGCTGCATTGGGCGCCAAAATTGCCGCCCCCGACCGGGTGGTGGTCAGCCTTGTGGGGGATGGTGGTTTTGGCCAAAATCCGGCCCTGCTGGCCACGGCCGCCGATATGGGACTTGCGGTGATCTGGGTAATTATGAACAACAACGCCTTTGGCACCATTGCCGGATTGCAACAGGCGCACTACGGGCTGACCCTTGGCACCACCTTTGCCAAGGCTAAAACCCCGCAGGAACAACTGCCCGATTACGCGGCAATTGCCACCGCTTACGGTGTTACGGGGGTGCGCATAACCACTGCCGATCAGTTTAAACCGGCGCTTGTGGAGGCGATCAAAGCGGGCAAACCCTGTGTGATTGATGTGGCGATGATCAACACGCCGACGCCGACATCGGGGCATTGGAATATTCTGGACATCTATTCGCCGGACGAACAAGTTGGACATGTGGCAACCGATTGATGCAGATTGAGGGAAATCAACGAGCAAACATCCCGATGATCGTAAGCTTCCTGACGGGAACAAAGGAATGAAACCATGAAAACCTCGATTGCAACATTGTCGATTTCCGGCAGTCTGGACGAAAAGATTGCGGCAATTGCCAAAGCCGGTTTTGACAGTGTTGAAATGGTCGAACAGGATTTCATTTCCTTTGACCAATCGGCCAGTGACGTTGGCAAGATGGTGCGTGATCACGGGCTTTCGATTGGCCTGTATAACGGCTTTACCAATTTCGAGGGCCGACCTGCATCACAGCGCAAACAGGTTTTCGACCGGATCGAATACAAGTTCGACCTGATGCAGGCGCTGGGAACCGATCTGTTGCTGGTCAGTTCCACGGATATGGTCGAAACCTCGGGGGATATGAACCGGATTGCCGCGGATTTCCATGAACTGGGGGAACGCGCTGCCAAACGCGGTTTGCGGGTCGGTTTCGAGGCCCGCGTGTGGGGCGCGCATATATCGGATCATCTGGCAGCATGGAGGGTGGTGCAATTGGCGGATCAGGCCAATGTCGGGCTGGTTCTGGACAGTTTTCATACTTTGGTGGGGCAGGGCGATCCGAAAACCATTCGCGATATTCCGGGCGAGCGGATTTTCCATGTGCAACTGGCCGATGCGCCATTGCTGGAAATGGACATGAAATTCAGGTCGCGCCATTTTCGCAATATGCCCGGCGAGGGTGATTTGCCGGTGCAGGATTTTGTGCGCGCGGTGGCGGCAACCGGCTATGACGGGGCTTACAGTTTGGAAATTTTCAACGACCAGTTCTTTGGCGACAACCCGCAGATAATTTCGGTTGATGGCTACCGCTCGTTATTGTTCCTGATGGATCAAGTGCAAAAACGCGAGCCAAGCCTGTCGCTGGATGTCCCGAAAATGCCGCAGCGCAGTCGTGCGAACGGGGTTGAATTTATCGAATTTGCGGCCAATGAAAAAGGGGCGAAAACGCTGGGTGATACCTTGGGCGTTCTGGGATTCAGCCCCTATGCGCAGCATATTTCCAAAAATGTCACCCTGTGGCGGCAGGGCGATATCAATATCGTGGTCAACACCGACAAAAAAGGGTTCGCCCATTCCGCCTATGTGATGCACGGCACGTCCGTTTGCGATATCGGCTTGTCGGTTGACGACGCCGCTGCCACCATTGAACGGGCGCGCACTTTGGGCGCTGATACGTTCACCCAAAGCCACGGGCAGGGTGAACTTGAAATCCCCGCGATCCGTGGCATTGGCGGCTCGGTGCTGCATTTTCTGGATCAAAAATCAAACCTGTCCACCGTCTGGGACGCCGAGTTTCGCAAGACCGGTGCCGCGCTAGGTACGCCGGTCGGACTAAACCGGATCGACCATCTGGCCCAGACGATAAACCACGAAGAACTGCTGACATGGACCCTGTTCTACACCTCCATTTTCAAGCTGGGTAAAACCCCGACGGTTGATGTTCTGGACCCCGGCGGGCTGGTTCGCAGCCGCGCGATTCAAAACGATGACGGAACGCTGCGCATTACGCTGAATGGTGCTGAAACCCACCGCACATTTGCTGGCCGCTTTATTGCCGATACGTTTGGATCGTCGGTTCAGCACATCGCGTTTGCCTGTAACGATATCTTTGCCACCGCCGCTGCGCTGGCTGAAAACGGGTTTCAGACGCTGCCGATTTCGGGCAATTATTATAATGATCTGGCAACGCAATTCGATCTGCCCGCCGCGCAAATCAAAAAGTTGCAACAGGCCAATATCCTGTATGATCAGGATGAAAACGGCGCATATCTACAACTTTATAGTCGCCCCGACAGTACCGGATTTTTCTTTGAAATAGTCGAGCGCCGCACAGGCTATGACGGCTACGGCGCCCGCAATGCACCCTACCGGATCGCCGCACAAAAACG
>CAZIDQ010000043.1:0-1850 GCA_964538015.1 uncultured Marinosulfonomonas sp.
TCATCTGGGGGCTGGTCCTGATCGGTCTGCTGATGGCGGTGCCAAACGGGTTTTATACTCGTGTGGAACAACATAACGATGCGCTGGTCGAGATCGAGACGCTGGGCAGCACGCCCGAACGTCAGGCAGCCGTGGACGAATGGCCCAACTGGATGCCTTCAAGTCTGGTAAGTCTTGGGCTGGATTTGCGCGGTGGTGCGCATTTGCTGGCCGAAGTGCAGGTTGAAGACGTTTACGAGGCCCGTGTCAAAGGCATGTGGCCCGATGTGCGTGATGCGCTGCGTCCGGCGCGTGATGTGGTCGGGGCGGTGCGCCGTCTGGATTCACCCGCCGATCAGTTGCGGATACGCATTGGCAATCCTGAAAACATGGATAAGGCACTGGAACTGGTGCGGACATTGGCACAGCCGGTTGTCACGCTGGCCGGTGTGGGGGCAACCGATATCGAGGTTTCCGCGATCGGGGATGTGATTACCGTGCAACTGTCCGAGGCCGAAAAACGGGCCATGGACGAACGCACAATCCAGCAATCGCTGGAAATCATCCGCCGCCGTGTGGACGAAGTGGGCACGCGCGAGCCAACAATCCAGCGCCAAGGCACAAACCGGATTCTGATTCAGGTGCCCGGTCTGGGATCGGCGCAGGAATTGAAAGACCTGTTGGGCTCTACCGCGAAACTGGAATTCAAACCGGTCGTGGGTCGCACCTCTGACCCTGATGCAAACCCGGGTGCGCGCAACGAAGTGCTGCCATCATTGGACGAAGAGGGCGTTTATTACATCGTTGAGGAACTGCCCGTTGTCACCGGCGAAGAACTGGTCGATGCGCAACCCACCTTTGACCAGAATGGTCGTCCTGCAGTGAACTTCCGGTTCAACCCGTCTGGCGGGCGCAAGTTTGGCCAATATACAGCCGACAATATCGGCGCCCCTTTTGCGATTGTACTGGATGACGAGGTTATATCCGCCCCGACAATTCAAAGTGCCATTCTGGGTGGCTCGGGCATCATTACCGGCAGTTTCACCGTCGAGGAATCGACCAAGCTCGCCATTTTGCTGCGGGCCGGGGCCTTGCCTGCCGATATGAAATTCCTTGAAGAACGCACGATCGGGCCGGAACTGGGTCAGGATAGTATCGATGCAGGTAAAATCGCTGCGATTGTTGCGGGCATCGGTGTGCTGGTGTTCATGATCCTGTCTTACGGGCTGTTCGGTCTGTTTGCCGATATCGCCCTGATCATCAACGTTATGCTAATCTTTGGCCTGCTGTCGATGATCGGTGCTACGCTAACCCTGCCGGGGATTGCGGGCATCGTTTTGACCGTCGGGATGGCGGTGGACGCCAATGTGCTGATTTTCGAGCGAATACGCGAGGAATTGAAAGCGGCCAAAGGACCGGCGCGGGCGATCGAGCTGGGCTATGAAAAGGCGCTGAGTGCGATTATCGACGCCAATATCACCACATTCATCACCGCGGTGATCCTGTTTGTCATGGGATCCGGCCCCGTGCGCGGGTTTGCGGTGACGCTGGGACTGGGGATTATGACTTCGGTGTTCACGGCGATTTTTGTAACGCGGCTGATTGTTGTCATGTGGTTTGAACGCCGCCGCCCCAAACAGATCGAGGTATAAGACCATGAGACTAAGACTTGTACCCAAAGATACCAAATGGGATTTCTTCAAAACCTCGACACTGACTTTGGGGTTGTCGGCCCTGATGATGGTGGCTTCGGTTGTGTTGTTTTTCTCCATGGGGCTGAATTACGGCATCGATTTCAAAGGCGGCACCACGATCCGCACCGACGCCCAAGTGGCGGTGGATGTTGGGGGATATCGAGATGCAATTGCCCC
>CAZIDQ010000043.1:1950-16732 GCA_964538015.1 uncultured Marinosulfonomonas sp.
CGGTTGAATCTGTCGGCCCCAAGGTTTCGGGCGAATTGGTTTGGACGGCGATCGAGGCCGTGATCGCGGCGATTGTGGCGGTTCTGTTCTATATCTGGCTGCGGTTCGAGTGGCAGTTTTCACTGGGTGCCGTTGTGGCGCTGGTGCATGACGTCACCCTGACCATCGGGATTTTTGCGCTGGTGCAGATCAAGTTCGATCTGGCCATCATCGCGGCGTTGCTGACCATCGTCGGCTATTCGTTGAACGATACGGTGGTGGTGTTTGACCGCGTGCGGGAAAACCTGCGCAAGTTCAAAAAGCTGACACTAAAGGACGTGTTGAACCTATCGATCAATGAAACCCTGTCGCGCACGGTGATGACCTCGGTTACCACATTGATCGCGCTGGTGGCATTGTTCGTGCTGGGTGGGGATGTGATCCGCGGGTTTGTTTTTGCGATGATCTGGGGTGTGATTGTTGGGACGTACAGTTCCGTATTTATCGCCTCGGCGATCCTTCTGCGCCTTGGGGTCAAGCGGGACTGGAGCAAGAAAGACCCGAAAGATGTTGGCGGCCAATACGCCAAAATCGACGCCTAAATGCAGGCCCTGACCGAAGCCGTAGCAATTGACGGCTTCTGGTTGCTTGTCACTGCTGCGGCGGTTGCCGGTCTGGTGCGGGGCTTTTCGGGGTTTGGTACGGCGATGGTGTATCTGCCCGTCGCCGGCCAGATCCTGACCCCGTTTCAGGCCCTGACAACCCTGATGGTGATGGATCTGGTCGGCCCCTTGCCCAACATCCCCAACGCCATCCGCATCGGCCATAAACGCGACATCCTGCGCCTGTCGGCGGGGACCTTGGTGGCGTTGCCGCTGGGCGTGCTGGTGCTGGGCCTGATTGCACCCGAAGTCTTTCGCTATGGCGTGTCGCTGATTTCCCTGCTTTTGCTGGTATTGCTGATCATTGGCGTGCGCTATCATGGCACCCTGCGCCCGCCGATGGTGTATGGCACAGGTGCGCTGGGGGGATTTTTTGCAGGCAGTGTAGGCCTGCCCGGACCGCCGGTTATTATGCTATATATGGCCAGCCCGAACCCGTCCGAAGTGATCCGCGCCAATATCATGGTTTATCTGTTGCTGTGCGATTTGATGATGATCGGCGTGTTGCATCTGAACGGTTATCTGGTGTTGTCAGCCGTGGCGCTGGGGGCGATTTTGGTGCTGCCCTATCTGGCGGCAAATGTGCTGGGCGGTTGGTTGTTTCGGCCCGGATATGAACGCCTGTATCGCGCCATTGCCTATTTCATTATCGCCGCATCGGCGCTAAACGGGATGCCATTGTTTGATTAGGAAAACACGATGCAGTTCACAGAAGTCGAGTTTCAGGACGTCCAGCCGATAGACGGTTTTGGCCCGGGTTTTTTCCGCATTGGCGGCAAGGTGTACGAGGGCGCGTTGTTGGTGCAACCCAACTCGGTCGTGTCTTGGGGCGGGTTTGAGGATTCGGTGGCCCTGTTGGCGCTGAAAGTGGATGTGCTGTTCGTCGGCACGGGGCCGGAAACTGCCTTTATCCCGCGTGATTTGCGCGAGGCATTGGAAAAGGCGGGGATCGGGGTGGAACCGATGGCCAGCCCTGCGGCGTGTCGTACCTATAATGTATTGCTGGCTGAAGGGCGACGGATCGCGGCGGCGTTGTTGCCGGTTTAGGGGCTGTTATATAAAGATTCTAGCCTGCGGCGCGGATATTTTAAGAACAAAGATGGGGGCGACCTTTTCGCGTCTTTTCGCAAAGGGCGGCATGGGGTATGCGGGTGGTTATGGAATTGATGAAAGTTACAAACCTTGCCTGCACCCGTGGTGGTGTGGTGGTTCTGGAAGGGGTGGATTTCACCCTGAAAGCGGGGCAAATCCTGTTGCTGCGCGGGCCGAACGGCATTGGCAAGACCACGCTGTTGCGAACCCTTGCGGGGTTGCAGCAGGCGCTCGAGGGGACGGTTCAGGCCGCGCCGGATGCTTTGACCTATGGGGCGCACGCGGACGGGTTGAAATCGACCCTGACGGTGACGGAAAATCTGATGTTCTGGGGGCGGGTGTATGGTGTGGCGGATATTGCACCGGCGCTAAAGGCGTTCAATCTGGAAGATTTGAAAGACCGCGCCGCGCATAATCTGTCGGCGGGGCAAAAACGCCGCCTTGGTCTGGCGCGTTTGTTGGTGACAGGGCGGCCCGTCTGGGCGCTGGACGAGCCGACGGTTTCGCTGGATGTGGCCTCGGTCGGGCTGTTTGCCGATGCGGTGCAGGCGCATTGCGCGGCAGGTGGTGCGGCGCTGATTGCCACGCATATTGATATGGGGCTGGACGCCGATGTGCTGGACCTGACCGGCAACAAGGCCAAGCCGCGTGATCTGGCCGGATTTGACGAGGCATTCGAATGATTGCGATTTTGATCCGTGATATGCGGCTGGCGATGCGGGCAGGGGGTGGCTTTGGCCTTGGCCTTGCGTTTTTCCTGATTGTGGTGGTGTTGGTGCCCTTTGGTGTGGGGCCGGAAAGCGCCCTGCTGGGTAAAATTGCGCCCGGCATTCTGTGGGTCGGGGCGTTGCTTGCGTGTCTTTTGTCACTGGACCGCATTTTCGCGCTGGATTTCGAGGATGGATCGCTTGACCTGCTGGCCACGGCCCCCGTGCCGTTGGAAGGGGTGGTGGCGATGAAGGCCTTTGCCCATTGGCTGACCACCGGCCTGCCTTTGACCATTGCCGCGCCATTTTTGGCGGTGTTGCTGAACATGCCGGATCAGGGGTTCGTCTGGCTGGTGGTGACGCTGGGGCTGGGCACACCGGCGCTATCGTTCATCGGCACGTTCGGTGCGGCGCTGACCGTGGGGCTGAAGCGCGGCGGGCTGTTGATGTCGCTATTGGTGCTGCCATTATACGTGCCAACGCTGATTTTCGGGGCCGAGGCCCTGCGCCGTGGCGCCTTGGGTCTGGACAATCTGACACCGCTATTAATGCTGGCCGGGATCACCGCCGGAGTGGTCGCGCTGCTTCCATTTGTAGCGGCTGCAACCATACGCATCAATTTGCGTTAGGTGGGGTGTAGGGTTTAATATGACGGTGGAAACGAACGCTTGAAGGTGGGTTAATGTCACTCTGGGAATACGCCAATCCAAAGAAATTCATGCAGACCTCGGGGATATTCCTGCCGTGGTTCGCGGCACTTGCGATTATCCTGTTCGCTGTCGGGCTGATCTGGGGGTATTTCTTTACGCCCGAGGCCGCAAATTTTGGATCAAGCGTGAAAATCATCTTTGTGCATGTGCCCGCCGCGATGATGGCGATCAACGTCTGGGTGATGATGCTGGTCACGTCACTGGTCTGGCTGATCCGCCGCCACCATGTTTCGGCGCTGGCAGCCAAGGCGGCAGCCCCCATCGGCATGACAATGACGCTGATTGCGTTGTTTACCGGCGCGATCTGGGGGCAACCGATGTGGGGCACCTATTGGGCATGGGATCCACGATTGACATCCTTTCTGGTGCTGTTCCTGTTCTATCTGGGCTATGTCGCCCTGTGGGAAGCGATTGACGATCCGGATACCGCTGCCGATCTGACGGCGGTTCTGTGCCTCGTTGGTTCGGTCTTTGCGGTGCTGAGCCGTTATGCGGTGAATTTCTGGAATCAGGGTCTGCATCAGGGCGCATCCTTGTCGATTGACAAGGAAGAGCACGTTTCGGACGCCTATTCCAACCCGCTGTATGTGTGTATTGCGGCGTTCATATTACTGTTCATAACGCTGGTGCTGATGCGCACCCGCACCGAAATCCGCAGCCGCCGCCTGAAGGCGCTGATCGCACGGGAGCGTATGGGATGATGCCTGATCTGGGAAAATATCAAAATGAGGTGATCGCGTCTTATGTGGTGACTTTGCTGTTGCTCCTTGTGTTGTTGCTGTTTAGCTGGGTCCGTGGCCGTCGTGTGGCAAAAGCGCTGCGCGAGGTCGAGGAACGGCGGGCGAAAAATGGCTGATAAACCCAAGGTAAATCTGTTGGCGATCCTGCCGATCATCATTTTTGCGGCCCTCGTGGCGGCATTTTTCATTCCCGGTCTTACGCGCGATGATCCCAGAAACATCCCCTCGACCCGTGTCGGCAGCCCCGCACCGGCGCTGTTTGTTGGCGAAGACCAGGTTGCAGGCACAGGGTTTAATGATGATACCCTGCGCAGCCCTGGTGTGAAAATGATCAATTTCTGGGCGTCATGGTGTGGCCCCTGTCGGGCGGAACACCCTGCGTTGATGAAGTTGGCCGAAGACGGGTTGCGGATTTATGGCGTGAATTACAAGGACCGTCCCGAAGATGCCGCCCGTTTTCTGGCAGGACTGGGCGACCCCTTCACCGCAATCCTGACGGATTCAAAGGGGCGCAACGGGATCGAGTGGGGGGTAACGGGTGTGCCAGAAAGCCTGCTGATTGACTCCAACGGCGTGATCCTGTGGCATTACCGCGGACCAATCACCCAAAGCATCATTGATAAGCAAATGCAGCCGATTTTAGACGCAAACAAATAGCGCTACTGCAAGACCACCAAAGCCAGCAATAACAACGCCAGAGTTTCCAGCAACGGAACGGGTAAGGTCAGGTACGGGCCGTGGCCCTTGGGTGGGGTCAAATCAATCATAGATGCCAGTTTAAGGTGATTCCATTAACGGATTACCAACACGTCGTCATAATTTGTGTTTCTTTTACGAAAGCATCTGGTGGTGTATAATCGCGGGATGACCTTGAAGCGTGCCAAACAGATGATGCCGGATTTTGTTGCCGATGCGTTGCGCGACAGCGACCTGACGGGTGCGTATCAGCAACGCCCGCCGTACCAGCGCAATGATTATCTGGCGTGGATCAACAGGGCCGTTCGCGAGGAAACCAGACAAAAACGGCTGGTGCAGATGCTGGCAGAATTACGGGCAGGGGATGTGTACATGAAAATGGCGTGGGGCCGGTCCGCAGATAAACGGGGCTAACCCGCAATCAATCCGATCATCCGCGCCCCTTGCAGGATATCCGGCGCGATGGTGTGACCCAGTTTGCGCATTTCAGGGGCAGGGGTATTGATGTCAGGCACCTGAACCGTGCGCGCACCCGACGCATAGGCGGCATTCGTTCCCGGATCACTGTCCTCGAACGCCGCGCAATCGCGGGCCTTTACCCCAAGGCTGGCAGCCGCCGCGTGGTAGATATCGGGCGCGGGTTTGCCGTGCTGCACCTGTTCACCGCCGGTCACGGTTTTGAAATACGGCAAGATCCCCGCGATTTCCAAATGCTCCCGCGCTTTGGCAGTTTGGGTCGAAGTGGCAACGGCACAGGGCAGTCCCTGATCCTGCAACTGCTGAAGCAACGCCTGAACCCCGTCCTTTAACGGAATTCCCTGCGCCATCCGCGCGCGGATATGCGCATACCAACCCTCATAAAACCTCGGGTAATCCACTCGCCCGTCCAATGCCTTTCGCAAGATCACTTCGCCCGCATCCTCTCGCAGGCCGATCAGGCGGAAAACCACATCTTCCATATCGGGAATGTCAAAATCGGCAGTGGCACGGGCGAAACATTTGACGACCAGCCGCTCGGTATCGAGCAGCAGGCCGTCCATGTCGAACAATACGCCCAGATAGGGCATCCGGGATCAGTCTTTCGCCAGATTGCGCAGCACGTAATGCAGCACGCCACCGTTTTCGATGTATTCGATCTCGACTTCGGTATCGATGCGGCATTTCAGGGTGATGTCCTTGGTCGATCCGTCACCATAGGTGATGGTGGCAGGAACATCCGACAGCGGTTTCAAATCGCCTTCGAGTCCGGTAATCGAAACGGTTTCATCGCCCTTCAGACCCAGTGATTTACGGCTGTCACTGCCGGTAAATTCGAACGGGATAACGCCCATGCCAACCAGATTGGAACGGTGAATCCGCTCATAGCTTTCGGCGATCACGGCGCTGACACCCAACAGGGCTGTGCCTTTGGCTGCCCAGTCACGGCTGGACCCGGCACCGTATTGCTGACCGGCAAAGATCACCAGCGGGATGCCCGCGTCCTTGTAGGCCATCGCGGCGTCAAAGATCGAGGTTTGCTTGCCATCCGGCCCCAAGGTATAGCCACCTTCAACCGCATCCAGCATTTCGTTTTTGATGCGGATGTTGGCGAAGGTGCCGCGCATCATCACCTCGTGGTTGCCACGGCGCGATCCATAAGAGTTGAATTCGCGCACAGGCACCTGACGCTCGACCAGATACTGGCCCGCAGGGGTTTCGGGGGTGAAAGAACCAGCCGGAGAAATGTGGTCGGTGGTGACCATATCGCCCAGAACCGCCAATACTTTGGCGTCCTTCACATCGCTGATTTTACCCGCTTCTTTGGCCATGTTCTGGAAATAGGGCGGGTTCTGGATATAGGTCGAGGTGGGCGGCCAGTCGTAGGTTTTGCTGTCCGTGGTTTCCACCGCCTGCCATTTTTCATCACCGGCGAATACATCGGCGTATTTCGACAGGAATGCCTCGCGGGTGACGGTTTGCTCAACCAGTTCGGCCACCTCTTGCGTGGTGGGCCACAGATCTTTCAGGTAGACGTCATTGCCGTCCTTGTCCTGCCCGATTACGTCCGTGGCGATGTTGATGTCCATGGTGCCGGCCAGCGCATAGGCCACCACCAGCGGCGGGCTGGCCAGATAGTTGGCGCGCACATCGGGGCTGATGCGCCCCTCGAAATTGCGGTTGCCTGACAGAACCGATGTGGCCACCAGATCACCCTCGGTAATTGCTGCCGACAGCTCCTTTTGAAGCGGGCCCGAATTGCCAATACAGGTGGTGCAGCCATAGCCGACAAGGTTGAAACCAATCGCATCCAGATCTTTTTGCAGATCGGCCGCTTCCAGATATTCGCTGACCACTTGTGAGCCCGGCGCAAGCGAGGTTTTGACCCACGGCTTGCGGTTCATACCCAGTGCTGCGGCCTTGCGGGCCACCAGCCCTGCGCCGATCATCACATAGGGGTTTGATGTGTTGGTGCAGGACGTGATCGAGGCGATCACAACCTTGCCGCTTTCCATCGTGTAGTCTTCGCCAGCCACCGGCACTTCTTTGTGCATCGGGCGCTTAAAGACGTCTTTCATCTGCTGTTGAAACGCCGTTTTGGCCTGATCCAGCGCGATGTAATCCTGTGGGCGTTTGGGGCCCGAGATGGCCGGAACAATTGTACCCATATCTAGTGACAGGGTGTCGGTGTAAACTGGTGCGTAATCGGCGTCGCGCCAGAACCCGTTTTCCTTGGCATAGGCCTCGACCAATGCGATGCGGTCTTCGTCACGGCCCGAAACGCGCAGGTAACGCAGGGTTTCGTCATCAACCGGGAAATAGCCACAGGTCGCGCCGTATTCAGGCGCCATGTTGGCGATGGTGGCACGATCGGCCAGCGGCAGACGGTCCAGACCTTCGCCGTAGAATTCAACGAATTTGCCAACCACGCCTTTTTCGCGCAGCAGGGCAACGACTTTTAGCACCAGATCGGTGGCGGTGGTGCCTTCCATCATTTCGCCGGTCAGCTCGAAACCCACGACCTCGGGGATCAGCATGGAAATCGGCTGGCCCAGCATCGCCGCTTCGGCCTCGATGCCGCCAACGCCCCAGCCCAGAACGGCCAGACCGTTCACCATGGTGGTGTGGCTGTCGGTGCCAACCAACGTGTCGGGGTAGGCCACATCATTGCCGTTCTGGTCCTTGTCGGTCCAGACGGTCTGCGACAGATATTCCAGATTGACCTGATGGCAAATACCGGTGCCGGGCGGCACAACGCGAAAGTTGTTGAATGCGCTCTGGCCCCATTTCAGGAAGGTATAGCGTTCGATGTTACGCTCGTATTCGCGTTCAACATTCATTGCGAAGGCGCGCGGGTTGCCGAATTCGTCGATCATCACCGAATGGTCAATCACCAGATCAACGGGGTTCAGCGGGTTGATCTTTTCTGGATCGCCGCCAAGGCCAATAATGCCGTCACGCATCGCGGCCAGATCGACCACGGCGGGCACACCGGTGAAATCCTGCATCAACACGCGGGCAGGGCGGTAGGCAATTTCACGCGGGTTCTTGCCGCCGTTCGCGGCCCATTGGGCAAATGCCTTGATGTCGTCAACCGAAACGGTTTTGCCATCCTCGAACCGCAGCATGTTTTCCAGCACCACCTTCAGCGACGCGGGCAGTTTGGAAAAATCCCCCAGACCGGCGGCTTGGGCGGCGGGGATGGAATAGTAATCCACGCTTTGATTGCCAACGGTAAGGGTTTTGCGGGTCTTGGCGCTGTCTTGGCCGACGGTGATGGTCATGGCGTGACTCCGTTTATTGGGATAAGGCTGGGGCGATTGCCCCCTTTCACCTGCGCTTTTGACGCATCGAGAGGAGTCGTTCAAGGGGGGAGAATGGTTTTAGTATACCATTGCACACAAAAACTTGTGACGTGGATGTTACGAATCCGGTAGGGAATCTCGCAAAACCTTGATTGGCTATTGATCGAACGGCGTTCTAAATAGAACCTGCAAGTGGATATGAAAGGCAAATGATGCGCAAGTTTCTGGTGATGGTGACAGGGATGTGGATGGCTGTGGCGGGATTGGCCGCGGCACAGTCCAGCCCCGTTGTGGTCGAACTCTATACCTCGCAGGGGTGTTCCAGCTGCCCGCCTGCCGATGAATTTCTGGGAAAACTGGCCGCGCGGGACGATGTGATCGCCCTGTCGCTGCATGTGGACTACTGGGATTATATTGGCTGGAAAGACGTGTTTGCCGATCCGAAATTCACCGCCCGCCAGCACGCCTATGCGCGTGCGTCCGGCAAGCGCATGGTCTACACGCCGCAGATGGTGATTGCGGGGCAGGACCATGTTGTCGGCACCAAACCGGGCGAAGTATCCCGCCTGATCAAGGCCCATCGCAAATCTGCCGAAACGGTCAAACTCGGCGTGATACGCAAGGGGGATCGCCTGGAAATCCGGGCCGAGCCGCTACAAGAGGGGTTGGGCCGGATGGTGGTGCAGATGGTTCGGTTTATTGGCGGGCAGACCGTGCGCATTAAACGCGGGGAAAATGCCGGTCGCGATTTGACTTACTCAAACGTGGTCACTGAATGGGAAATTCTGAAGGAATGGAACGGGCGCAGCCCGCTGTCAATTTCTGCGAGAATTACCGGTGATGATG
This sequence comes from uncultured Marinosulfonomonas sp., assembly GCA_964538015.1. Taxonomy (GTDB): domain Bacteria; phylum Pseudomonadota; class Alphaproteobacteria; order Rhodobacterales; family Rhodobacteraceae; genus Profundibacter. The sequence goes on from CAZIDQ010000043.1 coordinate 11,165, forward strand.
ATTGCGTGATCATCATTCAGCGGGCGTCTCACGGGCCGGTATTGGCCGCAGCACGGGTGCGCTGACGTTCGGGTTTCCAGCGCCGGTGAATCCAGAACCATTGCCCCATATGTTTGCGCACCAGATCTTCCAGACTGTCATTTAACGCCTGCGTCATGGTTTCGGCATCTGTGTGCGCAATAGGGGCATCCACCTGGATGGTAAAATCCAGCCCGTTTTCGGCGCGAACACCATAGATCGGCACCAGCAAGGCATCATATTTCAGTGCCATTTCTGCCGCCGACAGCGCTGTCGGCGCTGTTTTTCCGAAATAGGTTAGCGGGGCTCCATGGGCCATGTGCTGATCCACCAGAAAACCGGTCATCCCGCCCGAGCGCAGGAATTTCAGCATCTGCCCCAGCCCCTTGCGCCCGCGTGGAAACAGCGGGGTGCCAATTTTGGAAATAGCGGCCTCGTAGTGTTGGTTGAAAAAGATATTCTTCATCGGCATGTAAATCGCGCCCACCCGATACCCCCGTGCAATCAGCGCGGCGCGCGGCACATCGTAATTGCCAAAATGCCCGGTGACCAGAATAACGGGGCGGTTTTCTTTGTGTGCCTGCTCCAGCGCTTGCGCCCCGTCGCCGCCCAGCGGGATGTCGCGGACGCGGTTGATAAATCTCTCGCCCGAGTAAATCTCGATCAGGGTGCGGCCGGCGTTGTTGGGCACCTCGTAACACAGCCGGTCCACTTCGGATTTGTCCATCCCGGGGCAGACATATTGCAGATTGTCGCGGATGCGTTTGGTATACCCCGCCAGCGGCGCTATGACCCGCGCCATCAGCCAACCGATCATCGGCACGCGGATGCGGTAAGGAAACAACATCACCAGCCGAAACAGCCCGCGGATCAGCAGGTTGACGGTGTAATCGCTGCGGATTTTGCCTTTTTCTGCCATATGGCCCTTCGGGGATGTTGTTCTTTCGATCCCAGACATAAATGCCCAAACCACAGATCACAAGCGCCGCTCTTTGATGATGGTGGGTCGATTGCCCTGTTCGGGCCGCTGTTTGCGGGGCGGGCAGTTTAGTCGTCTTCGTCATTGGCAACGAAAAACACTTCGCCCGCCGCTTCCAGCTCGCGGATCTCGGCGACAACGGCGGTCATCGCCACTTCGCCATCGGCTTCTTTTACCTTGCCCAGTTCCTTCATCTCTTCGCGCATACCTTCGGCCATACGTTTCGAGATATTTTGCAGAATGAATTCCGATGACTCCTGCAATCCGCCCGCCTCGGCTGCGGCCAAGGCCGTAACCAGCACCGCCTGATCCACCCCGCGCGTGATTTTCGGGACGTCCCGCGGATCAATTCGCGCCGGAATATTGGCAAAAGTAAAGATTGCCTTGCGCACTTGGCTGGCAAACCCCTCGTCCTCTTCCTCAAGCCCGGCCAAAACATCCTCGCGGGTGTTGGCAGGCGAAAAGTTCAGGATTGCGCCGACCCGTTCCACCGGCCCGTCATCAAAGGCCTTTGGCGGCACGCTGTCCAGCTGCCCCGCCAGCGATTGACCGATCCGCTGCACCGCCCCCGGCGTGACCGCGCTGGTCAGCGACATTGCATAGGTGATCCGCCGTGCCCGCGCGCCGGGCAACAGGCCCAACAATTCCGCCGCTTTGGATACGCTAAGTTTTGATAACAGTACCGCCGCCACCTCGGTGCTTTCCTGTTCCAGCACCGGCAACAGCCGGTCGGCCTCTAAACCCATGACCCGCTCCCACGGATCACCCGTGCGTTTGACCCCGCCCTCGCGGCGCAGCCGTTCGGCCAGTTGCGGGCTAATGGAACCATTCAAGGCGTTCAACGCCCCTTCCAGACCACCGGAAAAGGATAGGCCGATGCCCTCCAGCTCGTTAATGAATTCCACGACCACTGTTGTGACCGTATCGCGGGTGACACTGCGCATTGATCCCATTTGCATGGTCAGATCCTGCTGCATTTCCTCGGGCAGATCGGTCAGCGACAGTTCCGCGCCTTCGGACAACAGCAGCCGCACAATGATCGCCGCCTTTTGCTGGCGACTGATGGCGGGGGCCGGGACCGAAAGGGGCGGCGGAGCAAAACCGATATCGGTTTGTGGCAGGTCAGGCAGGGGTGACAAGGCAGTGTTCACGTTGCGGTTCTCCGGTCCGGTTTGGGCCAGACTGGCAGAGGCAGGTTAAGGTTCTCCTTACAGGCTATGAAAAACCCGCAAGAAAAACCGGTGTCACAAGAAACGGCAGCTTCTTCTTTTCGAAAATATCCTCGCCGAAGGCAAAAGCGCGCGCCCCGACAGGGGCGCGCGCGTGGGGCGACGCGCAAAGCGCGGCGCAATCCCTGTTAAACCTGATCGCGTTATTGTGCTTTTTGCGGCACCGGAATGGCAAACAGAACCGATTTCAGATCAGCCCCCAGCACCAACCCCTGACCACTACAGGTGGCCATCACTGTTTTTGGCACCGGTTGAATTTTGGGCCCAGAAACCTGTTTCAGTGACCACATTTCCATCGTTTCGTGGCTTGTGTTGGTTTGACAACCCTCACTCCATTCTTCACGGGGCAACGGTGTGCCCGCAAAAACCATTGGCTCTTTTCCACCGATCGTCAACCGGACCTGGCGGGTTTCGGTATTGACCGACAGAACTTCCAGTGGGGGTTCAGGGCGTTCATATTCGGCCCCGCTATAAAAACTGGAGGTTTCAATCATATGGGTGCTGCCGCAGGCTGCTAGAAACAGGGTGGTGGTTAAAAATGCGAAAGGCAGGGGGTGTGTCATTGTCGTATCCTTCGGGGCATGAAAACAGGTGTGTTGTCGCCCGCCCTTTAGTTATGAATTCCGGATGTTATTCAATATCACGCCTGCCGCTATGGCGGGAAATGGCCTGTTGGCGTGCCTATGCCCCATAAAACAGTCGGATAGGCGCGTATGGCACAGGGTCTGGAATAGGCGGCTTTCCAAGGATTGCCCCCCGAAAAGCCGCGCAATAATATCTATTCGCCAAACACCCGTTTGAAAATCGTATCGACATGTTTGGTGTGATAGCCGATGTCGAATTTCTCCTCGATCTGCTCGGCACTTAGCGCCGCCAGAACATCTGCATCCGCCAGCAATTCGGTTTTGAAATCCTTGCCTTCTTCCCATACCTTCATCGCGTTGCGCTGAACCAGTTTATAGCTGTCCTCGCGCGAAACACCCGCTTGGGTTAAGGCCAGCAACACCCGCTGGCTCATCACCAATCCACGGAATTTGTTCATATTGGCCAGCATGTTGTCGGGATAGATCACCAGCTTGTCCACCAGCCCCGTCAGACGGGCCAGCGCGAAATCCAGTGTGATTGTGGTGTCCGGCCCGATGTTGCGCTCGACCGAACTGTGCGAGATGTCGCGTTCGTGCCAAAGCGCCACGTTCTCCATTGCCGGCACCACGGCCATGCGCACCAGACGGGCCAGACCGGTCAGGTTTTCCGACAAAACAGGGTTACGTTTGTGCGGCATCGCGCTTGATCCTTTTTGACCCTTACTGAAGAACTCCTCGGCCTCCAGAACCTCGGTGCGCTGCATGTGGCGGATTTCGGTGGCGATATTTTCGATGCTGCTGCCAACCACGCCAAGGGCGGCGAAAAATGCAGCGTGGCGGTCGCGCGGGATCACTTGAGTAGAGATCGGCTCGATCTCCAGCCCCATTTCCTTGCAGACGTGTTCCTCGACCGCCGGATCAATGTTGGCGAAGGTGCCGACCGCGCCGGAAACGGCACCAGTAGCGACTTCCTTGCGGGCCTTTTTCAAACGGTTCAGGTTGCGGTCCATTTCGGCGTAGAAACGCGCGAATGTCAGGCCCATTGTGGTGGGTTCGGCGTGGATGCCGTGGCTGCGCCCGATGCGCACCGTATCCTTGTGCTCAAATGCACGGCGTTTCAGGGCGGCCAGCAGATCCTCGACATCCTTGATCAGAATATCGGTGGCGCGCACCAGTTGCACGTTGAAACAGGTGTCCAGAACGTCCGAAGATGTCATGCCCTGATGCACAAAGCGTGCCTCGTCATTGCCGATGATTTCCGCCAGATGGGTCAGAAATGCGATCACGTCATGTTTGGTCACGGCCTCGATTTCATCAATGCGGGCGACATCGAACGGCACGTCCTTGGCTTTCCAGACGGCCTCGGCGTTTTCTTTGGGGATCACGCCCAAAGCGGCCTGTGCGTCGCAGGCGTGGGCCTCGATTTCATACCAGATGCGGAATTTCGTTTCGGGGGACCAGATGGCAACCATATCGGGGCGGGAATAACGGGGGATCATTTCGTAAGGCCTATATGTTGGATGCAGTTAGCGCATCTCATAAGGGGCAGGGGGGCGGCTGGCAATCTTTACCTTGCCTATGGCGGCGCGCTGGGGCAAAAAGGCGCCAGGTTTTCACAATCAGGAGATGGCGACATGGCGCTAACGGCAACAAATCGGGTTCTGGCAGAAGTAATCGGTGCAAGCGAGGGCGCAGCCCTGCGCGCCAAACAGGCCGCACTGGTGGGTCTTGGAATCGCCGCGCTGGCTGTTTCGGCCAAGGTCATGGTGCCGATGCTGCCGGTTCCGATGTCGATGGGCACATTCGCAGTGCTGACAATCGGCGCCGCTTACGGCGCACGCCTGGGACTGGTGACGATCATCGGTTATATGCTGGTTGGCATGCTGGGCTTTGATGTGTTCGCGAAATCCACCGCCGATCTGAACGGTCTGACCTATATGATGGGCAGCACAGGCGGATATCTGGTGGGCTTTGTTCTGGCAACACTGGCGCTGGGTCTGTTGGCGGCACGTGGCTGGGACCGCTCGCCGGTGAAAATGGCAGGGGCCATGCTGATCGGCAATGCGCTGATTTATGTGCCGGGCCTGTTGTGGCTGGGCGTTCTGTACGGGTTCGATAAACCGATCCTTGCATGGGGCCTGACACCGTTCCTGATGGGCGATGCGGTGAAACTGGCACTGGCGGCGGTTTTGTTGCCAGCGCTTTGGAAACTGGTTGGCCGCGCCCGCGGTTAAGATCGGTCGAATTTATGAATAGGGGCGTGGCCAAAGGCTGCGCCCTTTTACGTTTAGGGGAATGATATGAAACATGTCGGCTGCCAACATATCCGCGTCTGGGACGATCAGGCCAACATCGGCTTTCCGGTGTTCATCATGTATCCGGCTGTTGATGCCCACGGAACCTACGAAATCGGCCCCTTCAGCGTCACCGCCGGCCTGAACGCCCCCGCAGGGCAAGGGCCCTATCCGGTGGTGGTGATCTCGCATGGCTCCGGCGGCAACCGGCTGGCCTATCTGACACTCGCCCAAGCGCTGGCCGAGGCTGGCTATGTGGTGATGATGCCCGAGCATTTTGGCAACAACAAGGATGACAATTTCCTTGAAGGCAAAACCCGCAACTTAGAACTACGCCCGCGCCACATCACCCTGTGCCTGAACGCACTGGCGGACAACGACATTCTGGCCGGTGCGGTGCAGACAGACAACGCCGCCCTGCTGGGCCATTCGATGGGCGGCTATACGGGGCTGGCCGTGGCGGG
>CAZIDQ010000044.1:0-16381 GCA_964538015.1 uncultured Marinosulfonomonas sp.
GGCCAATCAGTTTTTCGGGCTGTTTCGTGCCCGCCATGATTACCCCCCCTATCTACAGCGCTTACTGCGGCATCTGGATGATGATGATCGCTGCTTTTTGTCCGGCCTGTTATGCCGTCATGCAAACAGCCGAACCGGAATGCCCGAATTCCAGCAACGCCTGACAAACATCGAAATCCGGTTGCGGGGTGCCGGAGTTGAATTGCCCAGACGGCGTGTGCGGCGCAAACCCGTCACATTCCAGCCCTTAACTTAGCAATTTATTTAGAATTTTCGCTAATGCTCCCTTTGAACGCTATATAAGGGGAGACTGAAAATGCTACATCAAATGCCTGCCGATGAACTGGGCCGTGTGCGCAATGAAATTCGCATGCTTCGGGCGCGCGAAGTCGAGTTGCGCAAATGTTTTACCCAGGATTGCGATGACGCCCTGTTCGAGGGATGCGACTATGACGTCGAGGTCAAGTTTCAAAAACGCCGTGTGCTGGCCAAGGACCGGTTGCCGCGGGAAATCCTGAATGATCCACAGTATTTTGATGTGAAATTTACCCCCGTCGTGCGGGTGATCCAGCGCAAAGAGCCACGCCTGCCTTTGGGATTTTCCCATGCGGGGGTTATTTTCGCGCGCGATAATTTCGATGTGGTCGAAACGTGGAACTGACGCCGGTCGCGGTATTTTTCTGCCCGCATTGAAAATAACCATGGCCTGACGGGGCGCGATTGTGTAACCGGTGGCCATCATGACCAATCAGATCACACTCCGCCGCCCCGACGACTGGCACCTGCATTTGCGCGATGGCGCAATGCTGGCGGCCGTTTTGCCCGAAAGTGCGCGCCATTTCGCCCGTGCCATCATCATGCCCAATCTGGTGCCGCCAGTGGTGACATCTGATGACGCCGCCGCCTATAAGGCGCGGATCATGGCCGCGCTGCCGGACGGGGCCGATTTCACCCCGTTGATGACGCTCTATCTGACCGAAGAAACCGATGCCGACGATGTGGCCGCGGCCCACGCTTCTGGCCTGATCTCGGCGGTGAAACTGTATCCGGCGGGGGCAACGACCAACTCGGCCTCGGGGGTTGGGGATTTTGACAAAGTTCGCGGCGTGCTGGAACGGATGGCCGAAATCGGCCTGCCCTTGTGCGTACATGGCGAGGTGACGGATGCCGACATCGACATCTTTGATCGCGAAGCGGTGTTCATCGACCGCGTGCTGGACCCGATCCGGCGCAATACGCCGGGACTGCGGGTGATTATGGAACATATCACCACAAAAGACGGGGTCGATTATGTGCAAAGCGCCGATCATGATCTGGCGGCCACCATCACCACGCACCACCTGATTATCAACCGCAACCATATTCTGGTCGGCGGCATCAAACCGCATTACTATTGCCTGCCCGTTGCCAAACGCGAAAACCATCGTCTGGCCCTGCGCGCGGCTGCCACTTCGGGGGATGCACGGTTCTTCCTCGGCACCGACAGCGCCCCGCATACGGATGCCAACAAGGAAACCGCCTGTGGCTGTGCCGGCTGTTTCACCGCCACCAACACCATGCCGATCCTTGCGCATGTGTTCGAGGATGATGGCGCGCTGGAACGGCTGGAAGGGTTTACATCCCTGCACGGCCCCGCCTTTTATGGCCTGCCCGTCAATGAAGCCACACTTACCCTGACCAAAGGTGCGACCGTGCCCACGCCCGAAAAGCTGATCACCAACGAGGGCGAAGTTACCATTTTCAATCCCGGATTCGATCTGTTGTGGCAGGTCGCGTCCTGATATATCTTTGTTCCATAAATATCCGCGCCGCAGGCAAGAAAACTTTTATGCCTCCGGCGGGGATATTTTAAAAAAGAAGAAGCGCAAAAGGTTCTGCCGATGATCCCCTCGACCTACCCCTCCAAAGAAGAAATCGCCCGCCTGACCGCGAAAATGCTGCTGGAAATCAAAGCGGTGCATTTCAATGCGACCGAGCCATTCACACTGGCCTCGGGCCTGCCCAGCCCGACCTATATTGATTGTCGCAAGCTGATCAGCCATCCGCGTATCCGGTCAACCGTGATGGATTTCATGGTCACCACTGTGATGCGGGATGCAGGGTTCGAGGCGTTTGACAACATCGCCGGTGGCGAAACTGCAGGCATCCCCTTTGCCGCCCTTGTGGCCGAACGCATGGCCTTGCCAATGAGTTACGTTCGCAAAAAACCCAAAGGGTACGGACGGGGTGCGCGGATCGAGGGCGATATGTCCGAGGGGCAACGGGTTTTGCTGGTCGAGGATCTGACCACCGATGGCGGCTCCAAGCTGTCTTTTGTCGATGCGATTCGCGAAACCGGGGCGACCTGCGCCCATACTGCCGTGATCTTTTATTACGACATCTTCCCCGAAACCGAGAAAACCTTGGGTGATCACGGGGTTACATTGCATCACCTGTGCACATGGTGGGATGTTCTGACCGAGGCGAAAGCCAGCGGCGCCTTTGACGCGGCCACATTGAGTGAGGTCGAAAGCTTCTTGTCCGCCCCGCGGGCCTGGCAAGATGCGCGAAAAAAATAACACACATTCGGGCGAAAATTCGTGTATATTGCGGGTTAATTGCTGAAAACCACCAGATGTGGACAGATTAATCTATCCACAGGTTTATACAATTTGCGCTGATTGCACGGCGCGTTTAAACAATTGCCGGTGGGACAGACAGGTGGGACATGAACGAAATTGCGCCGATAAATTCAGGTCAGGACGAGGCAGGCATCAGCGATGCCCTGCCTCATAACATCGAAGCCGAGCAGCAATTGCTGGGCGCGATCCTGACCAACAACGATATTTACGACCGTGTCGCGGCCATCATCGGCCCGCAGCATTTCTTCGAGCCAACACATGCGCGCATTTTCGAAGTTGCTGCCAGCCGGATTGCCAAGAACAATCTTGCCTCGCCGGTGACACTCAAGGCTTTTCTAGAGGATGACGAGGGACTGAAAGAACTGGGCGGGCCGGCCTATCTGGTGCGTCTGGCGGGGGCTGCCATCTCCGGTTTTGCCGCCCGCGATTACGCGCAGATGATCTATGATCTGGCGATCCGGCGTGAATTGATCGGGCTGGGCCGCGAGATTTCGGACAAGGCGGCAAAGGTCGATATTGCATCCGAGCCAAAAGAGCAGATCGTCGAGGCCGAACAGGCGCTTTATGCGCTTGGCGAACAGGGCCAGACCGACAGCGGCTTTCAATCATTCCTAAAGGCCGTGACGGATGCGGTGAATGTTGCCAACGCCGCCTATCAGCGCGAGGGCGGGTTGGCAGGAACATCCACAGGCCTGACCGATATGGACAAGAAGCTGGGTGGATTGCACCGCTCGGATTTGCTGATCCTTGCGGGGCGCCCGTCAATGGGAAAAACCTCGTTGGCGACCAACATCGCCTATAACATCGCCAAAGCCTATCAAAAGGGCACGCTGCATGACGGCACCGAAGGCGCTGTAAATGGTGGCGTTGTCGGGTTCTACAGCCTCGAGATGAGCGCCGAGCAGTTGGCCGCGCGTATTTTGTCCGAAGCCAGTGAAGTTCCCAGCGAACAGATCCGCCGTGGCGACATGTCCGAAGAGGAATTTCGCCGCTTTGTCGAGGCCGCCAAACAGCTTGAGGCGTGTCCGCTTTATATCGACGACACCCCCGCCCTGCCAATCAGCCAGCTGGCTGCGCGCGCACGGCGGCTGAAACGCACCCACGGTCTGGATGTTTTATTCATTGACTATCTGCAACTGGTGCGCCCCGCCACCGCCAAAGACAGCCGCGTGAACGAGGTGTCCGAGATCACCCAAGGCCTGAAAGCAATTGCCAAAGAACTGGATATTCCGGTGGTCGCGCTATCGCAGTTGTCGCGTCAGGTGGAAAACCGTGATGATAAGCGCCCGCAATTGTCGGACCTGCGGGAATCGGGCTCGATCGAGCAGGACGCGGATGTGGTGATGTTCGTTTACCGCGAGGAATATTACAAAGAGCGCGAGAAACCGGGCGACCACGAGCTGGACAAAATGCAGGTCTGGATGGATGACATGGAGGCTCTACGCGGCAAGGCCGAAGTGATCATCGGCAAGCAGCGTCACGGGCCAATCGGCCATATCGAACTGAGCTTTGAGGGCCAGTTCACCCGCTTTGGCAATCTGGTCAAGCCGTGGCAGCAACAGGGCGATGGCGGCGAATTCTAATCGCTGCGCGCCCTTTCTGCTTGACCTTCCCCCCCCACCCGTCAAAAACCCCTTATGGGAAGCGGTAATTTAATAATTGATCTGGATGCGCTGACTGCCAACTGGCGGGCGCTGGACGCAATGACGGCTTGCGAAACGGCGGCTGTGGTCAAGGCCGACGGATACGGGCTGGATGCCGACCGCGTCGCACGAACGCTGGCCAAAGCCGGTGCGCGGCGGTTTTTCGTGGCTGTGGCCGAAGAAGGGGCCGCCGTGCGTAACGCGCTTGGACCCGGGCCCGAAATTTGCGTTTTTGGCGGTCATATGCGCGGCGATACCGACATGATCCATGATCTGCATCTTACGCCTATTCTGAATTCACTGACGCAACTGACCCGCCATTTCGAAGCCCTGCCCAACGCCCCCTTTGGCATTCAACTGGACACCGGCATGAACCGGCTGGGCATGGAGGCGCCCGAATGGGACGCTGTGCGCGACATTGTTCTGGCGCAGCAACCCGTTCTGGTAATGAGCCATCTGGCCTGTGCCGACGAGCCCCACAGCGCAATGAACGCCCGACAACTGGCCGTTTTTCGTGAAATGACCGACGGGGTTACCGCCCCGCGATCGCTGGCGGCAACCGGCGGTATTTTGTTGGGGCCGGAGTATCACTTCGATCTGACCCGTCCGGGCATTGGCCTTTATGGCGGCTTGCCCTTTGCCGATGCGCGGCCTGTCGTGCATCTGTCCCTGCCGGTGATCCAGACCCGCGATCTGGCGGCGGGTGAAACCGTAGGATATAGCAACGCGTGGCGCACGAACCAGCCCGCCACGATTGCCACCGTTTCGGGTGGTTACGCCGACGGGTTGATCCGCGCGCTGTCGGACAAGGCCACGTTTTGGCACAATGACACCGCTTGCCCGCTGGTGGGCCGCGTGTCGATGGACCTGATCACGGTCGACATCAGCCACCTGCACGAGGTCCCGACCCATCTGGACCTGATCACCCCGCAACAGACAGTGGATGATCTGGCGCAAATGGCCGGCACCATCGGGTATGAAATTCTGACATCATTGGGCCCGCGTTACGCCCGCCGCTATGCCGGAGGGTTCAAGGCATGAGCCTGCTTGCCCCCATCGCAGCCATTGGCCGTAACACCATGGGTATTTTGGCCGCCATTGGCCGGATCAGCATCTTTTTGTTCCAGACGCTGGGCCACATGGTTCGCCCGCCGTTCTACATCAAAGAATTCGGCCATGCCCTTATGACTGTTGGATATTTCAGCCTGCCGGTTGTGGGTTTGACCGCATTTTTCACCGGCGGCGCGCTGGCCTTGCAGATTTACGCAGGTGGCGCACGGTTCAGCGCCGAAGCCGTGGTGCCACAGATCGTCGCCATCGGTATGGTGCGCGAATTAGGACCGGTGCTGGTGGGCTTGATGATCGCCGCTAGGGTCACGTCCTCCATCGCCGCTGAAATCGCCACCATGCGGGTGACCGAACAGATCGACGCCTTGGTCACCCTATCCACCCACCCGATGAAATACCTGACCGTGCCGCGCGTGCTGGCGGCATTTATCACCGTGCCGATACTGGTGGGCATTGGCGATATCATCGGCATTTTCGGCGGCTATCTTGTGGCCACCGGCAAGCTGGAGTTCAACTCGGCCACTTATCTGAACAACACCGTCGATTTCCTCGAGGCTGCCGATATTGCCTCCAGCCTGATCAAAGGCGCAGTGTTCGGCTTTATCGCGGCGCTCATGGGCTGTTACTACGGTATGAATTCGGGCCGCGGGGCGCAAGGGGTGGGCAAGGCCACCAAATCTTCGGTCGAGGCGGCGGCGGTGCTGATATTGGCCGCCAACTTCCTGTTAACCACAATGTTGTTTGGCTCATGATTACCTTAACGGATGTGCATAAGGCGTTTGGCAGCAACAAGGTGTTGCAAGGGGTCAACCTGACCATCCCGCGCGGTGAAAGCATGGTGGTGATTGGCGGCTCGGGCACGGGTAAATCGGTGATGCTGAAATCGGTGCTGGGGCTGGTAACGCCGGACAGCGGCGTGATTACGGTCGACGGGCAGGATGTGACCAAGGTGGAACGCGATGCCTTTCTGGCGCGTTTTGGTATGCTGTTTCAGGGGGGCGCGCTGTTTGACAGCCTGCCGGTCTGGCAAAATGTGGCCTTTCGCCTGCTGCGCGGATCACTGAAACGGCCCAAGGACGAGGCCCGCGCGATTGCAATTGAAAAACTGCGCCGCGTGGGGTTAAAAGCTGATGTGGCCGATCTGTTTCCGGCGGAACTGTCGGGCGGAATGCAAAAACGCGTGGGGCTGGCCCGCGCCATTGCGGCCGAGCCCGAGATCATCTTTTTCGATGAGCCAACAACGGGGCTGGACCCGATTATGGCGGGTGTTATCAACGAGTTGATCCGCGAGATTGTAGTGGAAATGGGAGCCACGGCGATGACCATCACTCATGATATGAGCAGCGTTCGGGCGATTGCCGACAAGGTGGCGATGCTGCATGACGGGGTGATCCAGTGGACCGGTCCGGTGGCAGATATGGACGCATCGGGCGATCCCTATCTGGACCAGTTCATTCATGGCCGCGCCGAGGGGCCGATCGAGGCGGTGCGCTGACCTATAGGGCGAATTTTTCGCGCTTCAAGCATTGTGGCATGGTTTTTGGCCCCATAAGTATCAGCATGGGTGCCGCAATGCCCAATCATTTCGGGGTGGAGTAATCTTGTGAACCTGTTTTTGAAAATCGCCAACCTATCGCTGATCGTGCTGTTCCCCATCGCGTGGTTCGCGCCGATGCTGCGGGCAGGGGTTTTGGGCGGCATGATGCCCTATTTCTTTGACTTGAACGAAATATCGGTGATCACCGGCCTGCAATCGCTGTGGGAATCCGATGTGTTTTTGGCCCTGCTGGTGACGTTCTTTGCCATTTTCGCCCCCTATATGAAAACCATCGGCCTTGCCCTGATCCATTTCCACCTGCTGCACCGCAAAGTGCTGCCGGTGCTGCACTGGCTGGGGCGGCTGGCGATGGCCGACATCTTTTTGATTGCGCTTTATCTGGTCGTGGCCAAGGGGATTGGTGTGGGGAAAGTCGAGACCGCGTGGGGGCTGTATCTGTTCACCGGCTGTATTCTGGCCTCACTGGCAATCTCTTTTGCGACCGAGAAGAAACGCACGCCTTGATGTAGCCGCAAAGCTGGGGCAAAAGGGCCTATGGCCAAGACACATACCTTCACCTGTAACGCCTGCGGCGCGTCCTCGACCAAATGGTCGGGGCGTTGCGAAGCCTGTGGCGAATGGAATTCAATCACCGAAGAAGCACCGCTTTCGGCAGGGCCTGCGAAAAAATCGCTGGGCGGCAAGCGCGGTCGCGCACTGAACCTGACCGATCTGTCCAGCGACGAGGTGCCACCACCGCGCACCCATTCCGGCATGGACGAATTGGACCGTGTGCTGGGCGGGGGACTGGTGCCATCCTCGGCCATTCTGGTGGGGGGGGATCCGGGCATCGGTAAATCCACCCTGCTGTTGCAAGCCGCTGCAAGTTTTGCCCGCAAAGGTTTGAAAACAATCTATGTTTCCGGTGAAGAAGCCAGCGCACAGGTGCGTATGCGGGCCGACCGTCTGGGCCTGCGGGATGCGCCGGTGCAACTGGCCACCGAAACCAACCTGCGCGATATTTTGACCACGCTGGAAACCGAAAAACCAAAATTGGCGATCATCGATTCCATTCAGACCATGTGGGCCGACAACGTCGAAAGCGCACCGGGCAGCGTATCCCAAGTGCGCGCCGCTGCACATGAATTGACCACATTCGCCAAACGGCGCGGCATGTCGGTGATACTGGTGGGCCATGTCACCAAGGACGGGCAAATCGCCGGCCCGCGGGTGATCGAGCATATGGTCGACACCGTGCTGTACTTTGAGGGCGAGCGCGGCCACCAATTCCGAATCCTGCGCGCCGTGAAAAACCGTTTCGGCCCTGCCGACGAAATCGGCGTGTTTGAAATGACCGGCGCGGGCCTGTCCGAGGTTACCAACCCATCTGCCCTGTTCCTGTCGGAACGCGACAAACCGGCGGCCGGATCGGTGGTGTTTGCGGGCATCGAGGGCACCCGCCCCGTGTTGTGCGAGTTGCAAGCACTGGTCGCCCCCTCGCCACACAGCCAACCCCGCCGCGCGGTTGTCGGCTGGGATGGCGGGCGTTTGGCGATGATTCTGGCGGTGCTGGAAGCGCGCTGCGGCATCCCCTTTACCGGCCTTGATGTTTACCTGAACGTCGCAGGCGGCATGCGGATCAGCGAACCGGCGGCCGATCTGGCTGTTGCAGCCGCGCTACTGTCGGCACGCGAAGACACCGCCCTGCCCGCCGACACTGTGGTTTTTGGCGAAATTAGCCTATCAGGGGCGCTAAGACCGGTCAGCCAGACAGAAAACCGCTTGAAAGAAGCGGCGAAACTTGGTTTTTCGGGTGCAATTGGCCCGGCAGGTGGTAAAAGCGCCAGCACTGCGGGGATGAAGATTCAAAAGATGTCGGACCTTACGGCATTTGTTGGCGAGATTTTCGGAGCCGGTTAAGTCGGCGCAAAGAAGGCTAGGAGAAGAAGACGTGGAAGGTTTTACAATTATCGATGCTGTGGTGGCGGTGGTCATCATTTTATCTGCGCTTCTGGCCTATTCGCGGGGGTTCGTGCGCGAAAGCCTGTCGATTGCTGGCTGGGTTGTCGCCGCCGTTCTGGCGTTTATGTTCGCCGGTCAGGCCGAACCGCTGATCCGCGAAGTCCCTGTTCTGGGTGATTTTCTGAAAGGCAGTTGCGAATTATCCCGCATCGCCGCCTTTGCCGCCGTATTTGCCGTGGCGCTGATTGTGATGTCGCTGATCACACCGCTGTTCTCGTCCATCGTTCAACGCTCGGCGCTTGGCGGCATTGATCAGGGGCTTGGCTTTTTGTTCGGCGTGGCGCGCGGGCTGCTTTTGGTTGGCATCGCGCTGGTGGTTTATGACCGCGTGATCACCGATCAGGCCATCCCGATGATTGATGACAGCCGCACCGCCCGTGTGTTCGCGCAGGTGCAGGACAAACTGAACGACAGCATCCCCGAGGATGCGCCGGGCTGGATCGTATCGCGTTACGAACAGTTGATCGGGAATTGCAATAAACCTGCATCGAACTAGGGGCGATGCAGACTATTTGGTGACAGACCGCCCGCGACCCCCTAAAGAGGGAAGCGAACCACTGCCATGGGATTCGGAGCGACTGCTGAAATGCAAAAAATGCCGCCAAGCCACCCGTTTGATGATGATAAACTAAAAGAGGAATGCGGCGTTTTCGGCGTGATTGGTCAGGCCGAGGCCGCCAATTTCGTCGCCCTTGGCCTGCATGCCCTGCAACACAGGGGGCAAGAGGCCGGCGGCATCGTCAGTCATGATCCTGTCGAAGGGTTCAATTCTGCCCGCCGCTTTGGCTATGTGCGCGACAATTTCACCAAAGCCAGCCTGATGGACACCCTGCCCGGCCCGCTGGCGATTGGCCATGTGCGCTATTCGACCGCTGGTAAAAAAGGTGCCGTGATCCGCGATGTTCAGCCGTTCTTTGGCGAATTCGCGATGGGCGGGGCCGCGATTGCCCATAATGGCAACATCACCAACGCCGCCGCATTGCGCAAGGAACTGATCCAGCATGGCTCGATCTTCCAGTCCAGCAGCGACAGCGAATGCATCATCCACCTGATGGCCCGCAGTTTCCAGAAAAACATCCCCGAACGGATGAAGGACGCCCTGCGCCGTGTCGAAGGCGCGTTTTCCATCGTCGCCATGACCCGCACCAAACTGATCGGCGTGCGCGATGCTTTGGGTGTACGCCCGCTGGTGCTGGGAAAAATCGGCGATACCGGTTGGGCGCTATCCTCGGAAACTTGTGCGCTGGACATCATCGGCGCGGAATTCGTGCGCGAAGTAGAGCCGGGCGAAATGGTGGTGATCACCGCGGACGGAGTCGAAAGCCACCGTCCCTTTGCCCCCGCCAAACCGCGCTTTTGCATCTTTGAACATGTCTATTTCTCGCGCCCTGACAGCATTGTCGGTGGCCAGTCGATCTATGAAACCCGCTGCCAGATCGGCGTGGAGCTGGCCCGCGAATGTCCCGTGGACGCCGACATCGTCTGCCCCGTGCCCGACAGCGGCACGCCAGCAGCAATCGGGTATTCGCAGGAAAGCGGCATCCCTTACGCGATGGGAATCATCCGCAACCAGTATACCGGCCGCACCTTTATTGAACCCACCGAAAGCATCCGCAATATGGGTGTGCTGCTGAAACTGAACGTCAACCGCGCGCTGATCAAAGGCAAGCGGGTGATATTGGTGGACGATAGCGTGGTGCGCGGGACAACATCCCGCAAGATCAAGGAAATGATCCTGGATGCCGGTGCCGCCGAGGTGCATTTTCGCATCGCTTCCCCCCCCACCATGTGGCCCTGCTTTTATGGCGTAGACACGCCCGAGCGCGACAAACTTCTGGCCGCCACGATGAACGAGGAAGAGATGCGCAAGCATCTGGGTGTGGATTCGTTGCGGTTCATCTCGCTTGACGGGTTGTACCGTGCAGCAGGGCAAGCAAACGGGCGCGACAACAACAGCCCGCAATATTGCGACGCCTGTTTTTCCGGCGAATATCCGGTGGAACCGGCGGATATGATTGCACAGGGGTTTGAAATCAAGGCGGCGGAATGATCCCGCCCCTATCCGCCCCCGTCAAAGCCGCCTTTGATGCTTTCCCCGAACCAGCCCGCGATGCGCTGCTAAACGTCCGTACCCTGATTTTCCAAACCGCAGCCAGCAACCCCGCCGTTGGCCCCCTGACCGAAACCCTGAAATGGGGCGAACCGGCCTACCTGACCGGGGAAACCAAATCCGGCTCGACCATCCGCATAGCATGGAAGCCCGCCAAACCGGATCATGGTGCGCTGTTCTTTAATTGCAAAACCACGCTGGTCAACACCATGCGCGAAATCTACCCCGATACTTTTACCTATCAGGGCACACGGGCGGTGCTTTTCCGCCTTGATCAACCGCTACCAAATGATACTCTGGCGCATTGCATCGAAATGGCGCTAACATACCATCGCAACAAACGGTAAAGACCAACACATGACAAACCCTAACGAATCCGTCGCCCTGATCACCGGCGCCTCGCGCGGCCTTGGCTTTGCTCTGGCCGAGGCTTTGGCCCCCGAATATCACATCGTCGCCGTAGGGCGCACCGTTGGCGGGCTGGAAGATCTGGACGACCGGATCAAGGCCAAAGGCGGCAATGCCACACTCGCCCCTATGGATGTCACACAGGACGCCGCCATGCAGCACCTATGCCGCTCGATCCATGATCGCTGGGGCGGGGTGAAACTCTGGATCCACACAGCCATCCACGACACCCAACTGTCGCCCGCCGACCATATCGACGCCAAAGACTGGGACAAGGCCATCGCCCTGAATATCCGCGCCACCGGCATCATGATCACCTATGTCGCCCCCTTGCTGGGCCGTGACGGCACCGCCGTTTTCTTTGATGATCCGTCCACAAGCGGCGCTAAATTCTTTGGCGCTTATGGCGCGACCAAAGCCGCGCAAATCGCCCAAGTGCGCAGTTGGCAGGCTGAAACCGCCAAAACCGGCCCCCGCGTGCATATCGCCACGCCAAATCCGATGCCCACCGCCCTGCGCGCCCGCTTTTACCCCGGCGAGGACCGCAACCCGCTGGCCGACCCCCATACCGAGGCCGCGCGGATACTGGCCGCGCTATAGGCTTCTTCTTTTCCCAAATACCTGCGCCGCAGGCATAGAATCTTTTCTGCCACAGCATGGGGTCAATCTCGGCTGTGGCTTTACCGCGCCCGCCCCTTGCCCTATTGAATCTACAGGGTAACAAAGGCGAACCAACCATGCGTATTCTGATCACCAATGACGACGGCATCAACGCCCCCGGCCTGCTGACCATGATGGCCATTGCCAGCGAAATTGCCGGACCCGAGGGCGAGGTCTGGACCGTCGCGCCCGCCTTCGAGCAATCGGGCGTGTCACACTGCATTTCCTACACTCGCCCGATGATGATCGCACAACTGGCCGAACGCCGCTTTGCCGCCGAAGGATCACCGGCCGACTGTATCCTTGCAGGTCTACATGACGTGATGAAGGACAACCTGCCCGATCTGGTGCTGTCCGGCGTGAACCGTGGCAACAACGCCGCCGAAAACACGCTCTATTCCGGCACCATCGGCGGCGCGCTGGAAGCCGCGCTTCAGGGGCTGCCCGCGATTGCCCTGTCGCAATACCTTGGGCCACAAACCGCCGATCTGGATGATCCGTTCAACGCGGCCGCCGTTCACGGTGCCGCAACCGTGCGCGCCATTCTGGACAACACCCCGCCGCAAAACGGCGACTATCGCCTGTTTCACAGCGTCAACTTCCCCCCCATCGCCGCCGCCGATGTCAAGGGCATGAAAGCCACCGTTCAGGGCTACCGGCGCGATGTGAATTTCAGTGTCGAGCCGCATTTCGCCCCCTCGGGGCGCAAATTCCTGTGGGTGCGTGGCGGCAGCCAGCACACCCCGACCGAGCCGGGCAGCGATGTCGCGGCCTGTCTGGATGGCTATATCTCGATCACGCCGATGCGGGCCGATCTGACCGCCCATGACGATGTTGAAACCCTGCAAAGGGCCCTGCCCAAATGAAAGATGCTGAACGCAAAATGCAATTCCTTTTTGCCTTGCGTTCCAAGGGGGTAACCGATGTGCGGGTGCTGTCGGCGATGGAGAAAATCGACCGTGGCGCGTTCATCAAAGGGCTATTCGAGAACCGCACCTACGAGGACATGCCCCTGCCAATTGCCTGTGGGCAGACCATCAGCCAACCGTCTGTTGTCGGCATCATGACACAGGCGCTAAAGGTGCAACCGCGTGACAAGGTGCTGGAGGTTGGCACCGGCTCGGGCTATCAGGCCGCCATCCTTAGCCAACTGGCGCGGCGGGTCTATACGGTGGATCGTTTCGGCCGTCTGGTCCGCGAAGCCGAAGCCGCCTTTCGCAAACTGGACCTGACCAATATCACCGCTATCACCACCGATGGCAGCTATGGTTTGCCCGATCAGGCGCCGTTTGACCGTATCCTTGTTACCGCCGCCGCCGAGGACCCCCCCGGTCCCCTCTTGGCGCAAATGAAAATTGGCGGTATCATGGTGTTACCCGTGGGTCAGGAACAGGCGGTGCAAAGCCTGATAAAGGTGGTGCGCCATGAGACAGGCTATGACTACGAAGAACTAAGACCCGTGCGTTTCGTGCCCCTGCTGGAAGGCTTGGGCAAGGAATAAAACAGAGATATAACAGGCCCGGCAAACGGGCCGCGGTATTTGAGGAATGAGCAAATGGCAAAACGCCAAACCCCTATGATGCGGGCCCTGTTTACAGGTGTGGCCCTGACGATGTTTAGCACCCTTTCGGGCTGTAGCAGCTTCGATTTTGATCTACGCGACAATTTCGGTAATGCGCCCGATACCTCCAGCGCCGCACGCCAAGCCACCGCCCCCCGCCCGCCAACGGATGATCGCGGGGTGATTTCCTATCCCAACTATCAGGTCGCAGTGGCCCGTCGCGGTGATACCGTGACCAGTGTTGCCAACCGCCTTGGTCTGGATCCAGCCGAGCTGGCCCGCTATAACGGCATGTCGCCGGATACCCAGTTGCGCCCTGAAGAAATCATCGCCCTGCCCCGCCGCGTGACTGAACCATCGCCAGCAACAGGCGCCATCACCACCGGCCCATTGCAACCCGAACCCGTCGACATCACCACCCTTGCCGGTGGCGCGATTGAGCGCGCGGGCAGTAGACCGGCCTCTGCCGCGAATGTCCCATCCGGCGTTGAACCGATCCGCCACAGGGTTGAACGCGGCGAAACCGCTTATTCGATCTCGCGACTTTATAACGTCTCGGTGCGCTCGCTGGCCGAATGGAATGGCCTTGGCAGCAACCTGTCGGTCCGCGAAGGGCAGTATCTGCTGATCCCCGTGGCCAAAAACGGTGTGCCGGCCAATACCGAAGTCACCCCTCCGGGTCAGGGCACACCGGTTCCGGTGCCGCCCAGCTCGACCAAACCCCTGCCCGCCGAAAAACCGGCAGCGGCCCCTGCCAAACCGGCCTCGCCCAATCTGGGGGGCCGGACCGCCGCAGCGGCCAGCAATGCACGGCTGTTGTATCCGGTACAGGGCAACATTATCCGCGCCTATTCCTCAAAAAGCGATGGCATCGACATTGCCGCCAAGGCCGGGGCGTCAGTGATTGCCGCTGACGATGGCACAGTGGCCGCGATTACCCGTGACACCGATCAGGTGCCGATCCTTGTGATCCGCCACAAAGGCAACCTGCTGACGATTTATGCCAACATCGACAAGATCGCGGTGAAAAAAGGCGACCGCGTGCGTCGGGGTCAAGCCATCGCCAAGGTCCGCGCCGCCAATCCGGCGTTCGTGCATTTCGAGGTCCGCAAGGATTTCGACAGCGTCGATCCGATGCCTTATCTGAAATAACAACAGGCGGGCGTTTCGCTTACAGGGAAACGCCCGTTCGTCCGGCCAGATCGGTGAAGTACTGCCACGCCACACGGCCTGAACGGCTGCCACGTGTTGCCGCCCATTCGATTGCCTCGGCGCGCAGGGTTTCGGCGTCAATCGTCACACCATAAGCCGCACAATACCCTTGGACCATCGCCAGATATTCGTCTTGCGAGCAGGCATGGAAGCCCAGCCACAGACCAAAGCGGTCCGACAGGGAAACCTTTTCCTCGACCGCCTCGGAGGGGTTGATGGCCGAGCCACGTTCGTTTTCAATCATATCGCGCGGCATCAGGTGGCGCCGGTTCGAGGTGGCATAGAACACCACATTTTCCGGCCGCCCGATCACCCCGCCATCCAGCACCGCCTTTAGCGATTTGTAATGTTCGTCGTCATGGGAAAAGGACAGGTCGTCGCAAAACAAAAGGAACCGTTCATCCGCGTCCCGCAGCAGCGCCAGCAGGCGGCCGATGCTGGGTAAATCCTCGCGCTGGACCTCGACGATCTTTAGCGCCAGCCCCTGTTCCAGAACCGCCGCGTGAATGGCTTTGACCAGTGACGATTTCCCCATCCCGCGCGCGCCCCACAACAGGGCGTTGTTGGCGGGCAGGCCACGGGCGAATTGCAGGGTGTTTTCCAGCAGCGTGTCGCGGGCACGATCCACACCGATCAGCAAGTCCAGTGCCACGCGGTTCACCTTGGCGACGGGTTCCAGATGGTCGGGGTCAACCTGCCAGACAAAGGCGTCAGCGGCGCTGAAATCGGGGGCTTTGGCGGGCTTGGGGCTGATCCGCTCCAATGCTGCCGCAATCCGTTTCAGCGCCTTGCCGCTCATTTGTCGTCTTCTTTGAAATAGCCCTCTTCCTCGGCTTCGTCCTCGTCGAACTCGTCCATCAGCGGGTCTTTTTCTTCGGTTTCCTCGTCGTCGTCGTCTTCATCTTCGTCGTCGTCAAACCACAGCCCTTCGGCCCGCAGTCTGGCTTCGCGTTTGCGTTCGACATAGGCGACCAGATGGATTGAAACCTCGTACAGGCCGAACACCACAACGAACAAAACCAGTTGGGTGATCACATCCGGCGGGGTGACAATCGCGGCCAGTACCAGAATACCGACAATCGCGTATTTGCGCACACCGCGCAGGCCCTTGGCGCTGACCAGACCAGCCTTGCCCATCAGGGTCAACAGCACGGGCAACTGGAAACACAGTCCAAAAGCCACCATCATTTTCAGTGTAATATCAAGGGTTTCGTTGACTTTCCCCTGAAACACAATTTGCACACCTGTATCCGTCGAAACCGCACCATCCTGCGGCTGGAACGCCGTGAAAAAGGATGACGCATCGGCAAAGCCCAGAAAGAACGTCATCGCCATCGGGATAACGATATAATGCGAAAACGCGGCCCCCAGAATGAACAGCGCAGGGGATGCAACGATAAACGGCAGGAATGCGCTTTTCTCGTTTTTATACAGGCCCGGCGCCACGAAACGCCACATCTGGTAGGCAATCACAGGAAAGGACAGGCCCAGCCCGAACACCATCGAAATGCGGATCAGGGTAAAGAAATATTCCTGTGG
>CAZIDQ010000045.1:0-12365 GCA_964538015.1 uncultured Marinosulfonomonas sp.
GCGCCCACCTCGTCCAGAAACACGATCTTGGCGTCCACCATCATGGTGCGGCCCAATTCCAGCAGCTTTTTCTGCCCGCCAGACAAGTTGCCCGCCTTTTCGTCCTTCAGGTGGTCAATGGTCAGGAATTCCAGAACCTCGTCGGCCTTTTTCAGCAGCGCGGCATCTTCTTGCGCGATGCGGCCACGGTGGAACCATGTGTTCCACAGGCTTTCGCCAGATTGTCCCCCGGGCACCATCATCAGGTTTTCCCGCACCGTCATCGACGAAAATTCATGCGCGATCTGGAAAGTCCGCAACAGCCCCTTGTGGAACAATTCATGCGGCGGCAGGCCGGTTATATCCTCGCCCTGCATTGTCACGCGACCGCCAGTAGGTTTAAGAACCCCGGCTATCACGTTGAAAAGAGTGGTTTTACCAGCCCCATTCGGGCCAATTAGGCCCGTGATCGAGCCTTCGGCAATTTGCATCGTAGCCCCGTCCACAGCGCGAAATCCGCCAAAGTGTTTCGAGACGTCTTCAACGACGATCATATAGTCATCCCCTTGCCCCGACCGTTTCGGTCTTGTGGCTTACGTGCGCAAACAGCCCGAAAACGTTTCGGGCTGTTTGCAGTTATTTATTGGCTACGATACTAGCGGTAGCTGGCTGTTTCGATCTTGCCGTCCTTGACGACAATCTCGCGATAGTTACCAGCGGATTCACCTGGCCCGATCAGTTCAACCGCGGTTGCACCGACATAGTCGATGTCACCACCGTCAGCCAGAATTTTCAGCGCTTTGGCCAATTCACCGGGATAGATCATTTCGCCCGGGGCGTTGGCAACATCCATCACCTTGCCTTTGAAATCAGCCGAGTTGGAGGAACCGGCAGCCTGCATGGCCAGCATGATCAGCGCAGCCGCGTCATAGGCTTCGGGCGAGAAAGGCGACGTTGCTTCAAACGCGCCGTTCACCATGGCCTCATACTTGGCAGCACCGGGGCTGTCTGTACCCGGATGCTGGCCGGTCGAGCCATTGATGTCTGAGCCAAAGTTTTCATCCAGCGCCGAACCGATCATCCCGTCAGGGAAGTGGAACGTGTCAAACGCGCCGGTGTCCAGTGCAGCACGAACGATGCCGGCACCACCTTGGTCGATGTAACCTGCAACAACCAGACGGTCACCGCCGGCAGCGGCCAGCGCACCAACTTCGGCCGAATAGTCGGCTTTGCCATCCTCATGGGCAGCGGAAATGGTGACAGTGCCGCCAGCTGCTTCATATGCAGCCTGGAACGCATCGGCCAAACCTTTGCCGTAGTCGTTGTTTGTGTATGTCAGCGCAACAGATTTGATGCCCTGCTCCATCAGGATGTCGCTCATCACAACGCCTTGGCGCGCATCAGACGGGGCTGTGCGGAAAAACAGACCGTTATCTTCGGCTGTCGACAATGCGGGCGATGTGGCGGATGGCGAAATCATTACGATGCCGTTTGGCACAGCAACATTCGACAGGATCGCGCCGGTCACGCCGGAACAGTCAGCACCCATGATGGCCTTGACGCCATCGGATGTGACCAGACGTTCGGCAGCAGCCGTAGCGGCAGCCGAGTCAACACAAGTCGAGTCAGCGCGAACCGAAGCCACAGTGGCCCCGCCCAGCAGCAGACCGGAGTCTGTGACTTCTTTCATCGCCAGTTCAGCGCCGTCAGCCATATGTGGTGTCAGCGATTCAATCGGGCCCGTGAATCCAAGGATCACACCGATTTTGATTTCTTCGGCCGAGGCAGCACCCGCAAACAATGCGGTGGCAGCCGTCGCCATTAGCAGCTTTTTCATGTTCTTCTCCCATGTTAGAACGTAAGTCCGGCCTAGAACCTATTCGGCCTTTTGCCAAAAGAAAAGCAATTTGCGCGGCGAAACACGGGGTTATTGGCTGAAAAACACAGGAAAAGCGGGCTTGTATACCCAATAACCCGTATTCCCCCACACCCGATCCAGCGATTGTTGACCCATATCAAACAACCGGAATTGACCGTTTTAGTGGCAGGGAATCATTGCGTCAGCTCAATCGGGTATGCGCGAACCTTGCGCGCCACGCTCGCGGTAAGGCGTTGTGCTGTAATGGGCGCGATAGCATTTGGAGAAATGCGACGGGCTGGCAAAACCACAGGCCAGCGCCACATTGATCACGCTCATATCGGTCTGCATCAACAGGTTGCGTGCCTTTAACAGGCGCAATTCCATATAATAGCGTTTGGGTGAACGGTTCAGGTATCGCCGGAACAGCCGCTCCAGCTGGCGCGTGGACATGCCCACATCGCGCGCCAGAATAGAGGGGGAAATCGGCTCTTCCAGATTGCCTTCCATCATTTTGATCACTGTTGACAGTTTCGGATGCCGCACCCCGATGCGTGTGGGGATCGACAGGCGCTGGGTGTCGCGATCCGTGCGGATCGAGGAATAAATCAACTGGTCAGCCACCGCATTGGCCAGATCCTTGCCGTGTTCATTGGCAATCAGGGTCAGGAACAGATCAATCGCGGCTGTGCCACCCGCCGCCGTATAGCGGTTGCCATCAATAACAAACACCGATTTGGTCAGCTGGATATCTTCGAAATCCTCGGCAAAGCTGTCCTGGTTTTCCCAATGGATCGTGGCGCGTTTACCATCCAGCAGGCCCGCGCGTGCCATCGTATAGGCCGCTGTACACAACCCCGCGATCCGCACCCCCCGGCGCGCTTCGCGGCGCAGCCAGTTCAGCAACGGCTTGGTCGTGGCCTTTTGCACACCCACCCCGCCGCACAAAACAATCGTGTCATCGCGATTGGCCTCGAAGAACCCGCTGTCCACCCGAACCTCTGCGTGCGACGAGCTGGGCGCGCATTCGCCGTTCTCGCCGACGAACACCATTTCATACAGTATTTTACCCGACATCCGGTTGGCCAGACGCAAGGTTTCAACCGCGCTTGAGAAACTAAGCAGGGTAAACCTGTCCAATAAAGCGAACACAAAGCGGTGCGGCTTTTTGGGTTCGTTTTCGATGTCTACAATTAGGCGACTCACATCCATTCGCGGGCGTCCTTAACAAGTGATCAAATTACCGAAACAGGTTTGTTTGACCTGATCAAGCAAAACCATATCACGGATCAAATTTTCTTCTGCCACCGGTGGCACATTTCCCCTGTTGGCACTGGGTTCATTCGTGATTATACTTTGCGGTCTTGACACTTGAATTTTGGAGCAAAGACGATGACAAATTGGCAAAAATCTGACTGGCGGAACAAACCGCGGGTACAGATGCCCGAGTATACGGACGAGGCCGCGCTGAATGCTGTAGAAGCACAGCTTGCTAAATATCCGCCGCTCGTCTTTGCTGGCGAGGCCCGACGACTGAAACTTGCCCTTGCCGATGCCGCCGAGGGGCGCGCGTTTTTGCTGCAAGGCGGCGATTGCGCCGAAAGCTTTGCCGAGTTTTCCGCCGACACCATTCGCGACACCTTCAAGGTGATGCTGCAAATGGCGATGGTGCTGACTTATGGCGCCAAGGTGCCGGTGGTCAAAGTGGGCCGCATGGCCGGCCAGTTCGCCAAACCGCGCTCCGCCCCGACCGAAACCGTCGATGGTGTGGAATTGCCCAGCTACCGTGGCGATATCATCAACGATCTGCCCTTCACCCCCGAGGCGCGCATCCCGAACCCGCAAAAGATGTTGCAGGCCTACACTCAGGCCGCAGCGTCGCTGAACCTTGTGCGCGCATTTTCAACAGGTGGTTATGCCGATGTGCATCAGGTGCATTCCTGGACCATGGGGTTTACCCGCGGGGAAAACGCCGCCAAATATCGCGACATGGCGCAACGCATTTCCGACACGCTGGATTTCATGAAGGCCGCCGGTGTCGACAGCGCCCGCGCCCACACATTGCAGACGGTTGATTTCTATACCAGCCACGAAGCCCTGTTGCTGGAATACGAAGAGGCCCTGTGCCGGATCGACAGCACCACCGGTGTGCCGATTGCCGGTTCCGGCCACTTCCTGTGGATCGGGGATCGCACCCGTCAACCCGACGGGGCGCATGTGGAATTCCTGCAAGGGGTGCAAAACCCGATTGGCATGAAATGCGGGCCATCTATGACGTCCGAGGATCTGAAGGTTCTGCTGCATAAACTGAACCCCGAAAACGAGGCCGGCCGCCTGACCCTGATCACCCGTTTTGGCGCTGGCAACGTGGGTGACCACCTGCCCCGCCTGATCAAAACGGTTCAGGAAGAAGGTGCCAAAGTGGTCTGGACCTGTGACCCGATGCACGGCAACACGATCAAGTCGGCATCCGGTTATAAAACCCGCCCGTTTGATTCCGTATTGCGCGAGGTGCGTGAATTCTTCGCCATCCACAAGGCCGAGGGAACGGTCCCGGGTGGTGTTCATTTCGAAATGACCGGACAGGACGTGACTGAATGCACCGGCGGCGTGCGTGCCGTGACCGACGAGGATCTGTCGGCCCGTTACCACACCGCGTGCGATCCGCGCCTGAACGCCAGCCAATCGCTGGAACTGGCATTTTTGGTGGCCGAAGAACTGTCGGATCTGCGTCAAAGCAAACAGGCACAAGCGGTTTAGCGCTCTAGAGCGTGTCGCACCTAATCGTTCGAGACAACCAAACGAAGGGTCGGGTGTTTATCATCCGGCCCTTTTTCTGTGGGGGTCGCGTAAGGCGCCTGCCCTTCGGCAAACCCTTCTACTGGCGTTTTAACCGGCGCAGGCTCTGCCGCCGTTGCAGGCGCATGGCCACGTTCCAGCGCCTTCATCTGCACATCGCTCACGTCAAACCTGCGCGGGGAACGGCCAATCTGCCCGTCCGTCACCAATGCCCCCAATACACGCGTCACCTCGCCCAGATCGCTGCGCAGGGGCAGCAGGATCACCTTGGCATCCATTGCCGGTCTGCCGATACCTTTTTGCGCCGTTAGCGTCAGTTCGGCGACTTGCGGGCCGTCAAACACCAGTTCCAGCGCATCCGTCACCGTATTGCGCGCGGCAGGGGTAAAGAAGGATGTAAACGGCATGCCGCGCACTTCCATGCCCAGCAGATCGTTCAGATGCATCCCCGACAGCCGGAACCGTCCCAGACCGGGGGCAATGCGCTCAAGGACAAAGGTATATTCCAGCGCCCGTTCAATCCCGCGCGGATCAATCTCGCTGCGCAGGGGCACCAGACGGCCCATGCGCAGACCTTCCCAATAGGCCTCGACCTGTTTTATCTCAAGGAAACGCGCTTGCTCCCTGAATCCCACCATTGAAATCACCTTGCGGCCACCCCTGAATTTACCCATGATACACACCCCGTGCCAAATGAAACCCGTTTTCGCGGTGCGTCATTGTTGTGACAGGGGGATGTCTCTGTTAACCCTATGCTCACAATGCTTACCGCCAGGTTAATATGCCACGGTTTGTCTAAAATTGCGGGGGAAAAATTGTTAAATGGTTAACTGCCGATGATCACATCTATGACAGGGTTCGCCGCCCGAAATGGCGAAAGCGACAGGTTTTCATGGGCTTGGGAGGTCCGAAGCGTCAACGCCAAGGGGCTGGATATCCGCCTGCGGGTGCCCGACTGGGTGGATGGGCTGGAACAGGCCGTGCGCAAACGGGTCGCCAAATCGGTGGGGCGTGGCAATATAAACCTGACCCTGCGGGTGCAGCGCGACGAAGGTTCAGCGCCCCTGAACCTGAGCGAGTCGCAACTGACCCGCGTGCTAGAGGCCCTTTCAAAGATCGAGGATACCGCCGCCAATACCGGCCTGACGCTGGTGCATTGCACGGCGGCCGATGTGCTGATGCAACGCGGGGTGATTGATACCTCTGTGGCGCAGGTCGACACAGGCCCCCTGTTGGCGACCCTGCTGGATGATCTACCGCCGCTGCTGGAAGATTTCGCCACCATGCGCCGCACTGAAGGGGCGGCGCTGGACAAGGTGATCCATGAACAAATCGACAGCATCGGAACCCTGACTTTTGACGCGACCAAAGCCGCCGAGGCCCGCCGCGAGGACGTGGCCAAAACCCTGCGCGAAAATCTGGCCCGCGTGCTGGACAACACCGATGGGGCTGATGCGGACCGCGTGGCGCAGGAACTGGCGATGCTGGCGGTGAAGGCCGATGTGATGGAAGAACTGGATCGTTTGCGCGCCCATGTGGATGCCGCGCGTGATTTGATGGGCAAATCCGGCCCCATCGGGCGCAAACTGGATTTCCTGATGCAGGAATTCATGCGCGAGGCAAACACGCTGTGTTCCAAATCGCAATCGGTTGATCTGACGCGGATCGGGCTTGACCTGAAGGCGGTGATCGACCAGATGCGCGAACAGGTGCAGAATGTGGAGTGAACGATGAGCAACGAAAGACGCGGGTTACTGATCATCCTGTCCTCGCCCTCGGGCGCGGGGAAATCGACGCTGGCCAAACGGCTGATCAAATGGGACCCGACAATCGGCTTTTCCGTTTCCGCCACCACCCGCCCGCCACGGTCTGGCGAAGTGGACGGCAAGGATTACTATTTCAAGTCCCACGACGAATTCGCAGCACTGGTGGATAGCGGCGATATGCTGGAACATGCCGAGGTGTTCGGTAATTTCTACGGCTCCCCCAAAGGTCCGGTTGAAGGCGCGATCAACGAGGGGCGCGATGTGCTGTTTGACATCGATTGGCAGGGTGGTCAGCAGGTGCGCGCGTCCTCCTTGGGCAAACATGTGTTGTCGATTTTCATCCTGCCGCCATCCATCGCCGAGCTGGAGCGCCGCCTGCACACCCGCGCGCAGGACAGTGACGAGGTGATCGCCACACGAATGCAAAAAAGCCGCGATGAAATCAGCCATTGGCCGGAATATGATTTTGTGCTGATCAACGATGATCTGGAAGAGACCGAAGCAGAATTGAAAACCATCATTTCCGCCGAACGGATGCGCATATCACAACAGCCCGATCTGGTGGACCGCGTTCGGGCCTTGAACAAGGAATTCGAGGAACGCCAATGACCCTATATGCAATCGACGGCAAATCCCCAACCCTGCCCAGCGAGGACGACTACTGGATTGCACCTGATGCCAACATCATTGGCAATGTGGTGCTGCAAACCGGCGCGTCGGTCTGGTTCGGCTGCACCCTGCGGGGCGATAACGAGCTGATCTTTGTCGGGGCTGGCAGCAACATTCAGGAAAACTGTGTTTTGCACACCGACCCCGGCTATGCCCTGACGATTGGCGCGAATTGCACCATCGGTCACAAGGCCATGCTGCACGGATGCACCATCGGCAGCAATTCCCTGATCGGCATGGGGGCCACGGTGCTGAATGGTGCGCGGATCGGCAAGAATTGCCTGATCGGGGCTGGTGCGCTGATCACCGAGGGCAAGCAAATTCCCGATGGATCACTGGTGATGGGCGCGCCGGGTAAAGTGGTGCGTGCGTTGGACCAGGCGGCCATTCAGGGCCTGACCGCAAGTGCTTTGCACTATCAGGAAAACATGCGCCGGTTTCGGGATGGTTTGACGGTGGTTTAGGCGGCTTTCTTTTTGCTAGTGACGGCCGCAAGACCCCCGTCCAGAAAAGTGCTGATATTGGCGGGCTCAAACCCGCAATCCTCAAAACTGTTGCAAACATTCTGCGGGTCCAGTTTGCGCGCTTTGGAGGCCCACAGACGCAACGCACCCGCTGCAAAATGGCCACATCTATAATCCGCGATAATCCGCTCCGCATGTTCAACATCGAATTTTGGTGTGGGGAACAGCACAGAAGCAGTGCCTTCAGGTTTCAAAACGCGTGCCACTTCGGCTAGCAGCAGAGTGCTGTCCGAAACCACATTGATTAGAGACGCCGACAGCACAAAATCAAAGCGGCTTATCTCTAACCCCGTCTGTAACGCGTCCCCAACAAGAAATTCGACCGGGCTTTTCCGGCGCGCAGCTTTCTCGGTCATTTTGGGGGACCGATCCATTGCGGTTACGTCAACACCCTTGGCCGCAATTTCACGGGCAAAATTACCGGGGCCGCATCCCAGTTCCAGCAGTTTGGCATTCTGTCCAATATTCAGGGTGTTATACCAGTCGTTCAAGGGGCCGTTATACCAGTCATACCGATACAGCCGTTCAAAAAATGCTGGCGCATCAATCAGCAGCAGCGTTAGCGCCGGAAGTTTTGAAATGGTTTTTAGCACCCTCTACCCTTCAACTAATTCGACAGTGG
Source organism: uncultured Marinosulfonomonas sp. (assembly GCA_964538015.1). Taxonomy (GTDB): domain Bacteria; phylum Pseudomonadota; class Alphaproteobacteria; order Rhodobacterales; family Rhodobacteraceae; genus Profundibacter. Next base: position 8,218 of record CAZIDQ010000045.1, read on the forward strand.
CCGCGTTGCGCAACAATTTCGGCCCGAAAAACAGGCCGCGCGATAATATACATCGGGAATCCGGTATCCGTACCGATGAAACACCAATGCGTTTTTAGGTCAGGCATATATTTTCCCTCTTTGCTTGCATGAATGTCGGGAACAGACATATGTCGCTGACTTCCCTCTCGGAAGTCGTTTCCAAAATGAAAGCAGCTATCATAGACGAATGGTTTGGAAGAGATATGCTACCCCCGAAACCCTGTCGCCACCACGAATTTTTCCGAACTGTCCGAGCGGCTGGCGGGCGGTTTTACATTTGCCACCTTTGTAAACTTCATCTTCAGCAGCTTTTGCAGATCACCCTCGGCCCCGCCGGCCAGAACCTTGGCAACAAATGTGCCGCCCTCTTCCAGCACGTCAAAGGCAAAATATGCAGCGGTTTCGCATAGGGCCATGATCCGCATATGGTCGGTTTGTTTGTGGCCCGATGCCTTGGCGGCCATATCGGACATCACCACATCAGCCTTGCCGCCCAGCCAATCCTTGACCAGATCATCGGCCCCGTCCGCCATGAAATCCAGCACATGGATTTCAGCACCCGGCACCGGCTCGACCTGTTGCAGATCAACGCCGATCAGACGGCCAACCGCCTTGCCCTTGCGTTCGCCCAGCGAATTGATCCGCGGCACCGCAACCTGCAACCAGCCACCGGGGGCGCAGCCCAGATCAACGATCCGCGCGCCGGGCACCAAAAAGCGGTGTTTGTCGTCCAGCTCCATGATTTTGAAGGCCGCACGACCGCGATAGCCCTCGGTCGTGGCGCGTTTCACATAGGGGTCGTTCAACTGGCGTTCCAGCCACAGCGTCGACGACAGCTTGCGACCACGCGCCGATTTCACCTTGACCCGCAGGTCGCGTTGTCCGCGTCCGCTGATATTCTTTCCTGTTGGGCTTTTGGCCATCAGATCATCCCGTCTTGCAGCACCCCGTCGGCGCTCATTTGTGCATATAGCAGGCCTTCGCGCAAACCGCGATCAGCAACTGACAGGCGGTCCGTCGGCCAAACCCGCAGCAAAGCCTGCAAAATTGCGGCGCCCGACATGATCAGCGCCTGCCGGTCGCGCCCGATGCGCGGATCCTTGCGCCGCCCTTCCGGTCCCAGCGACAGGTAATCACGCACCACGGCGTCAATTTGGCCCGAGGTCATGCGCAGCCCGTCCACCTTGTTGCGATCGTACCGGCGCAACCCCAGATGCGAGGCCGCGACCGTGGTCACCGTGCCGGAGGTGCCGACAATCTGGAACCCCTCTTTGGCCTGTTCGCTTTCGAATGGCGAAAACCCTGCCAGATTTTCCTCGAAATGGCAGGACATCAGGGCGAACCGCGCGGCGTCATCTTCCACATCATCGAAAATATCGCGCAGAGTGGCAACGCCCAAGGGCACCGAAATCCAGTCAACCACGCGGGCGTTTTCGATCAGGCTGCGGTCCTGTTTAAACCCTTTGTGAAGGCGCATGATCGAATTGGCGCGGTCCTTGTCCGGCACTTTGGAAATGTCGATCCAGACCAGTTCGGTCGAGCCACCGCCAATATCCACCACCAGCAATTGTTCGGTGCGTCTGGACACCAGCGGTGCGCAGGAAATTACCGCCAGCCGCGCTTCTTCCTCGGGGGCGATGATTTCCAGCGTCAGGCCGGTTTCACGTTTCACCAGCCGGTGAAACTCGGCTGCGTTTTTCGCCCGCCGACAGGCCTCGGTTGCGACCAGACGCATGTTGGTAACTTTATGGTTTTGCAGCTTTTTCTTGCAAATTCGCAGGGCCTGAACCGTGCGCTTGATCGACGCACGACTAAGCCTGCCCGTTGCCTCGAGGCCTGCGCCCAGCTGCACGGATTTGGAAAAACTGTCGACCACATGGAACTGGTTGCCCCGTGGTTGGGCAATCAACATGCGACAACTGTTCGTGCCCAGATCCAAGGCCGCATATAGCTGCGCCGGACCGGACGTATTGGGCGCGGGGGTATCAACCGCATCGGGGAACGCGCCCGCACCAGACAGACGCTTGGGCGTCATCGTCACGCCCTCCTATTTCAAGTTGTCCCCAAGGTAGCCCCGACAGCCCGTCCGCGCAAGGTGCGTGTTGATCAATTTTGCGCCTTTCATAACCATCATGAGTATTATGATAGCGCCCCGCACTGGCCGCATCTGCCTTGTGCGGCTAGACAGTCTAGCCACAGGCGCGTCGCAACACCGCCTCTGAATGTCGAAAATGGCCTCTGAATGCGCAACAGCGACGCGTAATGATGAGGGAATGAAAGGAATCATCTGAATGCCCGACGTAACCATTGTTTACTGGCGCGATATCCCGGCCCAAGTTATTGTGGGCAAAGGACGGCGTGCCAGCAAGGTACAACTGGCAGAACGGTTCGAGCAGGCGATTGACCGCGCCGCGATGAAGGTGGGGGCAGCCGGAACGGATGCCTATCTTGCCGAATGGCGGCGTGCGGCCCCCTACCCAGTGGACGGGGACGCAGACCGGATTGCGGCAGACGAGGCCACGCGCCTTGAAACCGAATTCGACGCCGAACGGATCAAACAGCTGATTGCAAATGACGGATGGGCCTAGGCCCGACATCCATAAAGGAGGCCATTATGGCGCTGTTGCAGTTTAAAAAGAAACCCGAGGCTGGCCCGCTGCCCGTCAATCCACAGCTTGAATCCTTTTTGGATGGCTATTCCATCGAGGTGATGCCGCGCACTGCCGCCAAGGTCGAGGACTTCACAGCCCTGCTGCCCAAAGGCACCCGCGTTTACGTGGCCCACCTTGAGGGCACCCCGATTGAAGACATGGTTGCCACCGCCGCACGCCTGTCTGCTGACGGCTTTAACGTGATGCCGCATTTCCCCGCGCGTATCATTGCCGATCACGCCACGCTGGCCGACTGGGTTTCGCGCTATAGAGGTGAAGCGGATGTGACGCAGGCGTTGTTGCTGGCGGGCGGCGTTTCTAAACCGGTAGGTGAATTCGAGGATTCCATGCAATTGCTGGAAACGGGCCTGTTCGATTCGGCCGGCTTCACCGATTTGCATTTTGCCGGCCACCCCGAAGGCAATCGCGACATTGATCCGGATAAATCGGATAAAAATGTAATGGCCGCCCTGCGCTGGAAGCAGGATTTCACCAACCGCTCTGACGCCAAAACCGCGCTGGCAACCCAGTTCGTATTCGAGGCAAAGCCGGTGATCGAATGGGCCGACGCGCTTAAGGCCGCTGGCATCGACATCCCGATCCATCTGGGCATCGCCGGTCCGGCCAAATTGCAGACATTGGTGAAATTCGCCATCGCTTGTGGCGTTGGCCCGTCCCTGAAGGTGCTGCAAAAACGCGCCAAGGACATGACCAAACTGTTGTTGCCCTTCGAGCCGACAGAGCTGCTGACCGAACTGGCCGCCTACAAGGCCGAAAACCCCGATTCAAATATCGCCCAGGTGCATTTCTTCCCCTTGGGCGGCATCAAAACCAACGCAAACTGGGCCATCGCACATGGCGGCAAATCCGCCATTCCGGCCAACCAAACCCAAGCTTAAGGACCACTTATGACCCGCACCGTTATCGAGAGCAAAACCAAGACCATCACCATCGGCTTTGACGAGCCGTTCTGCGTGATAGGCGAGCGGATCAACCCGACCGGCCGCAAGAAACTGGCCGCCGAACTGGAAGCGGGCGATTTTTCGACCGTGGAAATGGACGCGCTGAATCAGGTGGCCTGTGGCGCTACCATGCTGGATATCAACGCGGGCGTTGTTTACAATTCCAACCCCAACCCGAACGAAACCGAACCGCCCCTGATGACCAAAATGATTGAGCTGGTTCAAGGGCTTGTCGACATTCCTTTATGTATCGACAGCTCGGTTGCCGCAGCACTCGAGGCCGGTTTGCAGGCCTGCGAAGGCCGCCCGTTGCTGAATTCGGTGACAGGCGAAGAGGAAAAGCTGGAGCTGATCCTGCCGCTGGCCAAAAAATATAATGTGCCTGTCGTTGCTATCTCGAATGACGATACGGGCATTTCCGAAGACCCCGACGTGCGCTTTGCCGTGGCCAAGAAAATTGTCGAACGCGCCGCAGATTTCGGTATCCCTGCGCATGACATCGTGGTTGACCCGC
>CAZIDQ010000045.1:12465-16306 GCA_964538015.1 uncultured Marinosulfonomonas sp.
ACCCTTGTGCGCCGCCTGCGCGACGAATTGGGTGTGAACACCACTTGTGGCGCATCAAACATCAGTTTCGGCCTGCCCCACCGTCATGGTATCAATGCCGCCTTCCTGCCAATGGCAATTGCCGCAGGCATGACCAGCGCCATTATGAACCCGCTGCGTCCGGTAGAAATGGAAGCAATCAAAGCCGCCAACCTGCTGATGAATCATGACCCGCACGGGGCCGAGTGGATCAAATTCGGTCGGGTTCTGGATGCGGTCGAGGAAGGCACCCCCTTCCCCGAAGCATCAAAAGCCGCCAATGCGGCGGGGTCCGGTCGTGGCGGCCGCCGTCGTCGGCGCGGCTAAGCGGCCCAAACGCCAAAACACTGCATATGCTAAATGGAAACAATATTGCGTTGTTTCCTAATGCAAACTTAGGAAACCCGTGGTATTGCGACCATGGGTTTCTGTTTTTTTTGGTAAAGCAAGACAGTGGTATTATAGAGAGGTCAAACATGAATAAATCCAAGTTTCTGGTTCCGGTCGCGTTGGTTGGCGCGTTGTTTCTGTCCGCCTGCGGCAGCAAATGGACAACAAATTATACCGACATGATCAATCCCGCCGTGTCCAAAGGCTGGCGTGTGGTCGCTGTGGATGTTCGGGTTCCCGCTTCGTTATCTGTTTCCGAGGAAAACACATATGCGCCCAACGCCGACATCGTCTGGCGCGAAGATCCCTACGGCAAAGGCTCCCGTTATCAGCAGGTTGACGCGCTGATGACAGATGCGGCCAAACGCGGCGCCAAGGTTCTGCACGGGGGCAAACCCGTTAAGCTGGTGATCGTTATGCAGCAATTCCACGCGCTATCGGAAAAGGCCCGCTACGGGTTGGAAAACGCCGGTGTGCACGACATCACATTTACCGCACAGGTGTTTGATGCCCGCAGTGGAAAACCGCTTTCACCACCGGATCTGATCAAGGCCGATTTGCCTGCATATGTCGGTAAAGAGGCGCTTGATGCCGAACGCAGGGGTCTGACCCAGAAGGTTCGCATCACCGATCACGTTTCCAAGGTGATCAAGGGATGGCTAAGCCATACTGTTGACGTGCGCGGCTCGTTCACGCGCAACGGCAGATAACAAAAACCGCCAGACGGGTTGGTCTGGCGGCTCAAGGTTTCAAAAGGCGCGTGCGGGGCATCCGGCGCGCCTTTTTCGTTTACTTCATCATCATCATTTCGGCGACGGGCGCATTGGTGGTAAAGATGTAGTCATCCCCGTCCGCCCCCGAATGACAGGCGATACAGCCCTTATCCATGCCCTTGGCAACCTTGCCTGCAAGGCTCATGCCTTTGGGGTTTTTGTCAAGCGAGCCATCCGGCAGGAATTTGGCCCAAAACCAGTTCTGGTTATCCGCATCAAACCCGTCTTCGCGCTTGTACATAACGGTGACAGCGCCCAGATGTTTGGCCGGATCGGCAATGATCTGATCCGCCTCTACTTCGGCTGGGCCATAGTTGCGCTTGACGATCAACGCACCGGTGTGATCACCAATCGTGGCCGATGAATAAAAGGTTTCCAGCATCGCGCCGTGCGGGGCTGTGCCCTCGTAGGGGAAGGATTTGATCGCATGATCCCCGACAAGGTTCTGCGCCTGCATCGCCTCCCAGACCAGTGCGGCATAGGCCAGATCATCATCCGACCCGAACGGGGCCATTTGCGCTGTGGCGGTGCCAACACTTAACCCCAGCGCCAGAACGGCAACGGTGCTTTTCATCAGTTTCTTCATGGGTATCTCCCTTGGCTTTAAAAAAGGTCTTGCCCCACCTTAGCCTGCGACATTCTGTCAGGTGAAATCACCTTCACTGAACAAACCATCACCATAGCGTGATGTATTTTGAGCCAAAGATGAGTGGACATAGCGCCCTGTTCCGCCCCACCCTATGGTCAAAACACGGAGAATGACCCTATGAAACCCCACACAATTTTGCCTGCCCTTGCTTTAGTCTTCAGCGCTGCAACCGCGCAGGCACAAGATGTCGAAGCGGGCCGACTTATCTTCAAGAAATGCGCGGCCTGTCACCAGATCGGTGATGGGGCCAAGAATGGCGCCGGACCGGTTCTGACAGGTATCATCGGGCGGCAGGCCGGCAGCTTTGACGGGTTTCGCTATTCGAAATACATGGTTGCGGCAGGGGAAGGCGGCCATGTCTGGGACGCCGACAGTATCTTTGAATACGTCAGCAACCCCACCAAATATCTGCGTAAAATTCTGGATAACCCGCGCGCCAAGGCCAAGATGCGCTTTAAACTGAAATCAGAAGAGGACCGGCGCAACGTCATCGCCTATCTGGCCACGTTCCAGACCGCGATGGCCGATGCCCCCGAAGCAATGGAACAAATGGCCGCCCTGCCCTCGACCGACACCCCGGGCCGCGTTTGCGTCACCAATGGCGCAGACGCCGAACACCTGTTCATCGTCGAAACAAAAAACGCCCGCGTATCGGAAATGCTGAAACCGGGCGGACAACTGTGCTCGGACGGCGATCAGGGCGGCAAAATCAGCGTGTTTGAGCACCCCGACGACCAAGAGGGATGTACCCGTGTCATGGCCCCAAACAAAAGCGATACACTGGTGCGTTACATGGAGTTTGACCGTTGCGAATGGGGGACGCACAGCGAATAGGCAACAGGGTGGCCCTGCGCAAAACATACTGATCTATATCATGGATTTATAACGCAAAACGGCGCAGCACGGCAGGACATACATATCAGGAGTCTGTCATGTCTACCCCGCTTTCCGACATCATTGTAATCGACCTGTCACACGTGCTGGCCGGTCCCTATTGCTCGATGGTTCTGTCCGATCTTGGCGCCCGTGTGATCAAGGTCGAACGCCCCGGATTGGGCGACGACACCCGCGCCTTTCCACCGTTTCGCGGCACCGAAAGCGCCTATTTCGCCACCATCAACCGCGGCAAGGAATCGATCGCGCTGGATTTGAAAAAACCAGAGGACCGCGCGCTGTTTGAACGGATGCTGCCCAAGGCCGATGTTCTGGTCGAAAACTTCCGCCCCGGCGTGATGGAGCGGCTGGGTTATGGCTGGGATGACTTGCACGCAAAATACCCCCGCCTGATTTATGCCGCCGTGTCGGGGTTTGGCCATACCGGCCCTGACGCCCAGAAACCCGCATATGACATGGTGGTGCAGGCCCGTGGCGGGGTGATGTCGATCACCGGCGAAAAGGACCGCGAACCGGTGCGCGTGGGGGCCTCTGTTGGCGACATCGTGGCGGGCTCGTTTCTGGGTATCGGCGTGATTGCGGCCCTGTATGAACGCGTGAAAACCGGACAGGGGCGCAAGATCGACGTTGCCATGCTGGACAGCCAGATCGCCATTCTGGAACATGCAGTGGCCATCACCGGCGAAACCGGCATCCCCCCTGCCCCGTCGGGCGCGCGGCATCCGTCGATCACCCCGTTTGAAACCTTCCACGCCAAGAACGGCTTGTTTGTGATTGCGGCGGGCAATGACGTTCTGTTTGCCAAAATGTGCGACGTGCTGGGCCTTGGCCCGCTGTTGGAAGATCCACGTTTCGCCAGCAATGCGGCGCGCTGCAAACACGTCAAAATCCTGAAACGCCTGATCGAAACAGTGACGCTGTCGCGCAAGAAAAATCACTGGCTAAAACTGCTGGACGCCGCCGGTGTGCCCTGCGCGGCCATCCAGAACGTCGCCGAAGCCATGTCCGACCCGCAAATCGTCGCCCGCAACATGGTGGTAGAACTGGCAGCACCGGATGGCGGCAAACCGTTCATAGCGGCCGGCAACCCGATCAAGATTTCGGGGATGGACGATAC
>CAZIDQ010000046.1:0-16092 GCA_964538015.1 uncultured Marinosulfonomonas sp.
GAGTTCGGCCTTGTCTTCAAAATCCATCTCGATCTGGCGCTGATCAGCGGCGAATACTCGATCAGCTGCGCGTCGTCCTCGAGCCTTGGATGGGTCCAGCTAAATTTGATCAAAGCTCGATCGCGCCCAAGCTCCGGTTTCGGGTTGAGGCCGAGGATGACAGTGGTGCGTTAATCCGGCTGAAAGTCGAGATTAACACGCGTGAGATCGAGGCCTTCGATCCCGTAAAGTGCTGGCGGAAAGTCCCCAAGCCTACGAGGCGTATCAGATGCTTCACAAACTGTTCACAGAAACGTGTTTTGATGCTGACGAGCTGACGGTTGTTTGGCAGTCAATCAACGTAGAGCATACATGCCATTATTGTGTTCCTGCCCACACCGGCATAGCAAAGATGATGAAAGTTTCAGAGGAGATCACGGACGCCCTACGCAATGAGACGCCGCTACCAATTACCAAGCTTGAGGCGCTGCGGACATTCACGATCCAGATGGTGCGCGAGCGTGGAAATGCCACCGATGCCCAGATCAAAGCCTTCTTTTCCCTGGTTACAGCCATCGCGCCGTGCTGGATGTCATTCTGGGAATCGCACAGAAAACGATGTCCAATTACATCAACCACGTTGCAGTAACTACCTGTTGACGAAGTATTTTACCCACTGAAATGGCAGCGCAGCGACACGCCACTCGAGGTCTGAGATAATGAAGGCGTACTTTGTAATGAAAAATGGAGCGCGCCCTTGTTTCTCTAAAGAACTGAACCAGACGTCAGAGCAAGTATCGCCAATGGCAATAAAGTCCATATAGCCAACCTTGACGCATTCCGCAATGAAGGTCCGGTTAGGGCAGGGGGATTCTCCCTGCCCTAACACAAGGCTGTCTGACGTCTTTTCACTAAGATGTCATCATGAAGATACCGGTGTGAAATCCAACAGATCCACTTGCTACATCAAAAACAAGCGACATGATCAATCATACAATCGAACCGGAAATCCTTTGTTAGACAAACCACAAATCTGCCCCATGAATGCTGACATCCGACATTGCGCTCTCTTAGCAGCCCTCTGGAATTAACCCCAAGTGTCATGATCTCATTTTCTTGCCAGATGGATCGTATGGCAACATATCAAAAACCTTTGCGGGCCTTTCTTTGCCCATCACGTGCACTGTCAGCTGTGTGCCTGCCTTGGCAAATTGTTTTTCCACCATCGCAAGGGCCAGACTTTGTCCCGTGCGATGACCGTAGCCACCAGACGTCGTGATGCCGACAAGCTTGCCCTTTTGACACACGGGTTCAAACCCCAGGGCATCCGCGTTTGTTGTATCCACTTTCAGCAGGGCCAAGGTGTGCGATGGCATTGCAGCACTGCGGGCCGCTTTTGCGCCAATAAAGCCATCCTTTTCCCAATCTATCCAGCGATCCAGCCCGGTCATGGCTGGTGTGTAGGCTTGGGTGAACTCGGCATTCCAGATGCCGATAGCTTTTTCCAGACGCATGGATTCGACGGCCTCAAACCCGATTTCACGCATGCCCGCGTCGGCACCTGCGGCCAACAGCGCCTTGCGTAGAGGGGCGTGGTCACTGGCTGCGCAGTTGATCTCGAATGCCATTTCGCCCGTCAGGGACAGGCGCGAAATTCGCGCCCGATGCAGGCCAAAATCAGCCTTTCGGCAATTCATCATTTTCAAGTCTGACAGATCGGTATCGCACAATCGTTGTAATATTTCACGCGACTTTGGACCTGAAACAGAAAACCCTCCAAATGTATCAGAGATGTCTTCGATATTTACATCTGCCTCCATGTGGTCATGAAACCAGCGCATATGGAAGGCGCGCATGTAATATGAGCCCATCAGCCAATAGCTGCCATCGCCCCAGTTCAAACATGTCAGATCGCCCCTTAGGCGACCATCCTCGGCCAGCATTGGCGCCAGTTTTACTTTTCCCGGTGCGGGTAGGCGACAAGCAAGCAATCGGTCTAGCCAGGCTTTTGCGCCTTTGCCGCTGATCCGGTAACGGGAAAAGCCGCTGATATCGAGCAGACCTGCCGCATCACGGGTGGCAAAGCATTCTTCTGCCACAATGGGGAAGGCCGCCGAGCGGTGCAATGTGCCGGGTTCTTCAAAATCCGGTGAGGGTGCAAAATAAAGCGGTGTTTCAAGCCCCCAGTTGTCCTCCCAAACGGCACCGGCCAGGGTCATGTCTCGATACGAACCGGTGGTGCGCATCGGGCGGCCTGCAGGTAGATGTTCGTTCGGATACGCCATAACAAATCGGCGCGCGTAGAACTGGCCGGTGGTTTGACGGATGTATTCTTTGTTTGAATGGTGCAAGCCATAGCGGGCAATATCCATGCCAAAGATATCAGCTTCGGGTGCCCCGTTGATCATCCATTCGGCCAGCGATTTCCCGACACCGCCCCCCTGACTGAATCCGGCCATCACACCGCAAGCAACCCAGTAACCACGCGGCCCAACCGGCCCAACCAGCGGGTTGCCGTCAGGGGAAAAGGTGAAGGCGCCATTGACCCAGCGTTTGATGCCTGTGGTTGCCAAATCGGGAAAGCGTTCAAACCCTTTGGACAATTCATCGCTGATACGGTCCACATCTTCGGGGATCAGGTCCATACCGTAATCCCAGGGGGCACCGTCCATGTGCCAGTGTTTTGGGTTTAACTCGTAAACCCCCAGCAGCAGCCCGTCGCCTTCTTGTCGGGAATAGGTAAAGCCATCCAGATCGGTCGCGCCGGGGAACTCTTTTTGCCGCCCTATTAGCGACTGAACCGTATCGGTGACCAGATAATGATGTTCCATTGGCGTGACGGGTAAATCAACACCCGCCATCAACCCGCATTGCTTGGCCCATAGACCGGCGGCGTTTACAACATGTTCGGTGTGGATGGTGCCCATTTGCGTAACAACGTTCCATGTGCCATCCGCGCGCTGGTTAAGTTCAAGCACGCGGTTGCGCAGGATCACGTCGGCACCATATTTCTTCGCGGCCCCCGCAAAGGCGTAGGTTGTGCCATTGGGATCCAGATACCCTTCGTTGGAATCATAAAGGCCACCAAGGATATCATCAGTGCGCATCACGTCGCCCGCAAGGTCTGCAATTTCGGCAGTCGTCATTAGGCGGGTCGATTCGATGCCGATGGCGCGAAATGTTGCCCAGCTGGCCTGTAGCGCATCCCAGCGTGTCGGGTTGGTGGCAAAATTGATGCCGCCAGTAATGTGCAACCCGCAGCTTTGGCCGCTCTCGGCTTCGATTTGTTTGTACAGATTGATTGTGTAATCTTGCAGGGCCGCAATATTGGGATCGCTATTAAGTGCGTGAAAACTGGCCGCCGCGTGCCATGTAGAACCGGCGGTCAATTCAGCACGTTCTATCAGGGCCACATCGCTCCAACCCAGTTTAGCCAGATGATACAACACCGATGCACCGACAACACCGCCACCAATGACCACAGCTCGATACGAAGTTTTCATGGTTTCTCCTGACAAATCGACTTTAGTCAGGTTGCATAAAAAGTACTGAACTGTCCAGTAAAAGTACAGTACTGTCTATAATTCAGATAATCCACTTGATCCCCTAGCGGCGAATTACCATTCAAGGAGGTGGTCGTGCGGCATCATGTGCTTTGGTTTCGGCCTCGGTCAGGGGTTTTCCGGTCATGCAGAACAAATACATTCTACCGCGTTGCTGTCGGGTTTCCCAATCCTCTTGCAAGTCTGTCAGGTCATAGCCGATCTGGGTGAAATACAGGATACGTGCCCGTGTTTCGGCCTCGGGTTTTTGATAATCATAACGTTCAAACATGTGGGTTAGCGCTTCCAGCCGGGCCGCATCGGAAATATCAAGCGCCCGCCGCACCGATCCGGAACGCCGCGCCCAATCACGAATGGCAAAATCCAGTTGCGTGTCAAAGCCACGTCCGCTGATCCACTGGATATACACGTTGTTCACTGCATAGTTAATGCTTTGTGCGGGTTGGTTGGCGCTTTCAACCAGCAGCTTCGTGTTGGTCGATTGCCAGTGGTTCAGCAAAGCATCCAATAGGTCAGAACGGTTTTTGAAATACCAATAAAAGCTGGAGCGCGCGCATTCGAGCTTTTCGGCCAAGGACGATACCTTGATGCTGTCCACCCCTTCGGACACCAGCGTATCAAGCGCCACCTGAATCCAGTCTTTGCGCTGGGTCCGCCCCGGCCCGCGCCCGCGCGCCTTTGCTTTTTCCGGTTTATGTTCACTCATGGTTTCTACCCTTGCCTTCCCCAAATAAGTACAATAGCGTACATTAACGGGGCCGATTTCTGTTCCGTCAAATGATTGCGCAATTGGAACGCCATGAGCAAGAATTATTCCGTTTTTAGTTTGATCCGTGAAGGTCTGCGTGGGCAAAAGGGCTGGGGACAAGCGTGGCGCACGCCGGTGCCCAAACCGGACTATGATGTCATCATCATCGGTGGTGGCGGGCATGGATTGGCCACTGCATATTATCTGGCAAAAAACCACGGCATCACGAATGTGGCTGTATTAGAAAAGGGCTGGTTGGGCGGCGGGAATACCGGCCGAAACACCACAGTTATCCGCTCGAACTACTATTATCCGCAAAGCTGTGCGTTGTATGGATTGTCGCTTGATCTGTACAAAAACCTGTCCCGTGAGCTGAATTATAACGTCATGTTTTCGCAAGGTGGCGTGCTGGATTTGTGTCACTCCGAACCGGAAATGGAAATGGGCACGCGTCGGGTCAATGCCATGCAGCTGAACGGACAGCGTGTAGAACTGCTGGACTGCGAGGATGTTCGAAAGCTTGCCCCGGTGCTGAACTTTGGCGCTGAACCGCGCTATCCCATCCACGGCGGGGTCTATCAGGCCGATGCCGGAACCGCGCGCCATGATGCGGTGGCCTGGGGCTATGCGCGCGCCGCCGACCGGTTGGGGGTGGATATTATCCAGAACTGCGAGGTAACGGATGTAGTTGTTGAAGCGGGGCGCGCAACAAAGGTCGCCACCAACAAAGGCGAGATTGGCGCAGGAGTGATCGGTGCAGCGGTGGCGGGGCATTCTTCGGTGCTGGCAAAAATGGCAGGCCACACATTGCCGATCCAGTCCTTTGCATTGCAGGCTTTTGTCAGCGAACCACTCAAGCCGGTTGTCAATCTGACAGTGTCACCGGCAACCGGTACCTATTTCAATCAGTCAGACAAGGGCGGAATGGTTATTGGTGGCGCGCTGGATCGGGTGCCTTCCTATGCCCAGCGTGGAAACCTGCCAATTCAGGAACAGGTGATTCAGGGTTTGCTGGAAGTGCTGCCATCACTGGCTGGGGTCAAACTGTTGCGCCATTGGGCGGGGATTGTGGATGTGACGCCTGACAGCTCTCCTGTCCTTGGGCCATCGGGCATTGAAGGGCTGTATCTGAACTGTGGCTGGGGCACTGGCGGGTTCAAGGCAATACCGGCGGGGGGCACCCTGTTTGCCCACATCCTTGCAACGGGTCAACACAATGACATCAGCCGCCCGTTCGATTTAGACCGTTTTCGCACCGGACGTTTGCTGGATGAAGGTGCTGCATCCGGCATCGCCCATTAGGAGGAAAAACAATGCAGCTTTTCCCATGTCCATTCTGCGGATTGCGCAATGAGCGCGAATTCCACTTCGATGGCGAGGCAGGCAAAACCCGCCCGGACACAACGCAAGCAGTCCCGGATGAAGATTGGGCAACCTACCTTTACACCCAACGCAATGATTTTGGTGCGGCTCGCGAAATCTGGACCCACGCCACATGCCGCGAGATGTTTGTGATGGAACGCGATACGCGCACAATGCAGGTGCTGAGTGTCACGCCCCTGAGAAAGGGTGTGATGTGAGCAGTTTTCGAACCGACAATGGCGGGTTGATCGACCGTGACCAAAGCATTGAATTCACGTTTGATGGTCGTCCCTACACGGGTCATCCGGGGGATACCCTTGCTTCGGCACTGCTGGCAAATGGCGTGCGCGTGGTTGGTCGCAGTTTTAAATATCACCGTCCGCGTGGTGTGTGGGGCGCATGGTTTGACGACCCGAATGCCGTTTTTGATGTGCGGTCAGGTTCTGCCAGCGTGCCCAACTGCCCCGCCGCCACCACCAACTTGTGTGATGGAATGCAGGCCCGTTCAGTTAATGCCTGGCCCTCGGCCAAATTTGACATCATGGGCGGGCTGGATTGGTTCAGCCGGTTTATGCCTGTCGGGTTTTACTACAAAACGTTCATGTGGCCGGACTGGCACCTATTTCAGCCAATCATTCGCAAAATGGCAGGGCTTGGCACGCTGGATGGTGATGCCGGGAAGGATTACTTCAGCGATCAATTGAACGCCCATTGCGATCTGCTGGTGGTCGGGGCTGGCGCGTCAGGTCTGGTTGCGGCAAAAACCGCTGCCAAGGCTGGAAAGTCGGTCATTCTGGTTGATGACCACCCGCAGGCGGGGGGCGGCGTGTATCGGCGAGGTTTGGAAATTGACGGGATGCCGCCGGTAAAATGGGTGGCCGCACAACTGGAAGAGATAAAGGCGGCGGGGGGGCAGGTCCTGCTTGATACGACTGCTTTTGGTGTGTTTGATCATGGGTTGGTCGGGCTTGCGCAAAATCGCGGGTTCGGGGTGGCACCACGTTTATGGCGGTTGCGCGCCGATCAAACGGTGTTGGCTGCGGGGGCCATTGATCGCCCTGTTACATTCGCCAATAATGATCGTCCCGGCGTGATGTCGCTGGATGGGGCGCTGGAATATCTGGCGCGTTACGGGGTGTTGGTCGGGCGCAATATTGCGTTGGTTTCGAACAATAGTTTGGCCCAACCAGCAGGGGATATTCTGCGTGCTGCGGGGGCCAAGGTAACGATTGTCGCGCCGCAATCGGACGGTTTGCGCGCACTGGGTGGCAAACGGGTCAACGGGATTATGGCTTCGGGGCGAAAAACCCCCTGTGATACAATTCTGGTGTCGGGCGGGATGACGCCGTTGGTGCATCTTTGGCGGCATGCAAACGGCGGCCTGGATTGGGACAATAATTTGGCGGCCTATGTGCCGGGTAAAAAACCCGAAGGCATGGCTGCTGTTGGGGCCGCCAACGGCACATTCGAATTTGACGCAGCTTTAAGCGAAGCCCGCGCCGTGGCGCTGGGGCAGACACCGAAAACGCATAAATCCGGATATCACATTACCCCTATTTGGCCCAAACCGGGGGCAAAAGGGCGGCACTGGATTGACCTTCAGAGCGACGTTACGCTTAAGGATATCGAGTTGGCCGCGCGCGAGAACTATGTCTCGGTCGAGCATCTGAAGCGCTATACGGCCCTTGGGATGGCCAGTGATCAGGGGAAAACCTCGAATATGGCCGGATTGGCGGCGATGGCCGCTATTCAAAACAAATCCATCCCCGAGGTCGGCACCACCACCTTTCGCCCCCCCTTTGTTCCCGTGCCTTTTGCCCTTTATGGCGGGCGTTTTCGCGGCGCGTTATTCCACCCGCCAAAACGCCTACCGTTAGAGGGGGTGCATCGCGCGGCAGGTGCGGCGATGGCGGAATATGGGGGCTGGCTACGTCCCGGCTGGTATGGTGACAAACCGCTAGGCAAGGTCATTCATGACGAAGTAACGATGGCGCGAAAAACGGCAGGTATTCTGGATGCCTCGCCTTTGGGCAAGATCGAGGTTATGGGGCCGGATGCTGCCGATTTTGTGAATTTCATCTACTACAATACCATTTCAACCTTAAAACAAGGGCACATCCGGTATGGGTTTATGTTGCACGAGGATGGCACGATTTACGATGACGGTGTGATCGCGCATATGGCGGAAAATCGTTTTCTGATCTCTTGTTCGTCCTCGCATGTTGACGGGGTGGAGGCGATGTTGGAGCGGTGGCGTCAGGATGGAAACGATCCTGATCGGGTATTTATACATGACACTACGGCGCAATGGCAGACCGTAACCATCACGGGCCCCAAGGCGCGTGATATCGTATCCGAAATCGGTCTGGGTGTAGACCTGACAGCCCAAGCGTTTCCGCACATGGCGCTGCGCCAAGGCAGCTTTGACAAAAGGGAGGCACGTATTGCGCGTGTCAGTTTTACCGGCGATCTTAGCTTTGAAATTTCGGTGCCTGTCGGGCAAATTCATAGCCTGTGGGAAAAGGTTTGCGCCATCGGGGGCAAAATGGGTGCCGGACCGATCGGGATCGAAGCACTTTCGGTCATGCGCGCCGAAAAAGGGTATTTGATGGTGGGCAGCGACACGGATGGTGAAACCATGCCGCATGATATGGGATTTGGCATTCCGCGCCAAAGAAAATCCACCGCTTTTGTCGGGGATCGCGGGCTGCATAGCGAATTTGCCAACCAACAGGACCGGCGGCAATTTATTGGCCTTGTTGTTCCACAAGGTGCGGAAAAACTGCCTGTTGGCGCACATTTGGTAAGCGGATCACCCCCCCGAAAATCCATCGGCATCGTAACATCAAGCTGTGACAGCCCGACTTTGGGCCGCCCGATTGCCTTGGCACTATTAGAGCGGGGATTTGAGTTGGCAGGCCAGCCTGTTGACGTCTGGCATATGGGCGCAACACGGCAGGCCATTGTGTCCGGCCCATGTTTTCTGGATCCCGAAGGAGACCGTTTACATGCGTAATGACAACCGGAAATGGCAGAACCCGATAGATGCCGACCAAGGCTTTTCGGTGCCCGGTGTCCGGGTTTCCAGTCTGCCCCCTCCGCGTCAAATATTGCTTAGCGGGGTCGTTCCCATTGCCCTAAGGGTCTGTGGCTGTCATGCCGCCTTTGGCTGGCCCGACATCGTACAGGAGGAAACATTTGCCCTGCGATTGCGACGTGACAGGGTGATGATGGTGAACGGGCCACAATTAGAAGACGGGTGGGATGCCACCAATGAACTGGCTGTTTCCGATGTAAGTGATGGCTATCGGGTGTTGGAAATCTGCGGTCCAAGGGCGCTTGACCTGATCCAGCGTGGTGCCGAGGTTTCGCTCGCAATACCTTCGGCATCGGTGGTACGTCAATTCGCGGGTTTTGAAGTTTTGCTATACCGCTGGCGGACCGAAAATCAATACCACCTTCATATCCCCCAATATAATGCCCAAGCCTTGCTTTTGCATCTTGGTACGGTCGCGCAGGATATGTGATCTTCTGAATTGGATAGTTTCTACTGTTGCCGATTGTTACGCCGTGACCCAAGGCGATCTGAACCAAAGGGGTGGCCGCTAAACGGCCACCCGATGTGAGCGTTTATCAGAAAGCAGCTGCATCTTCTCCAAACCATTTGGCAATCATGGTGTTAAGTGTTCCGTCTGCCTTCATTGATTTGATCGCGGCATTGAATTGCTCGCGCAACTCGCCATTCGATTCCCGAATTCCCATCGAGATACCACCTGCGATCAAAGCATCATCGCCCACAAAAACCAGCTTGCCACCCGATTCAGCAACAATTGGGTCCAGATAGGATTTGTCAGCAAGAACCGCGTCTGCTTCGCCATTCCTGACGGCTGCAATTGTCTCTTCCGGTGTTACAAATTCGACCAGTGTCACACCTTCTTTTGAGGCCAGAAAACCAGCTTCAACCGTGTTGTTCTGCGCCGCAATAATACCGCCGGAAATATTGGCATCTGCCGCCAGACCCACATAAGCAGAAGGGGGAGCAGGAAGATATTCCTCGGTGAAATCAATGACATTATCCCGTTCGGCAGTGTTGCTCATTCCGGCGATGATTGTGTCGTAGTTTCCACTTACGAGGTTCGGAATGATGGAATCCCAGTCATTAACCACCCATTCACACGTCAGCTTGGCGCGCGTACACAACTCATCGCCTAATTGACGCTCAAAGCCGTCAACTTCGCCCTCATCATTGATGAAGTTATATGGCGGGTATGCACCTTCTGTGCCCATCCGGACGGTTTCGGCGATCGCGAAACTAGCGGATAAGGCCAGCGCTACGGTGGTAAGGATTAGTTTTTTCATTTGGTATCTCCCTTTGGTAATAATTTGGTTTGGCCGGTGCTGTGGCTGACTAAAATTGCTACAATCATTTGTATTGCGGCACTCCGAAGGCATCGTTTGCCGGGCCTTCTTTATTGATCTTGTGGTGATGCCAGCGATGGGCGCTTTGATCTTTCACGCGGCACAGCAGTTTTTCGTTTGCAATTGTTGCGAATGCAATTTCGCAGCCGGCCTTAACAACACGCGAATGTATCATGGCACAGGCGGGCTGACACCTGTCATATTGTATCTGCAAGGCATCATTTTGAATTCTCCCGACAAGTGCACCTCTGTTAAGAGTGCACAATAAGTACGAGCCTGTCCATTATAAAGTACAATTATGTCTATAAATTACGATAAAGAGGCATAACCCGTGATGCGCCTACAAGTAACAAGGCTTTCGGCAAGCCGTGCGATCATGCGCAAAGAATGCGGACATATTGGCGCGCGTTGGCGCAGTTTTGACGTCGAATTTGTCGGGGCTAGGATTTTGGTAGGTGATTTAACCAAACACAAGAGTGTTCAGGAGATCTCGCCCGCGTTTTTAAAGGAAAACTATCGTAAACTTTGCGACAGAGCCCCATTATACAGGGTAATCTTTTTCTTTTAAGTCTTGATACAATTGGTAAGCCTGCTTGGCAGGCATCAGTTCATGCACAACCTTGGAGACCGCTTTGATCATCGCAACCGGCGCGTCCGACTGGAAGATGTTGCGGCCCATGTCTACGCCTGCAGCGCCCTGATCAACCGCGCGGAACGCCATGTCCAGCGCGTCCAGTTCCGGCAGCTTCTTGCCACCTGCAATCACGATTGGCACGGGGCAGCCTGCGACGACCTTCTCGAACCCCTCTTCAATGAAGTAGCTTTTGACGTAATGCGAGCCGATTTCGGCGGCGATACGGGTCGCCAAACCAAAGTAGCGCGCATCGCGGGCCATGTCTTTGCCAACGCCGGTGACGGCCAGCGTCGGGATGCCGACCTTCATGCCGCTGTCGATCAGTTTGATCACGTTGGTGATGGATTTATGTTCGAATTCAGCCCCGATATAGACCTGCGCGGCCATCGCACAAACGCCCATGCGCACGGCGTCGTCGATATCAACCGCGATGGTTTCGTTCGACAGCTCCGACAGGATCGAGTTGCCGCCAGAGGCGCGCATCACAATCGGTTTGGTCACAGTCGGCGGGATCACCGAGCGCAGGATGCCGCGGGTACACATCAAGACATCCGCATGTTCGGCCAGCGGCAGGATGTTCAGATCAATCCGCTCCAGACCCTTTGTCGGCCCCTGAAAATAGCCGTGATCAAAGGCCAGCATCACGGTGCGGCCCGATACGGGGTTAAAAATGCGGCTCATCTTGTTCTTGATGCCCCAGTCGTAGTTGGCGCCGCCTTTCAGGAAAAAGCCCTGTTTGTCTTGCGGGGTGTTCAGGCCAAAGTCTTTGCCGTCTTTGATGTCGTCGATATCTGCCATTGTCCTATCCGTCCATTAGGGTTTCCCCAATAAAACGCCCGCCGTACAACATGCACGGCGGGTGCCTAGATGATACTTTAGAAATCGAAGTCGTCGATATTACCCGCATTGAACACAGCGCGTTCAGGCAGCAGGATGATACCGTTGCCTTCAGCCTCGTAATCATAACCCTGTATCGCATTGGCAGAGATTTCGACCGTACCGATACCCGGCACGTCGATCTTGTCGCCGACCTTCCAGCTGGCACCTTTTACCAGCTCGTTGGCGATATAGACCGACAATTTGCCCTGCATGACCACATCCCACAGCCCAAAACGGTCAACCGTGCCGCTTTTGACGTACTGGCGCATAGTGTTCGGGGTCGAAAAGCCGGTGACAATAACACTGCCGGCAATGCCAAGGTTTTCTGCGGCCTGCGCCGTCCCTGGTAGTGCGTTGGCATCGGGACAGATCACCGCGTCAAGATCGGCGTAGGTCTGGAACAGAGCCGACGGCACTTGCACGGCCTTTTGTGCGTCCTGATTGGAAAACACTGTCGCCACCACTTCCCAGCTTGGATAGTCTTTGGCGATAATCGCCTTGGCGACCTCGGCCCATTGGTTCTGGTCGGTCACGGTAGGCGAGGAATAGTGGAACGCCACTTTGTGCGCTGCACTCGGGTCTTCCATCTGATCCGCCGTCATCTTGACCAGCAACCCACCCAACTGTTCCGGTGTGCCTTGGTTGATGTAGTAGCTGCGGCATTCCGGATTCACATCTGAATCCCAGGTCAACACCTTGACGCCGCGTTCTTGGGCACGTTTTAGCGCCTCGCAAAGCCCGTCAGGCGAAAGCGATGAAATGGCGATGGCGTTGAAGCCCTGGTTGACAAAGTTGTTGATAAACTCGACCTGACCGGACACGGACGCGGTCGAGGGACCGTCATATTTTACTTCAATGCCCAGCTGTTCGCCCATGGCCATAGCCCCGGCGCCGCCGCTTTCAAAAAAGCCGACTCCGGTAAGTTTGGGAATGAACGCAACGCGTGCATCCTCTGCAAAAGCTGTCGCTGTTGAAATGCCTAGCGTAAGGGCTGACACCAGCACCCCCGCCATTAGTTTTCCGTATTTCATTGTCTTTCCTCCTTATGAATGTCTCTGGTTCGGGTCGTTAACCGACCTCTTGGTAAAGCGAATGAAGCTCACTCGCTATTTGCTGCCACTGCCCCCCGTTCGGTCTCGTATGATGCGCGGTTGGCGCGTTTTCGATTGAGCGCTGACATGCCAATGCGTGCCGCGACTGTCCCGATCAAAAGCGCCCCGACGATCACCGGCACCACGTCGCTGGTGATGCCCAATGCCAATAACCCCTGACGCAGATAGCCCAGCACAAGACCCGCAAGGAATGTGCCAAGAACCGAGCCCTCGCCGCCATAGATTGACGATCCGCCCAGCACCACGGCAGTAATGATGTTGAGCAAAGCCTCTGCGCCCAAATCCGAGCGCGCCGACGTGAAATAGGCGGTCAGCACCAGCCCGGCCACTGCAGCGGCCAAGCCATTCAGCGCATAAACAGTGATTAACGTACGTTTCACCGGCACCCCGGTATGACGCGCGGCATCAGGGTTAACGCCAATCAACTGGAGAAAGCGCCCAAACCGGGTGCGGCTCATCAACCAACCGGCGATCCCGGTCAGTACAATGGTTACCACCAGCGGCATCGGCACCCAGCCTATGCGCCCGGTGCCAAACCAGGTGAAGGATTTGGGCAAGCCTCCGATGCCCTCGTATTGATACGCTTCAAAGCCGCCCGCGCCATAAGCCTTGAAGCCCAGCATGTCGAGAAGTGTGGGCAGGCCAGTGGCAAGACCGGAATAGAAAAACAGCATTGCCAAGGTGATGACCAGCGGGTTCACATCCGTATTGGCCACCACAGTACCATTGAAGGCCCCGGCCAGCAGGCCGACCCCAAGCGCCACCGATACCGCCAGCCAGATCGGAGCGCCAGCAACAAAACTCAGCCCCAGAACGATTGATGCTAGCCCCATCAGCGACACGCCCGATATGTCGATTCCTCCGGTCATGATGACCAGCGTTAGCCCCACTGCTGCGAGGATGACATGTACGAAATCGCTGGTGGAAAACAGCAGGTTCTGCACGTTCAAAAACGTCGGGTTGATCATTCCCAGAATTGCAAGTTCGGCTACCAATGCGATCAGCAACATAAACTCCCAACTTTTAAGCCAGCTCTTGTTCTTCATTGCCGCGCCTCCGTGCCTGTGATCGGTGCAATGCCGCCTGCACCATCGCCACGCATCATTTCAGCGGAACGTGCGGACAAACGGCGCTTTTGCGCGGTGCGACGAATGATGTAATCAACCACAACCACCGCCAGCAATACGGCCCCCCCAACGGCATTGTTCCAAGAACCGGGTATCCGCAGAAAAATCATCATGGAATCCACAGAGGTCAAAAACAGCGCGCCGATCACCGCCGACCAGACGCTGCCGGTGCCACCCATCAGGCTGACCCCGCCCAGCACCACCGCCGCGATTGCCTTAAGTTCTTGACCATCGCCAGTCTGCATTGGCACAAAGCCGATCTGCCCGACAAAGACGATAGCAGCCGCCCCCGAAAACAAACCCGACAGTGAAAAAGCGACAAAACGGGTGCGTTTGGTGTTGATGCCCAAAAGGAACGCGCCGTCCAGATTGTCACCCACCGCGTACAAGTTGCGCGTCCAACGGATCTTGTACATGAGGACCGCCACTAGAATAATCAGGGCCGCCACCCCCCAGACCATCAGTGGAACATGCAGAACGCGCGTCACCGCCAAGTTTTTTATGCTGCGCGGGATCGATTCAATCCAGCTGCCACCGGTCAGAACCCGCATCAACCCGCGAAAGACCCCCAGCGTGCCCAGTGTCATGATGATCGGCGGAATCCCGACAATGACGACCCCCACCGCATTGAACATGCCGCATAAAAGCCCGGTCAGCAGCGAGGCCAGCATAGCGATGGGGAGCGGAACCCCTGCATTCAGTGCAAAGCCGAAAATGACCGCAGACAAGCCCGCGATTGCCCCGACCGAGACATCAATGCCCCGGGTCAGGATCACAAACATCTGCCCCAGGGCGATCAGCATCAAAAACAGAGAGGAATTGGCGATGTTGATCAGCGTCATCGGCTTGAGTACCGCACTGTTGACGGTGCTCACCGACAGAATCATTACCACAAGCAGCAAAAGCACCAGAAACTCTCTGCTTTTGAATATTCGGGTCATGCGGGCACTTCCGCTGGCTTGGCTCGGTAATCTGCTAAGGTGGCAGCCGCAATGTGGTCCACATCCACTGGCCCGGCCGGCATCGTCCTTAGATCGCCGCAATACATGATCAGAACCCTGTCGCTGACCTCAGCGATTTCGCTTACTTCCGAAGAAATCACAACCACACCCACACCTTCGGCTGTCAACTCGCGGATGATGCGGTAGACGTCCTGACGCGCGCGGGCATCTATCCCGCGGGTTGGCTCGTCAAGGATGATTACCCTTGGTTCGGGGGCCAGCGTTTTGGCCAGCACGATTTTCTGCTGATTACCGCCACTCAACGTGCGCGCGATCTGCATGGGAGAGCTGAGCTTGATGCGCAACCGTTCGATAAAGCGCTGTGCCAGAGTGACGTCTTGCGCGTGCTTCATAAAGCGCGCGCCGCTGAGCGTCATAACGGATGCCGAGATGTTCTGCGCCGAAGGCAGGGCCAGAAAGATGCCATGGGCGTGCCGATCCTCGGGCACGTAGGAAAGTCCCATTTCCTGACAAAGGCGCGGTGAGCGGCGCGGCGCTGACTTACCGTTGATCATCACCTCGCCGGTGGCAGTCTGGTCGATACCATAGATTGCCTCGGCCAATTCGGTGCGCCCGGCCCCCACAACGCCTGAAATCCCCACGACTTCGCCCGCCTGCACTGTAAAGCTGACATTGCGAAAGCTCTGCGAGGTGAGATTGCGCACCTCGAGCACTGGGCCTGTGTTGATTTGTGGCGCGTGGGTGGCTTCCCGTTCTACGTTAGCGTCGAAATTTTCGGGTAACATAGATTCGACCAACATTTCGGTTGTAAGGCCCTTTGTAGGGGCGGCGCGAACGAATTTTCCGTCGCGCAACACACTGACCCGGTCGGACATTTTCAACACCTCGTCCAGCCGGTGCGAGATAAACAAAATACCAATGCCGCGCGCAGTTAAGGTCCTCATCTGGGCTGCAAGGCTTTCAACCTCGTTGTGGGTCAGTGACGATGTCGGCTCGTCCAGGATCAGAACCCGGGCATTGCGCATTAGCCCACGTGCGATTTCAACCAGCTGCTGGTTCGCAATGGACAGAGTGCCACCGGGGGCGTTGAAATCGACCTTGAGACCAATTTCGGCAGCGATCTCTCGTGCTTGCCTGCGAGCGGCCGATATATCGCCACCAAAACCGGTGACAAGGTTCTCCAGCACCGACAAGTTGGGAAACATATGTGGTTCTTGCGGCACCATGTAGATGCCTTGCGCATGCGCCTCCGATGGTCGTGTCAGCACTTGCGGCTGACCGTCGATCTCGATCCTGCCGGCGGTGGG
>CAZIDQ010000047.1:0-6044 GCA_964538015.1 uncultured Marinosulfonomonas sp.
CCTGCATTTGGGGGCACAGGTTCTGTTGACCCGCAGATAAGGCAGGAGTAAACCACCAAAGAGCAACAACATGCGCATATATGTCGCGTTAAGGAGCCACACGTGGAAGACCTGCTAAGAGAATACCTCCCCGTCCTTGTTTTTCTGGGCATGGCAACAGCATTGGGGGCGGTTTTGATCCTTGCCGCTGTCATTCTGGGGCCAACGAATCCCGATCCGGAAAAACTGAGCGCTTATGAGTGCGGATTTAATGCGTTTGACGATGCGCGGATGAAATTCGATGTGCGGTTCTATCTGGTCGCCATTCTGTTCATCATTTTTGATCTGGAAATTGCGTTTTTGTTTCCCTGGGCGGTGACGTTCAAGGATATGACGGATGTCGGTTTCTGGTCGATGATGGTGTTTCTGGGCGTGCTGACCATCGGCTTTGCCTATGAGTGGAAGAAGGGGGCGCTGGAATGGGAGTGATGTCTGGAGCCAACACCGCTGGGGCCGACAAGGATGTGTCGGTTCGCGCGATGAACGATGCCCTTGCCGACAAGGGTTTTCTGCTGACGACCACGGATGACATCATCAACTGGGCGCGTACAGGATCGCTGCACTGGATGACATTTGGTCTGGCTTGTTGTGCGGTTGAGATGATGCATACGGCGATGCCGCGTTATGATATTGAGCGCTACGGTTTTGCGCCGCGGGCCAGCCCGCGCCAGTCGGATGTGATGATCGTGGCCGGCACGCTGACCAACAAGATGGCGCCGGCGCTGCGCAAGGTTTACGACCAGATGCCCGAGCCGCGTTATGTGATTTCGATGGGCAGCTGCGCCAATGGTGGCGGTTACTATCACTACAGCTATTCCGTGGTGCGGGGCTGTGACCGGATTGTGCCGGTTGATATTTACGTTCCGGGCTGTCCTCCGACGGCCGAGGCGCTGGTTTACGGTGTGTTGCAGTTGCAGCGCCGGATCCGCCGCACGGGCACTTTGGTCAGGTAGGGGGCGGATATGTCAGACGCATTGAACGAACTGGGCGCGCATATTCAGGCCAAACGGCCGGATGATGTGCTGTCCTACAGCATTACCAACGGCGAGTTGACGGTCGAGGTTGCCCCGACGGGGCTGGCCGGATTTGTCGAGTTTCTGAAGGTTGATCGCACCTGCCGGTTTTCGTCGTTGATTGATATTACGGCGGTGGATTATCCCGCACGGGTCAAGCGGTTCGACGTGGTTTACCATTTCCTGTCGATGTACCAGAACCATCGTATCCGTCTGAAATGCGCCATCCGCGAAGAGGAAAGCGTGCCGTCGATCACCGATGTGCATAAATCCGCAGGCTGGTTTGAACGCGAAGTGTTCGACATGTTCGGCATTCTGTTTTCCGGCCATCCCGATCTGCGCCGTATCCTGACGGATTACGGTTTTCGCGGTCATCCGCTGCGCAAGGATTTCCCGACCACGGGGTATACCGAAGTGCGCTATGACGAAGTAGAAAAACGCGTGGTATACGAGCCGGTTTCGCTGGTTCAGGAATACCGCCAGTTTGATTTCATGTCCCCGTGGGAGGGTGCGCAATACATCCTGCCCGGCGACGAAAAAACCGATGAGGCCAAGGGCTGATGATGGGCGAGGCGGTTCTTATGTACGGGATTGGGGCAGTGAAGGCCGGCACCAGCTGGCTGTTCAGCTACCTTGAGGGGCACCCCGAGTGCGCCATGCCGCCGTATAAGGAACTGCGTTATTTCTATATGCTGGAGAACGACCATTTCGAGGGTCAGATCAAAATGGTTCGCACGCGGATTGCGGATTTGAAAGATAGTCTGGAAACAGCACCCGCAGCGCGCAAGCCGATAATCCAGCAACGCCTGAACAAGACGCGCCACTGGTTGAAAGTATTGCGCGAGCATCAGGATGATCCGGCGGCCTATGCGGCCTTTATGATGGATGAGGCCAATGGCGCCAAGTTGACGGCGGACATCACGCCGGAATATTCGATGATGCCGGTTGAGCGACTGAAACAGATGGCCGGTGTGGTGGCTAATACGCGGTTTGTCTATTTGCTGCGCGATCCGCTGGATCGGCTGTGGTCCAATATCCGCATGAATGCGCGGCGCAAATCTGTTGATCCCAAAGCGATGCGCGCCCATGCGCTGGCCGAGGTGGACCGGATACTGGAGGGCAAATCCAGCCCCGCGCTGGAGCGTTCGGATTATGCCGGTGGACTGGATGCGCTGGAAACGGCTGTGCCGGACAATCACCGCAAGGTGATGTTCTACGAAAACCTGTTTTGCGATGACAGCATCCGCGAGCTGTGCGCCTTTTTGGGGCTAAGCAATCACAAGGCGGCATTGGATAAAAGAATACACCAAGGTGTACCGATCAAGCTGGACGCTGCGCGACGCTCTGGCCTGCAAAAACTGCTTGCGCCGCAATACGATGCGGTTGAAAAGCGCTTTCAGACACTTCCTGCCCGCTGGCAGGACAATATGGCGAGGGTCTAGGATTATGGACGGCTCCAAATTTGACGACGGATCAGTTGATGCCCGTCAGGGCGAACAGAAAATCCGCAATTTCAACATCAACTTTGGCCCGCAGCACCCTGCGGCTCACGGTGTGTTGCGGATGGTTCTGGAACTGAACGGCGAGATTGTTGAACGCGCTGACCCGCATATCGGCCTGCTGCACCGCGGCACCGAGAAACTGATGGAGAGCCGCACCTATCTGCAGTCGCTACCCTATTTCGACCGGCTGGATTATGTTGCGCCGATGAATCAGGAACACGCCTGGTGTCTGGCGATTGAAAAACTGACCGGCGTCGAGGTTCCGCGCCGTGGCCAGTTGATCCGCGTGCTGTTTTCCGAAATCGGTCGTATTCTGAACCACCTGTTGAACGTAACCACGCAGGCGATGGATGTTGGTGCGCTGACGCCGCCGCTTTGGGGGTTCGAGCAGCGCGAAATCCTGATGACGTTCTATGAGCGGGCCTGTGGTGCGCGCCTGCACGCCAATTATTTCCGCCCCGGCGGGGTGCATCAGGATATTTCGCCTGAATTGATCGATGATATTGATGCTTGGGCCGTTAATGAATTCCCGCCATTCATGGAAGATCTGGACGGGCTGCTGACCGAAAACCGTGTGTTCAAGCAACGCAACGTCGATATCGGTATCGTCACCGAGCAGGACATTCTGGACTGGAGTTTTTCCGGTGTGATGGTGCGCGGGTCCGGCCTTGCGTGGGATTTGCGCCGTGCGCAGCCTTATGAATGCTATGACGAATTCGAATTCGATATTCCTGTCGGCAAGAACGGTGATTGTTTTGACCGTTATTTGTGCCGGATGCAGGAAATGCGAGAAAGCATCAAGATTATTCTGCAGGCCTGTGAAAAACTGCGTAACGAGCCGGGCGATGTGCTGGCGCGGGGCAAGCTGACGCCGCCAAAACGCGGTGATATGAAAACCAGCATGGAAGCGCTGATTCATCACTTTAAACTGTATTCCGAAGGCTTTCACGTTCCCGCAGGCGAAATTTACGCCGCGATCGAGGCACCGAAAGGCGAATTTGGCGTGTTCCTTGTGGCGGATGGCAGCAACAAACCCTACCGCGCCAAAATCCGCGCGCCGGGGTATCTGCATTTGCAGGCTATGGACTATGTTGCAAGCGGTCACCAGCTGGCCGATGTTGCGGCGATTATCGGTACGATGGACGTTGTTTTTGGAGAAATTGACAGATGAGTAAACTGGTTAAACTGGCTGTGGTGGCGACATTGGTTGCCCTGCCTGCCGTCGCACAGAATGTGCAAAGCCCCAGTGCGGGCCTGTACCGGTTGATCGACAACTCGGACGGTTATTTCAACATCCGCGATAACGTGGTGATGATCGAGGGCGAAGATGATATCAAAGCCTGCAGTTTGGGCCTGACACCCGAATTTTTCGCAGCCTACGCAGCGGGGGATGCTGGCGCGATCGAGGCGACGCAGCCCAATGTGGTTTGCGCGTCGATCACGGAATTCAACGTGGCTGAAACCAGCTCTGAAATAAGTGATGTTGCCGAACTCTACGGGTTTATCGACAACTCCGAGGCCTATACCAACGTCGCTGCGAATATCGTGATGATTGAAGGCGAGTCCGACATCCAGTTCTGCCACTTTGATCTGTCGGATACCTATTTTGCGGCTGTTGCGACCAATGACGAGGCCGCCATGGCCGAGAACAAGCCGATGGTAACTTGCATACCTTTCAAGGATGTAAGCAAGTGAAACTAACCGGATACATATCGCATGTGTCCATGGCCGCTTTTGTGGCCGGAACCTTTTTGATGCCGTTTCGGGGAATAAGCTGATATGCTACGTCGCCTGCACCACACACAACCTGATGATTTTGCCTTTACTGCGGCCAACCAGAAATGGGCCGAGGCGCAGATCACCAAATATCCCCAAGGCCGTCAGGCCAGCGCCATCATTGCGCTGCTGTGGCGGGCGCAGGAACAAGAGGGCTGGTTAACCCGCCCCGCGATGGAACATATCGCCGATATGCTGGGAATGGCGCATATCCGCGCCTACGAGGTGGCGTCGTTCTATTTCATGTTCCAGCTGCAGCCGGTTGGCACAGTTGCGCATATTCAGGTTTGCGGCACCACGTCCTGCATGATTTGCGGTGCCGAAGATTTGATCGGTATTTGTCGCGAGAAAATCGCACCCAACCCGCATGAATTGTCGGCAGACGGCAAATTCAGCTGGGAAGAGGTCGAATGTCTGGGCGCTTGCACCAATGCGCCGATGGCGCAAATCGGCAAGGATTACTACGAAGATTTGACCGCCGCGCGGTTCACCGAAATTCTGGACGAATTGGCCGAAGGCAAAGTGCCCGTACCCGGCCCGCAGAACGGACGCTATGCAGCCGAACCGCTGGGCGGGCTGACGTCATTGACCGAATATGACAGCGGCAAGACACAGTATAACGCATCCGTGCAGCGCGCGGTGGATATTGGCGATACGGTCAAACGGATCGACGGCACCGAAGTGCCATTGCTAACGCCGTGGCTGGGAAAATCCGGCAAGGCAGCGGCAAAACCGGCGGCCAAGCCCAAAGCGGCGGCGAAACCAAAGGCCAAGCCCGCCACAAAACCGGCCGTCAAACCACGCGGCACCAAAACCACCACCAAAGTGGCCCGCAAACCGGTGGCTGCGGATGGCAAGCCCGAACTGCTGAAAAAGGCCCGCGCCGCTGGTGCGGATGACCTGAAACAGATCAAGGGCGTTGGTCCCAAGATGGAAAAGATGTTGAACACCATGGGCGTGTTCCATTTCGATCAGGTCGCTGGCTGGCGTGCAAAAGAGGTCCAGTGGGTTGATGACAACCTTGAGGGTTTCAAGGGCCGCGTTTCACGCGATGAATGGGTCAAACAGGCCAAGGTTCTGGCCAAGGGTGGCACCACCGAGTTTTCGAAAAAAGTTAAGAAGGGCGGCGTTTATTGATAGCGCCGGATCAAAAGGTTCACAGGTATGAGTGACAAACAGAACATAGCAAAAAGAAGCGAGCGCCCGACGCGGGCAGCATCGCCTGCGGTTCTGTGCGTATTATTGCAACAGGGATATAAAAGGGATGAATGCTATGAGTGAAGAAAACGAAGGCGGTATGTTCACCTGTCCGGTTATCAGCTGGATCATCGGAGCTTTGCTTGGGCTTGCGACGTATCTGATTATGTCGGGTCGGTTTGAAATGGGGACAATCCTGTCACTGATCCTCGGGTTGGTTGTGATGGTGGCGGCTGCAATGTTGCTGGCGCGGCTGTTTTGCGGTCATGTGGAAGAAACCCATGGCCATCCCGCACGCCATGACCACGATATTGCCACAACGCGTCACGCGGTTGCGGATGTGGACAGCATAGGTGGTGGCGATCTGGCGATGGCCCCCGGTGTGCCCGAAGTCGCGAAAGAAACACCATCGGCAGCGGTTGCCGAAGCGGCCAGCGTTGCCGCCGTAGCGGTATCCAAAGCCGATAGCGCCGAAGCTGGCGAGAAGCCCGCAGCCAAGCCAAAAGCCAAAGCGCCT
>CAZIDQ010000047.1:6144-7924 GCA_964538015.1 uncultured Marinosulfonomonas sp.
CCAAACCTGCAGCCAAGAAGCCGGCGGCCAAAACCACAACCAAACCGGCCCGCAAGCCCGTCGCCAAAGACGGCAAGCCCGAACTGCTGAAAAAGGCCCGCGCCGGTGGTGCGGATGACCTGAAACAGATCAAGGGCGTTGGCCCGAAGATGGAAAAGATGCTGAACACCATGGGTGTGTTCCATTTTGATCAGGTCGCTGGCTGGCGTGTGAAAGAAGTTCAATGGGTTGATGACAACCTTGAGGGTTTCAAGGGCCGCGTTTCGCGTGATGAATGGGTCAAGCAGGCCAAAGTTCTTGCCAAGGGCGGAAAGACCGAATTTTCCAAGAAAGTGGAAAAGGGCGGTGTCTACGCCAAGAACAAGAAGTAAACGAGAGAGTTAGGAGATGACATTGAGCCCCGATCAAGAACAAGCACTGGCGCGAAAATCGCGTATGGTGGCCGTGGTTATCACGGTTGTCATGGTGCTGTGGATGGGGGCTCAGTGGATTGGCGGACAGGTCGGGATGAACCCGAATTTTGTCTTCCTTTTTGATCTGGCCGCACTGGCTGCGTTCTTTTGGACAATGATCGTAACATATCAAATCTGGCGCACGCGCCGCGATAGCAGAGGATAAGGCCCATGCTTAAGGATCAGGATCGGATCTTTACCAATCTATACGGGATGCATGACCGCAGCCTTGCGGGCGCGAAAAAGCGTGGCCATTGGGATGGCACGGCTGCCATCCTTAAAAAAGGTCGCGACTGGATCGTGGAAGAGGCCAAATCATCCGGCCTGCGCGGACGCGGCGGGGCGGGGTTCCCGACCGGTTTGAAATGGTCCTTCATGCCCAAGGAATCTGACGGTCGGCCCGCCTATCTGGTGATCAACGCCGATGAATCCGAGCCGGGCACCTGCAAGGATCGCGAAATCATGCGCCATGATCCGCATACCCTGATCGAGGGGGCGCTGATTGCCTCCTTTGCGATGGGGGCACATGCAGCCTATATTTATATCCGCGGTGAATTCATCCGCGAGCGCGAAGCGCTGCAAGCGGCGATTGACGAATGTTATGACGCCGGACTGCTGGGCAAAAACGCCGCGAAATCCGGTTGGGATTTTGACCTCTATCTGGCGCATGGCGCTGGCGCCTACATCTGCGGCGAAGAAACCGCGATGCTGGAAAGCCTTGAGGGCAAAAAAGGCATGCCGCGCATGAAGCCGCCATTTCCGGCTGGCGCGGGTCTGTATGGCTGCCCGACCACAGTGAACAACGTTGAATCCATCGCCGTGATCCCGACGATCATGCGGCGCGGTGGCAGCTGGTTTTCCAGCATGGGGCGCCCGAACAACGCGGGCACCAAACTGTTCGGGATTTCCGGCCATGTGGTGAACCCCTGTGTGGTCGAAGAAGAAATGTCGATCCCCTTGCGCGAACTGCTGGAAAAACATTGCGGCGGTGTTCGCGGTGGATGGGACAATCTGAAAGCGGTTATTCCGGGCGGGTCATCCGTGCCGTTGCTGCCGCGTGATGTGGCCGACGAATGTATCATGGATTTCGACTGGCTGCGCGAGCAACGCTCGGGCCTTGGCACGGCGGCTGTGATCGTTATGGACGAAAGCACCGACATCATCAAAGCGATCTGGCGGCTGAGCAAATTCTACAAGCACGAAAGCTGCGGCCAGTGTACGCCATGCCGCGAAGGCACCGGCTGGATGATGCGGGTGATGGACCGTCTGGTGACGGGGGATGCCGAGATTGAAGAAATCGACATGCTGCTGGACGTGACCAAACAGGT
>CAZIDQ010000047.1:8024-9291 GCA_964538015.1 uncultured Marinosulfonomonas sp.
CCATCTCCTTTCTATCAAAAGGAGACGATCTATGACTTATGTAAAAACAACACTTGTAACCGCTTTGACTGTTTTCACCCTGACAACGGGTATGGCTTTGGCGAAAACGCCCTTGCCGCAGGAAAAGCATATCAACAATTCGCTGATGGCTGGCGTGGCGGCGGATAAAATCCGCAAGGCCTGCCCCAGCATATCGGCACGGATGTTCGTGGCCTGGGGCAAGCTGAACGCGCTTAAATCCTATGCTATTCATCAGGGATACTCGGAACCCGAGGTTCGGGCATTCATGAAAGATCCAAAAGAGAAAGCCCGCGTCAAAGGCATGGCGGCGGATTACCTGAAAGCGCATGGCGTGGTTGCTGGTAATCCCGAAAGCTATTGCACCGTGGGACGTGAAGAAATCGCCAAAAAGAGCCTTATTGGCCAGATGTTGAGGGCAAGATAACACCATGACCGACCTGCGCAAAATCATCATCGACGACAATGAGGTCGAAGTTGAAGGGGCAATGACCCTTATTCAGGCATGTGAAGAAGCAGGCGTGGAAATCCCGCGTTTTTGTTATCACGAACGTCTGACCATCGCGGGGAATTGCCGCATGTGTCTGGTCGAAGTTGTCGGGGGGCCGCCCAAACCTGCGGCCTCCTGCGCCATGCAGGTGCGCGATCTGCGCCCCGGTCCAGAAGGGCAGCCGCCGGTGGTGAAAACCAATTCGCCGATGGTGAAAAAGGCCCGCGAAGGCGTGATGGAATTCATGCTGATCAACCACCCGCTGGATTGCCCGATTTGCGATCAAGGTGGCGAATGCGATCTGCAGGATCAGGCAATGGCCTATGGCGTTTCCGCCAGCCGTTACAAAGAACCCAAGCGCGCGGTTGATAATCTGGACCTTGGCCCGCTGGTCGCCACCGAAATGACCCGCTGTATTTCCTGCACCCGTTGTGTGCGCTTTACCACGGAAATTGCCGGTATCACCGTGATGGGCCAGATCGGCCGTGGCGAAGATGCCGAAATCACGGCCTATCTGGACGAAACCCTGAACAGCAACCTGCAAGGCAACGTCATTGACCTGTGCCCTGTCGGCGCGCTGACCAACAAACCCTATGCCTTCACTGCCCGCCCGTGGGAGCTGAACAAGACCGAGACAATCGACGTGATGGATGCGCTGGGGTCCAACATTCGGGTGGATACCAAAGGGCGCGAAGTCAAACGCATCCTGCCACGCAACCATGATGGCGTGAACGAGGAATGGATTTCCGACAAAACCCG
>CAZIDQ010000047.1:9391-15739 GCA_964538015.1 uncultured Marinosulfonomonas sp.
CCGTTCGGCATATGTTGGCACCGCCACCATCGAGGACATTGATAACGCGCAGATGATCCAGCTGATTGGCTGTGATCCGCGCAACGAGGCTCCGGTTTTGAACGCGCGCATCCGCAAGGCCTGGAGCAATGGGGCGCAGATTGGCCTGATCGGGCAGCCGGTGGACCTGACCTATGACTATTTCCACATGGGCGATGGCCGCGCCGATCTGATGGCGACCATGGACAAGAAATTCGACGAGGTGCTGAAAGTCCCCTCTGTTATAATTGTCGGCATGGGCGCGCTGCGCGAAGCCGATGGCGAAGCGGTTCTGTCCCAAGCGATGAAACTGGCCGAGGCCACGGACAGCAAACTGATGGTGCTGCACACCGCCGCCGCCCGTGTGGGTGCGATGGATGTGGGTGCCGTGACCGAAGGCGGCATGACTGCTGCGCTGGACGGGGCCGAAGTGGTCTATAATCTGGGCGCGGACGAAGTGGAAATCGCCAAAGGTGCCTTTGTGATCTATCAGGGCAGCCACGGTGACCGTGGTGCGCATCGGGCGGATGTGATCCTGCCAGCTGCGGCCTATACCGAAGAAAGCGGCGTGTTCGTGAACCTTGAGGGGCGGCCACAGATGGCCAACCGCGCAGGGTTCGCACCGGGGGACGCCAAGGAAAACTGGGCCATCCTGCGGGCATTGTCAGCTGAACTGGGCACTGCACTGCCTTATGACACGCTGGCGCAACTGCGTCAGGCCATCGTTGCCGAGGTGCCGCATATGGCGCAAATCGACGTGGTTCCTGAAAACGAATGGAAACGCGTTCCGTTGCGCGATCCGGCCAAGAAGGCCAGCTTCCTGAACGCAATCAATGATTTCTATCTGACCAACCCGATTGCACGGGCCAGCAAACTGATGGGCGAACTGTCGGCACTGGCCAAGGCACGCGGCGAGATAAAGGTGGCGGCAGAGTAATGATGCAACAGGCGGTTCATAAGGCACCGATTGCCCTTGCCCTTTTGGGTGGGGTGGCGGCTTGTGCGCCTGCGGAACCTGTGGATCAAGCGGCGTTCGAGCCGGAATATCTGGGCGTGCAGACGCGGCTGCTGGATGATGATCTGGTCAATATGTTCGTTACCATGCGCGGTGCGCGGGAACGGGCGGATGTGGCGGCTTATGCAGAATGTGCGGCGGCGGAATATACGCTGATCCGTGGCTACAATTATTTGCGCCATTTGCGCACAAATATTGACGAAAAGAATGGCCAGTGGCGCGGGGATGCTATTTATACCATCTCGGCAGACAAGCCACTGGGACTGAAGACAATTGATGCCAAGGCCGCGGTGGCCGAATGCGTCGAAAACGGGATACCAAGGGTGTGAGGACCAATGGCTGAATTTTTAGCAACCCCGCTGGGGATATTCGTACTAATCTTCGCACAAGTGCTTGCGATCATTGCTTTTGTGATGATTTCGCTGCTGTTTCTTGTCTGGGGCGATCGTAAAATCTGGGCGGCTGTGCAGATGCGCAAAGGGCCGAATATTGTGGGGGCCTATGGCCTGCTGCAATCGGTGGCCGATGCGCTGAAATATGTGGTGAAAGAGGTGATCGTGCCGGCAGGGGCAGACAAGCCGCTGTTCTTCCTTGCGCCGATGGTGGCCTTTGTGATGTCGATGCTGACATGGGCGGTGCTGCCGTTCAATGATGGCTGGGTTCTGGCCGATCTGAACGTGGCGGTGCTGTATGTGTTCGCGATTGGCGGGCTTGAGGTTTACGGCGTGATCATCGGCGGCTGGGCCTCAAACTCGAAATACCCGTTCCTTGGCGCGATGCGCTCGGCGGCGCAGATGATTTCCTACGAGGTGTCGATTGGGCTGATCCTGATCGGTGTGATCATTTCCACCGGTTCGCTGAACTTTAGCGATATCGTGCGGGCACAGGATGGCGATTACGGCTTCTTCAGCTGGTATTGGCTGCCGCATTTCCCGATGGTATTCCTGTTCTTTATCAGTTCGCTGGCGGAAACAAACCGTCCACCATTCGATCTGCCCGAGGCAGAATCCGAACTGGTTGCGGGCTTTATGGTGGAGTATTCGGCAACCGTTTACTTGCTGTATATGGCCGGTGAATACATCGCGATCTTTATGATGTGTGCGCTGATGTCGGTGCTGTTCTTTGGCGGCTGGCTGTCGCCCATCCCGGGCCTGCCCGATGGCGTGCTGTGGATGTTTGGCAAAATGGTGTTCTTCTTCTTCATCTTCGCGATGGTCAAGGCGATTACCCCGCGCTACCGCTACGATCAACTGATGCGCATTGGCTGGAAAGTGTTCCTGCCGCTGTCGCTGGCTTGGGTCGTGATTGTATCTTTCCTTGCACATTTTGGCGCCTTCGGCGGAGCATATGCCCGCTGGGCGATTGGAGGCTGAGCCGATGGCATTTGATTACGTTCGCGCAACCAAATACTTCTTGCTGTTTGATTACATCAAAGGGTTCCAACTGGGCCTGAAGTATTTCTTTGCCCCCAAACCAACGCTGAACTATCCGCACGAAAAGGGGCCACTGTCCCCGCGTTTTCGCGGTGAACACGCGCTGCGTCGTTACGCAAACGGCGAGGAACGCTGCATCGCCTGCAAACTGTGCGAGGCGATCTGCCCGGCGCAGGCGATCACCATCGACGCCGAACCGCGTGATGATGGCAGCCGCCGCACCACGCGCTATGACATCGACATGACCAAATGCATCTACTGCGGTTTCTGCCAAGAGGCCTGTCCGGTGGATGCAATCGTCGAGGGGCCGAATTTCGAATTCGCCACCGAGACACGCGAAGAACTGTTTTACGACAAAGCAAAACTGCTGGACAACGGCGACCGATGGGAAGCCGAAATTGCCCGCAATCTGGAATTGGACGCGCCTTATCGCTAAGGCAAGCTGGGGCAACGACCCCGTGAACGAAGGGACATAGAAATGGGTGTAGCCGATTTCGCATTTTACATCTTCGCCATTAGTGCGGTGATCGGGGGGCTGTTTACGGTCGTCTCGAAAAACCCTGTGCATTCGGTGCTGTGGCTGATTTTGGCGTTCCTGTCATCGGCAGGGCTGTTTGTGCTGCTGGGGGCCGAATTTGTGGCGATGCTGCTGGTCATTGTCTACGTTGGCGCTGTGGCGGTTTTGTTCATGTTCGTGGTGATGATGATCGACGTGGACTTTGCCGAATTACGCGGGCAGATGGCCAAATACGTGCCGATTGCACTGTTGATCGGGGTGGTCTTGTTGCTGGAGCTGTCGCTGGCATTCGGCACATGGCAAGTGTCCCACAACGCCGAGGCCGTGCGCGCCGCGATTGCGCCCGATATGGCCGAGGTCACGAACACGGCGGCCTTGGGGCAGCTGATCTATGACAAATATATCTATCTCTTCCAGACGGCGGGCCTGATCCTGCTGGTGGCAATGATCGGGGCGATTGTGCTGACACTGCGCCATCGTGTGAACATCAAACGCCAGAACGTCATGGCGCAGATGCACCGTGATCCGGCCAAGGCGATGGAAGTGATCGACGTGAAACCGGGGCAGGGGTTGTGAACATGATCGGAATTGAAAACTATCTGGCCGTTGGCGCCGCGCTTTTCGTGATCGGGATTTTCGGGATTTTCCTGAACCGCAAGAACGTGATCATTATTTTGATGTCGATCGAACTGATGCTGCTTGCGGTCAATATCAACCTTGTCGCCTTTTCGTCCTTTAGTGGCGATCTGGTCGGGCAGGTGTTCACCATATTCGTGCTGACTGTGGCCGCCGCCGAGGCGGCGATTGGGCTGGCGATCCTTGTTGTTTTCTTCCGCAACCGCGGCACGATTGACGTTGAAGACGTCAACGTGATGAAGGGGTAAATACGATGCTGCAAACAATACTTTTTGCCCCCCTGATCGGCGCGCTTATTGCCGGTTTCGGTTGGCGGATTATCGGGGAAAAGGGTGCGCAAACCCTGACAACGGGGCTGTTGTTCCTGTCGGCCATCCTGTCCTGGGTGGTGTTTCTGACGTTTGACGGGGAAACCCAGCACATCCAGATCCTGCGCTTTATCGAAAGTGGCACGTTAAGCACTGATTGGGGCATCCGGCTGGATCGTTTGACCGCGATCATGCTGATTGTGGTCACCACGGTGTCCAGTCTGGTTCACCTTTATAGCTTTGGCTATATGGAGGACGACCCGCAGTGGGGCGAGGGCCAGAACTATAAGGCGCGTTTCTTTGCGTATCTGTCGTTCTTTACCTTTGCCATGCTGGCGCTGGTAACGGCCGACAATCTGGTCCAGATGTTCTTTGGCTGGGAAGGTGTGGGCGTTGCATCATACCTGCTGATCGGTTTTTACTACAAGAAACCCAGTGCGAACGCCGCCGCGATCAAGGCCTTTGTGGTCAACCGTGTCGGTGACTTTGGCTTTGCATTGGGCATCTTTGGGCTGTTCTATCTGACTGACAGCATCAAGATGGACGATGTATTTGCCGCCGCACCGCAGCTGGCTGAAACCAACCTGCATTTCCTGTGGGCTGACTGGAACGCCGCCAACCTGTTGGCTGTTCTGCTGTTCATCGGTGCGATGGGTAAATCGGCGCAATTGTTCCTGCACACGTGGTTGCCCGACGCGATGGAAGGTCCGACACCTGTGTCCGCCCTGATCCACGCAGCGACTATGGTTACTGCCGGTGTGTTCCTTGTCTGCCGCATGTCGCCGCTGATGGAATACGCCCCGCAAGCCACCACGTTCATCGTGGTGATCGGCGCGGCCACGGCATTTGTCGCGGCCACAATCGGGCTGGTGCAAAACGATATCAAACGTGTGATCGCCTACTCAACCATGTCGCAGCTGGGCTATATGTTCGTGGCGGCCGGTGTTGGCGCTTACGGCGTGGCCATGTTCCACCTGCTGACACACGCGTTTTTCAAGGCGATGTTGTTCCTTGGGGCCGGTTCGGTGATCACTGCGATGCACCACGAACAGGACATGCGCAACTATGGCAACCTGCGCAAGAAAATCCCGATGACGTTTTATGCGATGCTGATCGGCACGCTGGCGATCACTGGCGTGGGTATTCCGCTGACCAGTATCGGTTTTGCCGGCTTCCTGTCCAAGGATGCGATCATCGAGAGCGCCTTTGCTGGTGGCACCGATGTGTCAACCTTTGCCTTCTGGATGCTGGTGATTGCTGCAGCGATGACCAGTTTCTACAGCTGGCGTCTGATGTTCATGACCTTCTGGGGCAAACAGCGCGGCGATGCGCATACGCATGACCACGCCCACGAAAGCCCGCTGACGATGCTGGTGCCGCTGGGTGTTCTTGGGCTTGGCGCCGTATTCTCGGGTATGGTTTGGTATGGCAGCTTCTTTGGCAATCACGAAAAGATGCTGTCGTTCTTTGGTATGGAACAGCATCAAGCCGAGGCTATGGCTGAAGGCGAAGGTCACGGGACCGAAGCCGCCGCTGTCGAAGCCACGACTGAAACCGGACATGCACCCGCCATGCATGAGGGTGCCCCAAAGGGCGCGATCTTTATGCATCCGGACAACCACGTAATCGAAAAGGCGCATGAATCCCCGGCTTGGGTCAAGGTGTCCCCCTTCATTGCGATGGTTCTGGGGTTTGTGCTGGCATGGTATTTCTACATTGTGAACCCAGCCGCACCGCGCCGTTTGGCCGAGGTGCAGCCGATGCTGCACCGGTTCCTGCTGAACAAATGGTATTTCGATGAAATTTACGACGCGTTGATCGTGCGCCCTGCGTTCGCGATTGGCCGGTTCTTGTGGAAGAAGGGTGATATGGGCGTGATTGATGGCAGCATCAACGGGGTGGCAATGGGGATTATCCCGTTCTTTACCCGCCTCGCTGGCCGCGCACAAAGCGGCTATGTCTTTACTTATGCGCTGGCGATGGTGATCGGGATTGTTGTTCTGATCACATGGATGGCGATCGGCGGGGGGGCAGAATAATGGAAAATCTTCTTTCTATCGTCACTTTTATTCCCGCCCTTGCTGCGCTGATACTGGCGGTGTTCCTGCGCGGCAATGATGCTGCGGCGCAAAAGAATGCGAAATGGCTGGCGCTGCTGGCGACTTCGGCCACCTTCATCCTGTCAATTTTCATCCTGACCGGGTTTGATGCTGCCGACACGGGTTTCCAGTTTGTTGAAGAAAAGGACTGGATCCTTGGCCTGAAATACAAAATGGGCGTCGACGGAATTTCGGTTCTGTTCGTGATGCTGACCACCTTCCTGATGCCGATCACCATTGCGGCCTGCTGGAAGGTCGAGGTGCGCGTCAAGGAATACATGATCGCCTTCCTGCTGCTGGAAACCCTGATGCTGGGCGTGTT
>CAZIDQ010000048.1:0-15719 GCA_964538015.1 uncultured Marinosulfonomonas sp.
GGCTATCTCAATGTCGGTTTTAAAGCTCATCTCGTGGGATTCCTTGGGTTGGTCAAATGGGTGCTAAAGCGTGTTAATGATCGAAGTTTCAACAGCATGCAGAAACGAGCCTGCAGAAGAACTGGCGGAAAGAAGGATGAAGTGATCTGATTCAATGCGTACAATAATAGTGCCAAGATGCTCCATCGAAGTGCGGGCAACATCGCCATTTTCAAACGCCGATGGATGCAAATCAACGGGGCAAATCCGTTCCAGCGCCCGCACAGCGTTTTTGCCGGACAGCTCCAACGCCACCCAGACATCGGTCTGGTCCGTCGTGTAAAAACTCTGCCCAAGCTGGCTGGTTATTGTCTTTTGTGCATCCGCAGTGGGGGGGGTGAAAATGGCGAACAACTGATCCTGACCCAGACGCAAGAAACGGGTTTTTGCATCCTTTGCGACAGCCGACTTGCCCACTGCGGGGAACTGGATGCCAAAGGTTTTCTCAAGGCGTTGTATGGCCTGCTTTTCGGCCCCCAAAGGAATGGCAAGGGACACTATGGCAAGATCGTCAAGTTCGCGCAAAGCCACGCCATCGAATTCGCGACTGTACCCGCCAAGCAGTGCGTTGGTTTCTAAACTATACTCAGACACGAAGCCGCTCTCCTTCTGGATCAAGGAAATGGGGTGAAACGATTTCCACCTTGATTTCGCTATTGTGAATGGGGTCGACCGCGCGCACGACCTCGCCTTGGCGCTGATCGCCGCTTTTGATAAATCCAAGGCCGATGAAGTGTCCCAGTGACGGGGAATAGGCAACCGATGACATCCAGCCCTGATCATTTTCTGTGTTCGCGGTGCTGCCTTGGGCAATAAAATGCGCCCCGGCCCGCAAGGGTTCGGATGGATCAACCGGTTTGAACCCGACAAGCCTGATTGCATTTTCCGTGTTCATCTCGGCACGCTCGGAAAGCACATTGCCGATGCAATCCTTCTTCTTGGAAACCATACGGCCCAATCCCAGATTTAGCGCGGTTGTCTGACCGTTCAGCTCGTTACCGGCCGCGTGGCCCTTTTCAATCCGCATGACGCCCAATGCTTCTGTGCCATAGGCATCCGCGTCAAACTCCTCGCCTGCCGCCATCAAGATCTGCATCAGGGAATTGCCATACCGCGCGGGCACGGCGACCTCATACGCCAGTTCACCTGAAAACGAGATGCGAAAAAGGCGGGCAGGGATGCCGCCGCAAACAGATATTTCGCCACACCCCATAAAGGGAAAGGATGCGTTGGATATATCATGGGATTTGTCCACGACCTTTTGCAACAGGGCGCGGGAATTGGGGCCAGCCACGGCAAACTGCGCCCAGCCATCGGTGACCGAAATCATATGCACATCCAGCCCCGGCCACAGACATTGGCGGGCAAATTCCAGCCGGCGGAAAACAAGGACAGCATTCGCAGTGGTGGTGGTCATGACATAGTGGTTTTCCGACAGGCGTGCCGTAGTGCCGTCATCATAAGCAATGCCGTCTTCGCGCAACATCAGGCCATAGCGCACCTTGCCCACAGGCAGTTTCGCAAATCCGTTGGCATAGACTTTGTTCAGAAATTCAGCGGCGTCCTTGCCCTGAATATCAATCTTGCCAAGTGTGGTGACATCGCAAATCCCAACGGAATTTCGGGTTGCTTCAACCTCGCGATTGACCGAGTCGCGCCAAAAGGTTTCGCCGGCTTGCGGGAACCACTGCGCCCGCAGCCAATTGCCGGTTTCGACAAATACGGCACCGTGTTCTTTGGCCCATTGATGGCTGGGTGTCAGGCGGTAGGGGTGGAAATCCTTGCCGCGTGCACGCCCTGCAAGTGCGCCTATTGGAACCGGTGTGTAGGGCGGGCGAAACGTGGTTGTGCCCGTTTCGGGTATGGATTTTTGGGTGCATTCAGCCATGATTGCAAGGGCCGGAATATTGGCCGTTTTCCCCTGATCCGTCGCCATTCCAAGGGTGGTATAGCGTTTTAGATGCTCGACCGATTTATACCCTTCGCGATAGGCAAGTTTCACGTCTTTGACAGTGACATCGTTTTGCAAATCCAGCCACGCGCGCTTGCGGCTTTCGCCGACATACCAAAAGGCCGAGGTGTTGGCGGCCTCGTCTTCGGCTTTGGGCGGTTTTTTACGCGTTGGTGTAAGTCCAAGGTCGCTGACGATGCTGTTTGCAACCTTATCCCCGTCCTTTAGGGCCAAAGAAAGGGTGAGCGCGCCATTGGCCGCGCCGACAACAGACATGCCCACAGGCAGGGTTTTGCCCGGAACGAATGCAGCGATGCCGTCTTGCCATTCAGGCCGGCCGTTCTGATGGCAGGTCAGGTGGACATTGGGGTTCCATCCGCCTGAAACCGCCAAACAATCGGCGGGTAATTTCTGGCCGTTGGAGAGGATGATTTCCTTTAGGCCCAGACGGCCCTTGGTGTCGGTGATCCGCCCGCCCATAATGATACTGGCGTTCGGGATTGCTGCGGGTGGGGATATTTCGCGTGTGTCAATCACAGCGGATATCGCAACCCCTTTTTCATGCAGATCGGTGGCCGTGCGCCATCCGTCATCGTTGTTGGTAAAGATTGCCACCTGCTGACCAGGCGCGACGCCAAAGCGGTTCACATAACTGCGCACGGCACCCGCAAGCATAATGCCCGGGCGATCATTGTTGCCAAATGCAATCGGGCGTTCGGTGGCGCCAGCCGCAAGCATCGAGCGTTTGGAATAGATCCGCCACAATATCTGGCGTGGCTTGTTGTTTGAGCTTTCCAGATGGTCTGTGCAACGCTCCAACGCGCCGAAAATCCCGTGGTCATATGCGCCGTAAATGGTGGTTCGCATCATCACGCGGACATTGTCCATTGAGGTCAGTTCAGCCATGGCGCTTGTCGCCCATTGTGCACCGGAACCGCCCGCGATGGGCATTGTTTCCGCCAACAAACGCCCGCCAGCGGTGAAATCTTCGTCCGCCAGAATAACCCGCGCCCCGCTGCGCCCCGCCGATAGGGCGGCGGACAGGCCCGCAGGGCCAGCCCCGATGATCAACAGATCGCAATGCAAGAACCCTTTGTCGTAAATGTCGGGGTCTTCTTGCATGGACAGGCGGCCCAAACCGGCCGAGTGGCGGATGATGGGCTCGTATACTTTTTCCCAGAACGCCTTGGGCCACATAAAGGTTTTGTAGTAAAATCCTGCCGATAAGAAAGGGGACATTACATCGGTAAATGCCATCAGGTCGTATTTAAGCGAACCCCGATGGTTCTGGCTGGTTGCGCTTAGACCGTTGAACAATTCGGTTACAGTCGCGCGGGTATTGGGTTCCTGATGCGCACCACGGCGCAATTGCACCAATGCGTTAGGCTCTTCCGATCCTGCGGTGAAAATGCCCCGTGGCCGGTGGTATTTAAAGCTGCGCCCGACAAGGCGTTGACCATTCGCCAACAGCGCCGAAGCCAGCGTATCGCCGGGGTGCCCCTGCATGGTCTTGCCGTTGAAGGTGAAATCCAAAGTGGTGCCGCGATCGATCAAACCGCCTTTGATCCGGTGTGTCTGGGTCATCTGTCGCGCCCCTGTTCCAAGGCAACATCGCGTGCCAGTTCGACTTTGGTAATTTCGTGGCTAACCGTATCGCGCGTGACCACCAGCCAAGACCGGTCGCCCTGTTCGTGATACCAAAGCTCGCGATGCAAACCGCGCGGGTTGTCCCGTTCATATAGATATTCGTAATACCGTTCGGCGGCATCATCGGCTTGCCAATCCGGTCGGTCAATCAGGGATGCGTCCCCCAGATAGACAAATTCGGCGGCGTCGCGCGGGCCCAACAGGGGGTGGTTAATGATCATCGTTCCGCCTCCATCAGTGCAGGTTGGGTTGGGCGCCTTGGCCCTTTTCATCAATCAGATTGCCGCGCTTGAACCGGTCCAGCCGCATTTGGGTTGCTGTCTCGTGCGGCTCGTCTTTGGCAATCAGATGGGCATAACAATAGCCGCTGGCGGGCGTGGCCTTGAAGCCGCCGTAACACCAGCCGCCGTTGAAATAGAGACCCTCAATATGGGTTTTGTCGATGAAAGGTGAGCCATCCATCGACATATCAATCAGGCCCCCCCAACTGCGCAGCAAACGCGCCCGCCCGATCATCGGCATGATCGCCATGCCACCCTCGGCGACATCTTCAACCACGGGCAGGTTTCCCCGTTGGGCGTAGGTGTTATAGCCGTCAATATCCCCGCCAAAAACCAAACCGCCCTTGTCTGACTGGCTGACATAAAAATGTCCGGCGCCAAAGGTGATCACACCGGGGATCACCGGCTTTAAACCTTCAGTTACAAAGGCCTGCAAGACATGGCTTTCGATTGGCAGGCGCATACCGGCCATGGACATGACATGGCTGGATGATCCGGCAACGCAAACCGCGATCTTTTTGGCGCGGATGTTGCCGCGAGTGGTCTCGATGCCCTTGCAGGTGCCGTTCTCAATTTCAAATCCGGTGACCTCGCAATTTTGCAAGATATCCACCCCAAGACTATC
This sequence comes from uncultured Marinosulfonomonas sp., assembly GCA_964538015.1. Taxonomy (GTDB): domain Bacteria; phylum Pseudomonadota; class Alphaproteobacteria; order Rhodobacterales; family Rhodobacteraceae; genus Profundibacter. The sequence goes on from CAZIDQ010000048.1 coordinate 4,544, forward strand.
CGCACCACGGGCATAGCCCCAGGCGACGGCATCATGTCGTGCCGTTCCACCACGGCGTTGAAACAACCCACCCTTGATTGGAAACCGGGCGTTGTCAAAATCCAGAAACGGCAGTTCCTTGCGCAATTGGTCGGCATCGGCGATTTCCGCATCTGCACCCGACAGGATCATTGCATTCGCCCGCCTCACAAAGGCATCGCGTTGTGGATCGGAATGAAACAGGTTCAGGATTGAACGCTGGCTGATCATCGCATTGTAATTGAAATCCTGCTCCAGTCCTTCCCACATTTTCATGGAAAGCTCGTAGAACGGCTGATTGCCGGGCAGCATGTAATTGGAACGGATGATGGTGGTATTACGGCCAACATTCCCCGATCCAAGCCAGCCTTTTTCGACCACGGCTATATTGGCCTGCCCGAATTCCTTGGCCAAATAGTATGCTGTGGCCAGCCCGTGACCGCCCCCGCCTACGACAATGATGTCGTATTGCGGTTTTGGATCAGGCTCGCGCCAAACGGGTTTCCAACCTTTGTTACCGGTTAGACCTTCGCTAAAAACCTTAAGGGCAGAGTAACGCATTGGCAGCTTCCTAGGTGATTTACCAATATCATTGCGCGTCCTTCCAAAGTAGACTTTCCTAAAATAGACAATTATATATCCAATATGGACAAGATTGGCGCAAATACCAAACCAAAGCGAATTGGCATGCTGCCGATCGATGGATTCGCCCTGATGTCTTATGCCTCTTCGGTCGAGCCTTTTCGCGCCGCCAATCTGCTCAGCAACCACACGCTTTACGAGGTTATCAATATCTCGGTCGAGGACGATCTTGTTCAAAGTTCAGGGGATGCAAATGTCTCGGTTCAGGCGCATGTCGGGGATGAACTGGCGCTTGATTACCTGTTTGTCATTGCCGGCGGAAACCCTGCCAAGTTTGACAACCGACGGGTTTTTAGCTGGCTAAACCGGCAAGCAAGGCAGGGGGTTAAATTGGGCGGCGTATCCGGTGGGCCGGTTATTTTGGCGCGCGCCGGACTAATGGGGGGGCACCGCATGACGGTGCACTGGGAGCATGCGCAAGCCTTGGCAGAACTGTCACCAGACCTGTTGATTGAACGGACTTTGTTTGTGATCGACAGAAATCGGGTCACCTGTGCTGGCGGCACTGCTGCCATGGATCTGATGCACACGCTGATTGCATTGCATCACGGTTCTGTCTTTGCCCGATTGGTCAGTGACTGGTTTCTTCATACCGAAATCCGCCCGTCAATTGGCCCGCAACGTGGCGGGCTGGTTGAACGGGTGGGGTCGACCAATCCGACCATTCTGGATGCGGTAAAAGCAATGGAAAGCAATGTCGCATTCCCGTTGACGCTTGATCAACTTGCCCTTTTTGCCGGTGTATCACCGCGTCAGTTGAACCGGTTGTTTTCAGACACACTGGGGCGCCCAACGATGAAATACTATCGCGAATTGCGCTTGGAGCTGGCGCATAACCTGTTGCGCAATTCAACCTTGTCGCTGACAGAAATTGCCTTTGCCGCAGGGTTTTCAAATTCGTCCCATTTCTCGCGTCTTTATGCGTCCTATTTTGGCCAAGCCCCGTCGCTTGCAAGGTGACCCTTGCGTTGTAAACGCGATGCTATCTATGCTGGGCGAAAATAACGGGAGGCAAAAATGAACATACTTGTATTGCAACACGTGGATGTTGAGCATCCCGGAATATTTCGCCAATTCCTTCAGGAAGACGGGCACAGGTGGGAGGCCGTGGAACTATACAACGGACAACCCTTTCCCGATCATGACAGCTATGATGCCTTGTGGGTTATGGGGGGACCACAGGACGTTTGGGAGGAAGATAAATATCCTTGGTTGGTTGAGGAAAAAGCGTTTATTCACAAAGCAGTAAAGGAACTTGGCAAGCCATATCTGGGGTTGTGTCTGGGCCATCAACTACTGGCAGATGCACTAGGTGGCGAAGTCGAAAAATCGGCAAAACCCGAGATCGGGGTTTGTGACGTTCAGCTAACCGAAATGGGTGCCGTCGGGGTGTTTTTTGATGAAATACCCGAGCGGATAAAATGCCTGCAATGGCACAGCGCCGAGGTGACAAAAATGCCGGCCGGGGCGACATGTCTGGCAACATCGCCGGATTGCGCCGTACAGGCCATGAAGTGGGGAACGCGTGCCTATTCGCTTCAGTTCCATGTGGAAACCGAGGCCGATACCGTTGCAAACTGGGCCGCGATTCCCGCATATGCCAAGGCTTTGGAAGGGGCGCTTGGGCAAGGGGCCATCGAAAAATTGGATGCGGATTGCGCCGCGCATATGAGCGAGTTTAACAAATCCGCTGAACGCATCTATATGAACTGGATGCAAACCACCGCACAGGTGTAATTACGTTTCCGCCGCCCGTGTTAGCGACAGGCGCGCGGTTTCAAGGTGCTCTTTCATCATGTTTGCCGCGCGTTCAGGTTCGCGTGCCCTGATTGCGTCCAAAATCATCCGGTGTTGGTTGTTGTATTGGGCGATAATTGACTGGTTCAGGGTCAGGTGACGCATCTGTGTCCATTCTTCCTGACTGCGCACCGAAGTTATCTGGTCAATTATCCAGATCAACAACCCGTTTCCGGTGCATTTTGACAGGGTGCGATGGAATTCGGTATCTGCCGCCGCAAATTCCCCAGGCTTTTCGATGCCGTTTTCCATCCTTGCGCATAGCTCTTCCAAGGCGTCAAAATCGCTCCGGCGGCCATGCAAAACCGCAAGGCGGCAGATGTGCGGCTCTAGTGCGAATCGTGCGTCCATAAGTTCAAGCGGATTGGCGTTTTCAATCGCCGGCGCTGAGTCATTATGCTGGTAAATGACATAGGTTCCGCTGCTTGCGCGTATCTCGACGTATTTCTCGGCAACAAGTTGATCCAGTGCTTTGCGAATGGTTCCACGCGCGGCCTGAAATTCTTCGGCCAACTGCCGTTCGGGAAGCAGCCTGTCGTTTAACTGTAGGTTTCCATTGGTTATTTCAATCCGGATCAGGGCCGCAATTTCGGTCGCTCCAAGCTTCTTTTGCGCAGCGTCGGTCATTTAGACATCCTATTACGTTGTATATTAACATACCAAAACTATACCAAAGATAGGGAATATCAAGCTAAAAATAGCTATTGGTATAAAATAGGTTGATTTTTATTGAGAGCTCCTCAAGAATGGCTCTCATAGGTTTGAAACGGGTGGCTGGAGGTTTTGTCCTCTTATGTGCCCGACGGGGATGAGAAATGGCTTTTCCAAAGCATGTAGATTTTTTGATTATCGGCGCCGGTATCCACGGGCTGTCAACCGCATGGAAACTGGCGGACCGTCTGATCGAAAACGGAGAAGAGGTGGCGGGGCGCATTGTCGTTCTGGACAAATCCGGTATCGCATCGGGGGCGTCCGGAATTGCCTGCGGGGTTGTTCGGAATAACTATTTCCAACCCGCGATGCGCCGGTTGATGGCGCATTCTGTCGGTGTTTGGGAAAGCGACCCGACCGCGCTGAGTTACCATCCAGTAGGCTATATGCAGATTTCCTGCGAAGCGATGCATCAGGATGTTGCATCCATTTACGAGCAGCAACAGGCCATTGGATACGAGAGCGTTCTGATCGAGGGAAAAGAAAACTCGACGGCATATATGAAGGATATGTTTGCCGACTGGCAGGCGCAGGGGATCACATCGGTTCTGCATGAAAAACGCGGCGGTTATTCCAACAACACAAAGTCGATGTACGGGATTGCCAAAAAGGCGGAAGAACGCGGGGTGCGGATTATCTCGGGGGTAACGGTGCTGGGGCTGAACAGCCAAAGTGCATCAAAGTCGATTGAATCTGTCGAGACCGACAAGGGAACCATTTCCTGCGAGCGGTTGATAATCGCACCGGGGCCATGGGCGCGCGATTTCTGGGATATGCTGGGCATGCCCAAACAGATCACGGTCAAGGGGCTGGATGGCAAGGTCCACAATGGCGTGGACATGTGGCGGTATTGGCAACTGGAGGAGGGCGTTCTGCGGCTTCCGCCGGAAACATTGCAAACAAATGACGGGAAAATCCCGCCGGTCATTCATGTTGATACAGATGCGCCATTAATGTCGGATGTAGACGGGTCCCTGATCACGGATGAAATGTGGGGTATCTATTACAAACCCGACTGGCATTTTGGCGGCATTCAGGGCGGGGCATCCCCCTATAAGGTTAACACGCCGGTGGACGAGGTTGCGATTGACCCCTACGGGCCCTCATCGCCGGAGTTCGTAGCGTCCGGTGATTTTGCACATATGTGGGTGTCGGCATTGGCCCATTGCCATAAGCGCTTTGAAGGTAGCATGCCAAAATATCACCGCGAAGCATCCGGCGGGATTGGCTGTTTTACTGCCGACAGCTTTCCTGTGTTTGACCATTTCCATGGAAATGTATCGCTGATTGCCGATTCAAACCATGGCTGGAAAATGCTGGGTGTTGGGCACCTGATTGCGGATGAAGTGCTGGGAAATCCACAGGAATTGTTGGAACCATTCCGGTTTGACCGGTTTGAAAAGGGCAATTTGCACCCTGTTTCCAACAGTCCGTACCCGTGGAGTTGAATTCTTAACGGGGCGCTAGACCCCGAAATAACGTGAACAACAAGGAGATTAAAAGTGGCTGAAATGGACCTTGAACGCTTTGTCGAAGCCCCGGGGCGCGACGAGAAAATTAAAGAAGTCAGAAAGATGATCGACTCGATGGGGATCGAATATCTTTACCTTCAATTTGTGTCAGTCACCGGAAAAATCATGGGCAAAGGTATCCCGTCCGATCACTGGGAAACCGTGGCCATGAAAGGTTTCCAGCTGGTTTATGGGGCCACGGTAAACCTGTTTACAGACCGGTCAGGCAACTATCTGGGCTACGGGCCGGAGTCTGCGGAACTGATCGGGATCCCCGAGCCGGAAACATTCATGCAACTGCCATGGGCCAAGGAAATCGGCCGTTTCTATTGCACGCTTTTTCGCAACCGCGAAGAAAAGGAAAACCCGGGTGGGTTTCTGACCGCTGATTGTCGCGGCAACCTGCGTCGTATGCACGATGATTTCAAGGCCAAACATGGCCGCAGTCTGCGGATCGGCACCGAGCCGGAAATGATGTGGCTGAAGTTTGACGAGGATGGCAAGCCGCGCGATGGCTACTCCAAGCCCTATTGCTATCACATTGACCAGTTCGAGAGCCTGCGTCCGGTTTCGATGCAGGTGATCCGCTATTGCCGCCAGATGGGGTTCGATATGATCCAGGGCGATCACGAGGATGCACCAGGCCAGCTGGAGCTGAACTGGATGTATGATGACGTGTTGCGCAATGCTGACCGTTTGACCACATACCGGCAGATTTGTGCGCAAGTGGCCCGTGAAAACGGTATTTTTGCCTGCTTCATGTCCAAGCCCTTTATGGGCGTGTCGGCCAACGGCTGTCACCATAACATGAGCCTGTGGCGCGGCGGCGAGGACGAGTTTGTCAAATGCGGTCAGGATCCGGACAATCTGCCGGGCATGGCCGAGAATTACATGTATGTGAAGGGTGGCGATAACACCTTTATGCCGGATGATGATGACCCGCAAATGCCGGGCGTCGAAGGGCTTGAGGCGATTGGCGGCGTTGTCCACCACTTGCAGGCTTTGACGGCTGTTGGCTGCTCGACCGTGAATTCGTATCGCCGGCTTTGGGACACGGGTTTCTGGGCGCCGGTCTTTGCGGACTGGGGTTTCCAGAACCGCACCACCGGCCTGCGGGTCTCGGCACCGGGGCGGTTTGAATACCGTTCGGTCGACAGCATGGTGAACCCCTATCTGATGGGCACGACATTGCTGGCAGCCATGGATGACGGCATCGACAACAAGCTGGACCCCGGCGAGCCGGAGGAGCGCAACATTTATGATGCGATTGCCGATGGCAAAGAGGTCAAGAAGCTGCCGATGTCGCTGGGTGAAGCGCTGGATCATCTGGATGGCAGTGAAGTTGTCAAGCGCGGCATGCCGGGCGAAATGCATCGATTGTTTGATGAATACAAACGCGACGAGGAAGCCCGCTTTATGTCCACAGTGACCGAGTGGGACAACGAGACATACATGGAATGCCTGCCGTAAGGCACATAAAATACGGCGGGTGCAAATCCGCCGTTACCACAACACCCAATTATCAGGGAGGCGCAAATAGATGTGCGGAATTGCAGGACTTATACACAAGGGCAAAAGCTCGAACGTCGGCGGAGAAATCACGGCGATGTTGCAGGCCTTGAAACACCGAGGACCGGACAGCACCGGGTACGCTCTTTATGGAGAACCAAAAGCGGGTGATTACATCATGCGCCTAAAAGTGGCCGAGGCTGAAGACATGGCCAAGGGGCGCGGTGTTCATCAGCTGATCGCAGATCGTATCGCCGAGGTGGAAACTATTTTAGGCGAACATGGCGCCAAGATTAAATCCAAGGATTCCCCCACTGAATACTCGCTGCGCTATGTGCTGGGCCACAAGGGCGACACAGAAGAAATGGCTGCCCATATCGAAGAAACCGAAGGCGTGGAAATCCTATCCATGGGCAACGGTTTGGAATTGATTAAGGATCTGGGTGACGCTGCCGATGTGGCCGGGCTTTATGGGTTGAACAATTTTACGGGCACCCATGGCATTGGACACACCCGTATGGCCACAGAATCCGATGTGGATATCCGTTCGGCGCATCCTTACTGGGCGTTCCCCTACAACGACGTTTCGGTTGTCCATAATGGCCAGATTACCAATTACTGGCTCATGCGGCGCGAAATGGAACGCAAAGGCCATCGTTTTATGTCGGATTGCGACAGCGAATTGCTGGCGGTTTATACGGCGCACAATCTTTCAAATGGCGTGCCGCTCGAAGAATCCCTGCGTCGATCAATCGATGAAATCGACGGGGTTTTCACCTATCTGGTCGCCACCAAAGACCAGCTGGGCATGGCCAAGGACACGATGGCAGCCAAACCGCTGGTTTTGTACGAAAGCGATGATCTGATTGTGATGGCTTCGGAAGAAGTGGCCATTCGCGCAATCCTTCCACATGAAATTGACACAACTGATCCTTATGACGAGGAGGTCCGGGTATGGCAGGCGTAAGTGATGCTAAACTGAAAGAGATGTCGCAAGAAGAGCGTGTAAAAGCGCTTGGAATGACTACCGAACAACTGACGGGAAAATCGCTCTATATCGAGTTTGATCCGGATGCGGATGAACGGTTCACCTATCCGTGGGCACCCGATGTCGATTTCAACAAACGAACCGAAATTGACACAGACGAGATGACCTCGACCGAGGTGAATAAAAAAATCCGCGATCTGATGGAGCAAGGGTATGGCACGATTGTGCTGAAGGACCCTCGTGGCAAACATTCGCTGGGTGTTGGCATTCTTAGTCGATTGAATCTGATCATCGAAGGCTCGATCGGGTATTTCGGCGTGGGCCTGATTGATGGCCCGAATGTGCGCATAACCGGCCGGGTCGGTTGGTCCTGTGCTGAAAACATGATGTCAGGCACAGTGGTGATCGAGAAAAATGCAGGCTCGACCTTCGGGGCTGCCATACGCGGTGGTGACCTGGTTTGCCACGGTTCGGTCGGGTCGCGCACAGGGATCGATATGAAAGGCGGCACCATCATCGTTGGCGGTGATACCGGCGCTTTGTCGGGGTTCATGATGCAACGCGGACGGATGGTTGTTTGCGGCAATGCCGGCAAAAACCTTGGCGACAGCATGTATGACGGCACAATTTATATCGGCGGTGAAATCCGGTCCTGCGGCGTCGATGCCATCGAGGCGGAATTGACCGATGCAGACAAAGCATGGCTAACCCGCAAGCTGAAACAATATGGGTTGCTGCCTGACAAGGGTGTCGATCATTTTACCAAGATTGTCGCCGGTAAACAGCTTTGGAACTACGACAATCTGGAAGCAAATGAAAAGAAACTAATTCTCTAGGTGCCGACCGAATGTGGCTCTGACAATCAGGGCCGCAAACCCGGAAATATTTGGCTCTTTTGAAAGGATAAATACAATGGCTGACGGTGACATGCCCAAAAAGAAACCGCTGGATCGCGACGTTAACCGTATCGGGGACAGCTTTATCTTCCCGCCACGCGTTATTGACGACATTCACATTAAATCCGAACTTGGTCGCTATCGCATGCGCGGTATGTCCCTGTTCAAGAAAATCCCCCATTGGGATGATCTAACGTTTTTGCCCGGAACCCTTACGCGGTTTGTGATCGAAGGGTATCGCGAGAAATGCGAAACCAAAACCGTCATCGGCCCGCGTGCAAAACGCCCGCTGGTGCTGGACATTCCGATTTACATTACAGGTATGAGCTTTGGCGCCTTGTCATACGAGGCAAAGACCGCTTTGGCGCGTGGTGCAACAATGGCAGGCACCGCGACCTGTTCCGGTGAAGGCGGGATGATACCGGACGAGCGCCGCTTTAGTTCGAAATGGTTCTATCAGTGCATCCAGTCGCGCTATGGATTTAACCCGAACCATCTGGTTTTGGCCGATGGTGTGGAATTCTTTATCGGGCAGGGGTGTAAGGTTGGCCTTGGTGGTCACTTGATGGGCCAGAAAGTCACCGATCAGGTGGCTGAAATGCGCAGCCTACCTGCTGGTATTGATCAGCGTTCGCCCGCGCGTCACCCTGATTGGCTGGGACCGGATGATCTGGCGTTGAAAATTCAGGAAATTCGCGAAGCGACCAATGGCGAAATCCCAATTCAGCTGAAACTTGGCGCGGCCCGTGTTTATGACGACGTGCGTATGGCTGTGAAATGCGATCCGGACAGTATCTATATTGATGGCATGGAAGGTTCGACCGGCGCGGGGCCGCATTTGGCCACCGAAGAAACCGGTGTGCCGGGCATGGCCGGTATTCGTCAGGCGCGCAAAGCGATTGATGATCTGGGCAAACATGGTGAAATCAGCCTTGTTTACGCGGGCGGTATTCGCAACGGCGCAGATGTTGCCAAAGCAATTGCACTGGGGGCTGATGCGATTGCCATTGGCCATTCCGCAATGATGGCGCTGAATTGCAACAAAGACATCCCCGAGGCCAATTACCCCGAAGAAGTCGGAGCGGATCCTGGCCATTGTTACCATTGTCATACCGGCCGTTGTCCGGTTGGGGTGGCCACACAGGATCCGGTTTTGCGCGCACGCCTTGATCCGGATGAAGCGGCCGAGCGGGTTTACAACTTCCTGCATACGCTAACGATTGAAGCGCAGCTTTTTGCACGCGCATGTGGCAAAACCCACATTCATTCGCTCGAGCCAGAAGATTTGGCCGCGTTGACAATGGAAGCTTCGGCAATGGCGGGTGTTCCGCTTGCGGGAACAAACCATACCGTTGGGATCAAAGATTTCCACCACCTGTAAGGAAAAGGAGAGCGACATGGCCGGTACTGAATACAGAGGCTCAGAGATTAAAGACGTAGATCAGTTTCTTACCGATTCCGCAGGTTTGGAGTCGGAGCGGGAAAAGGAAATCGGGCAGCATATCGGTTATCGGTATGATGTTAATCTGGTTCCCGATTACAAACGGATCACGCCGTTTCTTTCAAAATATATGGAAGTCATGGGGTGGGATGATTTGAACTGGCTTGAGGATATCCACATGGGGTACGAAGAGGCCATGCCTGCCGTTTTCGACCGTAATATCAACGGCTGGGTCCGGATTCCCGACACCATCGAATTGCCCGACAACCAGCAGGATCGCGATATGATTGCGCGCGAGCTGTTGTTGAAATTCCAGATGTCGGATCGCCACCCGCTTGTCTCGCTTAGAAAAGCATATATGAAATTTTAACCATGGCGGGATCGTTGAACATTGCCTGCTTGCAAACCCGACCAATGCCCAGTTTTGATTTGGCATTGAAGGAAGCATTGGCAATGGCAACGAGGGCTGTTTTGGATGGCGCGAACTTTCTGGTTTTGCCCGAATACTGTGGTGGGTTGGCCAGCGACGGGGCGGTTTTGAAACCGCCTTCGGCGCCGGAATCCGAACATGAATTCTTGCAAGGCTTCTTAGGCTTTGCAAAACAGCATAACGTCTGGGTGATGCTGGGATCAATTGCGATCACTGGCCCTGACGGGAAAATCCTGAACCGCGGAATTGTGATTGATGACGCGGGGAATATTCACAGCCGGTATGACAAAATCCATCTGTTTGATGTGCAGCTGTCTGCAACCGAAACCTATCAGGAAAGCGCCAGCGTGATAGCCGGTCACGAGGCGGCAATCTTTGATACCCCGTTTGGCCGGATGGGGCATACCATCTGTTACGATTTGCGGTTTCCGCAGTTGTTTCGCGCATTGGCGCAGGCTGGTGCAGAAATAATCTGCATCCCGTCCGCGTTCGTGAAAACAACGGGTCAGGCCCATTGGCATGTCCTGAATCGCGCCCGCGCAATCGAGAACGGGGTTTTCATTGTTTCGCCTTGTGCAACAGGTGATATCCCGGGGGGCGGATCCTGTTACGGCCATAGTCTGATCGTCAATCCTTGGGGCAAAATCATGGCCGACGCTGGCGAAGACACAGGTGTCATCCACGCAAATATCGATCTGGAAGAAGTGAAAGCAGCCCGCGGCAGAATACCCAGTCTGGCGCATGACCGCCCGTTCACAATCACGAACAACAATTCAAGGAGCACAGCATGACTTCGATTTCAGCGGTTCTGGGGGATAGCTTTGTGACCCATCCATTGAAAGACGCATTTTTGAAATGGCAATGCCGCGTGCGCCAGATCATGATGCGCGATAATTTGGGGCGCCCGGATGATGCGATCACGCCCGAGGTGTTCTTGGATAATAATACGCAATCGCTGGGACATGTCATCACGATCATGAACAAGGCGCCGGCGTATTCGGTTACACAAGACTTGCAACATATGTATCGAAAAACCCATGATCCGGCACATAAACGCAGTCAGGCATTGCAGTATTTTTCCGCAACCTTCTACCAAAAGCATCAAGAGTTTTCCGATCTATTAACCGCAACTTTCCCGCCGAATTCCCCGGGGGCCGCGAAGATAATCGCGGCCGAAACCTGTACATTGGTATTCGAGGCTTATGCACAGCGGTTTGTGTTGAAATGCAAGGC
>CAZIDQ010000049.1:0-15507 GCA_964538015.1 uncultured Marinosulfonomonas sp.
TCATTGCAGATCCATCCTTACGGACGAGGATATGGTGCGACGGATGCGGCGTATAAACTTGGCAATCTCAGCGTCGTTCGGATCTAGGAAAACTTTGCGACAAAACCTTCGCTTGACGGAATTCATGGGAAAAGGGGACCTGCGGTTAAACTCTGATCCATGCATTAAGACTCCGTAAAACCAAGCCCCTTTGATACCGCCTTTGCCGCATCAATGACTGCGTGCCTAATCTCGGTTCTGCCGGTCCGGGTTTCGGCTGCGAACAGGTTTTCCGGCCCCGAAACGTTCAGCGCCCCAACGGTTTGCCCCCGATGATCAAGAATAGCAGCGGCGCATGATCCGATCCCATTTTCAAAATTTCCCTCGCTCCAAGCGCACCCAGCTGCCCGGTCGTCTACTGCCTGTTTTAGTATTTCTCGGGTGGTCAATGGCGTTTTATCTGTGATGGCAGTCAAAACTTTCTTATCATACATCAGTTCTATTTCTTTGGTAGAAAGTTCAGCAAGAATAGCCCTGCCAATGGAGGACGCATGTGCGGGGAGGCGCGACCCTGCCTGAACATTGCTGATCAAGTGGGTGTTTGGCGCTTCGCGTGCGAGATATACAATCTCTGCGCCGTCCAGAATTCCAAGGTGGGATGACATGCCGGTGCTATTTGTCAGCTCGACCAAAACGGGTTGGCTGATTTGCACAATGTCGCGGCCATGTATGGCCTGAGCTGCCAAACTTATCAGCCCGGAACCAAGTCGATACCCTGCGCCTTCTGCGATTTCTTCTATCATACGATTGTCAACCAAAGTGTGGATCAGGCGAATCAATGTTGTGCGGTTGATGCCCAGTTCCTTGGAAACCTTGCTAAGGTTTCGGCATTTGTTGCCGTTGCCTATGTAACGCAGCAGTCTCAGTGCGCGTTCTACAGGTGGAACCGAATATGGTTTGGTTTCAGTTGTTTCACTCATTTTAACACTCTCACACTGATGCATTCATTATAGAGCATTTTATCCGTATTTGAACAACCGCTATTCTGTAGCGTCCGCCCACACAACAATTACCTTGACCCAGTACAAACCGGAGTCTACTCTTTGAACATTATGTTCATAAATGAACGATACATGGGTAAGGAGAAAACAAGTGGCTAAGTTAAATATAGGCATTAGTGGTGGTGGAATTGGCGGGTTTAGTGCTGCTATTGCGTTGCGTAAAATGGGCCACAATGTTGAAGTTTTTGAACAGGCACAAGAATTTAACCGTGTCGGTGCTGATATCAATCTGACTCCCAATGCGGTTTTTGCGCTTGATCAACTAGGCGTTGGTGAAACTTTGCGGGAAACGGCGGCCCGGCCAGCATTTCGCATTAGTCGAGATGGCATAACCGGCAAAGAAACCTCGCGTTTGCCAATGAGTGACGCGGCCGAGAAAAAATATGGTGCGCCACAACTGACCATTCACCGCGCAGATTTGTTGCAAGCCCTGCAAAATCAGCTGCCTGCGGACAGTATCCATCTGGGCAAAGGATGCGAAAGCGTAACGCTCGGCGACAATAGTTCAACAATCAATTTTCAAGATGGCACAGCGCGCGAATTTGATTTGGTTATCGGGGCAGACGGTGTGCATTCGGCTGTTCGGCTGGCCATGTTTGGCAAAGATGACCCTAGTTTCACCGGCATCGTATCTTATCGCGCGGTATTTCCACGCGCCAAAGCGGATGGCATTGATGATCTGGATTCATTCACAAAATGGTGGGGCGAAATTGCCGAAAAACAGATTGTCACCTTTCCGTTGACCCGTGGCGAAGAAATCTTTGTTTTTGCCACCACACCGCAAGACGACTGGAAAGAAGAGGGCTGGACCATACCTGGTGATGTGAAAAAGCTGCAAGCGGCCTATGAAAATTTCCATCCTGATGCGCAAAAATTATTGGCGGCTTGTACTTCCGTCACCTGTAGCGCCCTGCATGTCCGCGAACCGATGGACCAGTGGTCGAAAGGGCACGCGACAATTATGGGCGATGCCGCACATCCAATGGTGCCGTTTATGGCCCAAGGCGCATGTATGGCCATCGAAGACGCCGTCATTCTTGCGCGATCTTTGGAGGGTGTAGATGCCGGCGGAATTGAGGCCGGATTGGCCGTCTATGAGGCCGAACGCAAGCCGCGCACAGCCAAAATACAACGAGCATCATTGGCCAATGAATGGATGAAAGGGTCGGGAAATGCCGATTGGGTTTATGGGTATGATGCCTGGCACGTCCCCCTGAATCATTAGGCAGATTCTACTGAGAAAAATCTGAAAAAGAACCAATCTTTGGCCCGTTCAAAGGTTGGTTCACACAAGAGGCATGCTAGCCTGAGGATACTGGCGTCATAGCAAGCTTTCACTCGGTTTAAGTCTCACGTTGAACCTGCCTGTTTGCCAAAACTCACAGGCAGGGCACCCCAAAACGAGCCTGATTTCATGCTGTCGAAGCGCAGGGATAAAGCCGCTGCCACGATCAAAGGTATGTATATCCGAAGGAAAGTGTGAAAACCGTGTCTGACAAAGGCGTGTTTTCAATCATGGCCGAGCGTATCCATAGGCGGCCATGCACTTCTGTATCCGAAAAGTCGGAATTTTGCGGAAACTTGGCATGATCGCACCACAGACCACCGAGGAATTGCGCCGCGTGAAAATCGCAATGCCGATCAATCTGCACGTGCGGCAAGGACAAATTCCCATAGAAAAGGCACGCGCTGAAATCCACTCCGTCGCTGAATTGAGCGCTATTGAAACGCCCGATCCCACGCAGTTCCACGTGTGAGAAATCTAAAGGGCACTGAAACTTGGTGCCTTGAAAATCGGCATCAATCGCGAACTGGCTGCCGGAAAAACACGCCTGATTTACAAATTTGGATTCGGTAAAGCGTGACACTCCCTTGAACCGAGCATTTCTGGCATTGATCCCATCCGGAAACACCGCGCCGCTCAGGTCAAAACCGGTTACATCACAGTCGGACAGATCGAGAAGACCCTCGCAGGTTACCCCCGCAAGGGAAACAAGGTCGCCATGCACCCAAGGTTGAACCAGACGGTCCCGGATCTCACACGCCTGCATTATGCGGCCCGGCCTTGGCGTCCCCCGTCAAGAACCCGCCCACGGATGTGGTTGCCCGGTCAGGTCCAGATAAAATGATTTCTGCGCCATATAGGCGCGGATGCCTTCGCGTCCCTTTTCGCGACCCATACCGCTTTGCTTTTCGCCGCCAAACGGGGTCGAGATCGAGAATTGTTTGTAGGTATTCACCCAAATCGTACCGGCGTTAATCGCGCGACCCACCCGCCAAGTCTTGGGGAAATCGCGGCTCCAGATACCACAGGCCAATCCGTATTGGTTGTCATCGGCCAGCGCAATCACCTCGGCCTCGTCCTCAAAGGGCAGAACCGCCAGAACCGGACCGAACACCTCTTCGCGGCAAATCTCATCGCTGTTTTTGACGCCTGCCAGAATGGTTGGCAAATACCACGCACCGTCCTCAAATTCCGCACCCTTAGGTGCCGCGCCACCACAAAGCAGCTCGGCCCCTTCAGCCAGGGCCTGCTCCACATGGCGGGCCACCTCGGCACGGTGGTCACGGTGTACAAGAGTTGAAACCTGTGTGTCTTCGTCAAAGGGGTGGCCAATCTTCAGCCGCTTGGTTGCGGTAACCAGTCGAGCAACAAATTCGTCATAAATCGAGCGCTGCACAAATAACCGTGAACCGGCAATACAGCTTTGCCCAGTCGAGGAAAACACCCCGAACATAACCCCTGCCACCGCCACGTCCAGATCGGCATCATCAAACACGATTGTCGGCGACTTGCCCCCCAGCTCTAACGAGACTGGCATCAGCTTTTCCGCCGCCTGCAACGCCAGCCCCCGCCCGGTCGAAGTGCCGCCGGTGAACGAAACCTTGGCAATGTCGGGATGGGTGACCAGCAGGTTGCCAATCTCGCGCCCGGCACCGGGCAGGACCGAAAACAGGCCCGCTGGCAATCCGGCCTCTTCAACAATCCGCGCCAATTCAAGGCTGACCAATGGCGACCAAGAGGCGGGTTTGAGCAATACCGCATTCCCCGCTGCCAACGCCGGTGCAACCTTTTGTGCATCCGAAGCAATGGGCGAATTCCACGGGGTAATCGCTGCGATCAGGCCCAGCGGTTCATGCACTGACAGCGTCAGGCTGTCCCCACGCTGGCTGGTCAAATCCTCGTCCATAGTTTCCAGTGCGGCGGCGAAATACCGAAACGTAGCTGCGGCTGAACCAGCAAGCGCGGCGGTTTCACGCAGAGTCTTGCCGGTGTCACGGGTCTGGATCATCGATATCCGGTCGATATTGGCTTCAATCCCCTCGGCAATGGCATACAGATAGCGAGCGCGTTCATGCGGCTTCAAAGCACGCCAAGCCGGATCGGCCTGCGCGATACGGGCGCGTTCAATGGCACGGATACCATCCTCGCGCGAAGCGCCGCGCAACACTCGATTTACCGTGCCGTCCGCCGGAAAAGTCGAAGTGATCTCGGCTCCGGTACCCTCTTCCCATTGTCCGGCAACGAACAGTTTTCCTGATGGCATCTCAATCATTTTTTCGTTCCTTATATAGCCACCGGACCGAGCCGATTGGTGATCTCGCGCAGCACACTGTAGACAGTTGCCACCGAGGTTTTTGCATTGCCCGCCGACGGGGCGTTTTCGATCCGCATGGTGAATTGGGTCAGGGGCGAGGTGACAGAATATTCGTGGATATTGCCCTTGGCCGCCGGATCGGCGATCAATTCGGCCTGTGTCGCCTCGAATCCGGCACCCGCCAAGGCCAACGTTGCCGCAACATTGGCATTCTTGGGATATTCACGTGCCGCTTCACGCGCGCTGCCACTGAAAAACACCCGACGCTCGTTGAGGGTTTCAAGGTCAAGCAGCGCGGCAGCGGGTGTACCCGCCCATGCCTGCGGCGGTTTGATACCACGATATGTCACCTTAAGCCCGCCCGCCGGGCGCAATGCCGCCAGCAAATCTATGCCACCCACGGCACCTGCAGGCAGGATCAGCCGGGCGTTACCATCCAGCGCGGCCTGACGCAGGGAGGCTTCCAGCGCCGCATCCGCCAGCGCACCGACCGAAACCTGAACCGTATCAATACCCGCCCGAAGCACAGCTGGCACATGGGCGGCAGCGGCGGCATGTCCGGCGCATTCCACCACCAGATCAGGCGATTGTGCCAGTAACGCAGCCGCATCCATCACCACCGTGCATTGCTTGGCGATACCCTTGAAGTCTGCCTCCAGCGCCGCATCCGTGGCGGCGGCAGACTCGGGCAGCCCCAACACCGTCAAGCTATCAAGCGGTGCATGTCCGCTCTGTTTCAAAAGCCCCAGCAGGGTAGTTGCAATATTCCCAAACCCGATCAAACCCAGTCGCATGATCTTATTCCTTGTTACCTGCGGCCCCGGCAGGTGGACCAGCGAAGGTCTCGGCAAAGGGGCCAATGGCGCACATGTCAACTTCGATCAATTGCGGCCCGTCAGCGGCAATCGCCCGCTCCAATACGCCAGCAAATTGCGCCGGATCGCCAACCCGCTGATGCGGCATACCGATTGATTTGCAGAAGCCTTCAAATTCAGGCACCGCTACTTTGGAATAGTGGCGGCGGCTGTCGTATTGGGCGTCCTGAATATTCTGGATCACCCCGTAGGCCTGATCATTCATCAGCACGTAAACCAGCGGAGCACGTTCATCAACGGCGGTAATCATCTCGGCCAGACCCAGCATTGTACCGCCATCCCCTATTAGGGTAATGGCTTTGGTTTCGGGCGAAGCCAATGCGGCACCGATACCCATCGCCACCCCCTGACCAATGCCGCCACCAAGCGCATGCACCCCGTGTTCGAATTTTGAAATCTTGACAAAACGGTTCCCGAAAGTTGAATTCGAGATGGTCACATCACGTACCCAGGGATGGGCACCATCAAAGACGATCCGCGACAGCTCATCCGCCAGCACACGGTAAGGGCCAAGCGTGTCACGCATGCGGCCTTCGCCCTCGGCGCGGGCGCGGGCCATGTCGAAATGCAGATTTGCATCGGTGTCGAGTTTCTCCGGTAGCCGCTCCAGCAGGCGTTCCAGCACATCGCTGGCATCCCCGTGCACGAAC
Organism: uncultured Marinosulfonomonas sp.; assembly: GCA_964538015.1. Classification (GTDB taxonomy): domain Bacteria; phylum Pseudomonadota; class Alphaproteobacteria; order Rhodobacterales; family Rhodobacteraceae; genus Profundibacter. Next base: position 6,165 of record CAZIDQ010000049.1, read on the forward strand.
ATATCGACCGGATAATTGCGCCCACCCTGCGAAGCATCGGCGTCAATCTGCACCAAAGGTCGCGGCAATACCATGCGGTTGTTACGGGTTTCATTCCCGCGCAGGCGCGAGCCGACAACAATAGCCAGATCCATGCTTTCGTATAACGCTGCAGCCTCGGGCGTCATATTGAAAGCGCCAAGATTTCCGGGTTGATCCTCGGGCACCACGGCGCGTCCGTTGGTCGAGGTAACCACACCAAAGCCGCGGCGCATAAGTTCGCTGGCCGCCTCACCAGCACCGCGTGCGCCTCCTCCCAGCCACAAAAGCGGGCGACGGGCCTTAGTGACCATGGCAGCCAATTCATCAATCACCGTATCCGAGGCAATTGGGCGCAGCCCCACCGGTGCGGCAATGCATGCCGGGGCCATTGCCGGGCCGCGTTGTACATCCACCGGAATTTCCAGACTGACCGGACCGGACGGTGCCGAAATTGCTGCCGAGACTGCCGCGCTCAAAACGCCAATGGCGCCGCTCGCGTCCCACATGCGAAAATAGGCCTTGGAAACGCCGCGCAGCATTTCCGGCTGGCGCGGCACGTCGTGAATGGCGGCGCGGTCGCGGTCGGCAAATTCCAGATCAACCTGAGTGGTGATATGCAACAGCCGCGTACCGGCTGTTAGGGCTTCGGCCTGAGCACCGGCGGCATTGCCGGCAGCGGTGCCAGTCGAGGTCAGACAGACCCCCAATTCGCCCGAAACACGGGCATAGGCATCGGCCATATTCATCGCACCGGCCTCGCCGCGCGCGGGTACGAAGCGGATACGCCCCTGGCGCGCTACCGCATCCAGTATCGGCATGTTGTGAATGGATATGACGCCAAAGATGGTGGTGACGCCGATTTCGGCCAGATAGCGAGCAACAAAGTCGCCAACATTTTCGGATTGCACAGCGGGTTCAGGTTTCATGTCAAATTCCTAGATATAACGGGAAAGGCCGCCCGAAACTTCGAGTTGGGCACCAGTAATGTAGCTGGCGTCGGGTGACCCCAGAAAGGCGATGGCGGTAGCGGCTTCGACCGGGTCCCCAAGACGACCCAGCGGGATACCCTTGCTTGCGGCAAGGTTGGCATACCATTCTTCTCGGCTTTGGCTTTGGTCTTCGCGCGCGGCAAAGCGACGGCTCCATTGACCCGAGCCAATCAGACCCAGCAACACCGAATTGACCCGGATTTCAGGAGCCAGTTCGACGCTGAGTGATTTCAGCAGGTTCTGCACGCTTGCGCGCGCCGACGATGTGCAAACCATATGCGGTTCGGGCTGATAGGCCAGCAGCGAATTCACTGCGACAATGGATCCATTCGTCTCGCGCAGCATCTCTTGAAAGGCGCGGACCGGATAGACCTGGCTGAACAGCTTTAGTTCGTATTCCGCCCGCCAATCGTCGTCAGTTGTATCGGCAAAGCGCGACACCCGGCCCTGACCCGCATTATTGACCAGCAGGTCACAGCGGCCGAACCGGTTCTTGACCTCGGCGGCAAAATCATCGACCGCCTGTGGGTCCAGCACCGACAAGGCACGGGGCAGAATATTCTCTTCTCCAAAGTCCCGCGCCAGAAGCGCGCTTACGTCATTAAGCCGCTCCTGCTTGCGGGCAAAGAATGCCACCTTGGCACCGGACCTAAGCAGGATGCGCACTGTGGCAAGGCCAATACCCGACGTGCCGCCGGTAACCACAGCCACCTTGCCTTTATAATCGAAATCGATCACGAATTTTCCCCTTTACCGGCTTTGCCCAACAATTCGGGAAAACCCGGATCAGGGCGGCCCTGCATAAGCGCGCGTTGTGATGTTGTCGGCGGCCCTGCTGTCATCCAGAGGTCCATGGATTCAGGGTCATCACGCGACCAGACCTTGGCCTCGTGAGTGGCTTCGTCGATTTGCTGTAACTCGGCCGTAAATTCGATAACAAAGCCCGAAGGTGAAACGAAATAGGCAAACGGATTATTGCCCGGCCCATGACGGCCCACGCCCCACGACGGCACATGACCCTTTTGTTTCATCCGTCCGATGCCCCGCATAAAAGCGTCAATCGTTGGCATTTCAAAGGCCACATGGTTGACGCTTGGGTAATTGCTGCGCACCAGAGCGATCGAGTGGTGATCAGACGAGCAGCGCAGGAACACCATTTGATCGGCGGAATAATCCGACACGCGGAATCCCAGAACCTTGGTATAGAAGTCCTGTAACCCGTCCATGTCAGGACTGTTTAGCACAACATGCGATACCTTGCGCGGCTTGGTCCAGTCATCGACAGGCTCTTGCACGCGTGCTTCGGTACGAAACCGCAGGCGGCGCATGTCCGGGTCCAGCATCTCGAACCCATAGCCACCGGCGTAATCGTCAAAAGGCGCGGGGGTGCCCAATATTTGCCCGCCCTGTTCCTTCACCTGCGCATGTAACGCATCCATGGACGCCCGATCCGGCATGGCAAAATGTATATATTCGATGCCAAAGATCGGATCATCCTTCAACCCGTACAGAAAAGCCTCGTCTCCGGTGCCACGCAGATAGGTCTGCCCATCGGCATTATGGGCCAGACTAAGCCCCCACATATCTGCGTAAAAAGGTAAGGTTTGGGTGATATTGGGTCCGCGCATCATGATACCGCGCAGACCGCCTACGCGAACTTTGTCACTCATGGTTTCATCCCTTCAGGATTGGGTTGCCGTATTTCTGGCTGGATAAACCGCTCCAGCACCCGAACAAATTCGGCAGGTTTTTGTTGATAGATGGCATGACCGGCATCAGCCAATTCATGGTATTCGCCCCGTGCGGCCACCGGCAGAGCCGCATAGGCTCGGCGCGCCGCTTCGGGCGGGGTAATAATATCTTCTGAACCGACCAGTATTTCGGTGCGGCAGGAAAGCTTGGCAATATCATCCAACAGGCTGCCCGAAGCCAGCATACGCACCGCCTGACCATAGCCAGGCATGTGGATCTGGGCCATAGCATCGGTAACTCGGTCTATAAGCTCCGGATGGGCATCAGGTGCCGCAACAAGGCGCGGCGCACGGGCGCGGGCAAATGCCTTTGCACCTAACCTGTCCAAATCGTCAAGTCGCGCCTGAGCCGCTTGGCTCAGCGCGCCCCCCGGCGTGGCCCCATGGCCAAGCGCTGGTGACGCCAGCAATAACTGCGCTACCCGATCAGGAAAAGACCGAGCAAAAGCAGCCCCGATCAGTGCGCCCAATGAATGACCGACCAACACCACCGGACCCAATGCGAGGCGGTCAAACAATCCCGCCAATGCTTCGGCATAATCGGTGGCCAGCGGCCAGTCGGGCGCGAGCGGCTGCGACGCGCCATAGCCCGGCGCGTTCCAAGCCAACACTCGCCAATCAGAAGGCAGATGTGCAAAAAGCGGCGCGAACGAGCTTGCGTTGGAACCGATCCCATGCAGAAGCACCAGTACTGGGCCATTATGGCCGGGGCGTTCGAAATATTCGATCGGGCCGGAAACATATGTCTTTACGTCAGGTATCATCTCAAGTGAACACAAACCCGTTGTTGACCGGCAGCACCTGCCCGGTCAGGGTCAACGCGCCCTCGCTCAATAAAAAAGCAACCACATCGGTGATCTCTTCTGGTGCTTGGGCACCCGGTACTGCCCGAGTGTTTTCGTAATGCTGGTGGCGAGCCTCGGGAACGTATTCGGTGCTTTCTGTGGTTAAAATGCCCGGCGCTACAGCACTAACACCAACTCGGTCGGGGCCAAGCTCGCGCGCCAGTGAGCGGGTCATACTCAGAACCGCACCTTTGCTAGCCACGTAAGGCAGCAACATCGGCGCACCCCAAAGAGCAGTATCCGAGGCAACATTAACCACCCGACCACTGCCAGAGGCGCGTAGCATTGGTGCCGCCGCTCGGGTCATCAGCCAGGTGCCGCGCACATTTACCCGCATCACCTTGTCCCAAATTTCCAGATCAATCTCGTCGAAACCGACGCCACCGATTCCGGTGGCGATGGCACCGTTATTCACCAGCCCGTCAAGCTTGCCGCCAGTGGCCTCGCCAACCTGCGCGGTAAGTTTGGTGATCGACGCCGGATCGCCCAAATCGACAGGCAGAAAACGCGCGCCTACCGCCTTGGCAGTAGCGCGGCCCTCTTCTTCGGCAATGTCGGCCAGAAACAGGGTCGCCCCATGGTCCGCCAAAGCACGCGCCAGCACGGCACCCAGCCCACGCGCCGCGCCTGTCAATAATATGGTGCGTCCCTGCAACATCATTCAGCTGCTTCCTGCGCGAGTTCCGCCTCGATCTGGCCCTTGGCCGCGCGAGTCAGAATGTGCCGCAGCCGCGTCACGCCCAGATCGTGTTGATAGAGCATTTCACGCTTGCGCGCGTCATCAGGCATGCCTTCCAGCATCACCCGATCCTGTTCCAGCACCGCCCAGTGGTTCGGTTCCAGCTTGGCGCGATAGAGAAAACGCCAAGAATCCCGCGCAAGGCCGGACACCTGACGCAAACGCCAGAAGAACACCTTGCAGGTGCGATCATCCACCGGAGTTGCGAAACCCACGATACGCATATGGCCACCCGGGCCGGCTGCTGGCGGATAGGGGATGTCAAGGAAACAGAACATAGTGCCGGGATGAATTTCAAATTCGGACCAGTCGAAATTCTCGTCGGCCTGCCCTACCCGGCTGACACGGAAACCGTGGTCGGTCATGTCGAGCTTCAGCAAGTCCTGTTTGGAGCCAAAAGCGAGCGTGAAACTTTCTGCATGAAGGTAGCAGCCGTGCATGGGGTCGGCGAGGTTGTCCAGCGCATAGCGATAGTTCGTCTCCCAGACCGAGGTGCACAAGAAACCGGTCCATTCGTCGGAAACCAGCTCTTTGGGCAGTACCAGAGGTGGCGCTTTGGGCTGGTCGACCGACGGCACATAGACAAACACCGCGTCATTGGCTTCCTGCACCTCATATGCGGTAACAGCCTTGCGGCCTTCAAGTGCACATTTGGGCATCGCCGGAACACTCACAACTACACCCGCGCCATTGACCACGACACCGTGATAGCGGCAGGCCACTTCGCCCTCGTGGATTTTACCGTAAGACAGCGGTGCACCCCGATGGGGGCAAGAATCCTCGATACAGCTGACCTCGCCTGACCCATTGCGCCACAAAACGATCTTTTCGCCCAACAGGCTGGTGCCATAGGGTTGGCTTGATTTGACTTCGACCGACTTAGCCACAGGATACCAAAGACCGCGCAAACCTTGGTTCACGCGCTCTTCGATCTGTGATTTCTTGTCGATCTTTGTCATGTCCTATTTTCTCCAAACTTGGGACCGGTGGTTTTCCCACCGATCCCTTGTATTATTTTGTGGGGCGCTTGATTTTCGAAATAGGATGATCATCCGGATACGTTGGTGTAACCGGCTTAGGATTGCCGATCATTACACACATCAGCGCCTCTTCCTGCCCCTCGTTGCGCAAGCCGCGAAATACGCCCGGCGGCACTGAGATAACGTCGCGTTCAGTCAGCACAGTCTCGACTTTTTCACCTTGATGCTCAACAAACAGACGAATCTTATGACCCTTAAGAATAAAGAACACCTCTTCAGCATCACGGTGAATGTGCAGCGGGCCTTCACAGCCCGCAGGCAGCACCATGGTCGAAAAAGTGAAATTTTCTGCCGGAATCACGTTGGTATCAGTGGAAACGCCCGTCGCGCCAGTACCGATATACCGCATTTGAGCACGTTTATATTTTGGGTCAAAATCAGCCTGAAATTTCAGGGCGTTCCAATCCAGGCTTCGGGTCTCGCGCCGGGCAACCCGGCTTTCAACCCATTCGCCCAATGACATTCCGTCAGGAATTGTAACATCCTCAGGCTCGATCGAAGGGAATTCTTTAGCTGCGCTAGACATAATGTAGCTCCTTTTAGTAATATTAAGTGGTTTGTTGATAGGAATTCAGATTCAGTGGTCGGCTTTGGGCAGGTAATGCAACACGCGTGTCTCAAACCGGACCAATACCGAATAAAGGACGAGGCCAATTAGCGTCAGCAGGCCAATGGCATTGAAAACCATGGCCGCGTTGGCCTGACCTCCGCCGTACGAGATGAGAAAACCCAGACCGGTATTGCCACCGACCAACTCGCCAACGGTTACGCCGATTACTGCAAGGGTCGAGGCAATGCGCAGACCCGCCATCAGGTTGGGCATCGTCGAGGGTTGCTCGACTTTGAAGAATATTTCAAGACGCGACATGTTGTAGGCGCGGGCCAGGTTGATCAGGTCACGGTCGACCGTGCGCATGGCCTGCAACACATTGACCAGCACGGGGAAGAACACGATCAACACAGTAACCAGTAGCTTGGGAACGGAATTATATCCGAACCACATGATGAACAGCGGCGCAAAAGCAACTTTCGGGGCAATTTGCAGGGCCAGAATATAAGGGGAAAGAACCTTTTCCCAAAATTCGGACATGCCTAGCAGATAACCGATGACCGCCCCCAGTAGACTGCCGAGTATAAATCCGAGCACGGTATACAACGCCGTGGACAGGGTGTGTTTTACCAGATTGTCATTGGCAAACATCCGTTTCAGTTCGACCAGACAATCGGATGCCGTTGGTATGATGAATTTGGGAACGCCCAGAGCGGGTGGCAGGTATTCCCAGGCGATTAAAACGATGATCAAAAGCACGAGGCTCGCAATCATAGGAAGTCTGTCGGATTTCATTTGCCGGCCCTCTGGAAGAAAGGATTGTCAAGGCTCCGGGAGGGGCCACCCCCCCGGAGAAATGGCGTGGATTACTCTACGAAATCGTTGGTGTAGAGTTCCTCGATCGGCACGGCAGTCGAAACAATGCCCGCTTCAATATAAAACTTCTGAACCGCGGCTATGCGCTCGGGGTCAAAGGTGCCCAACGGCTGTCCTTCGGCTTCGGCATAGATCAGGGTGGAATAGGCGCGCATCACAGCTTCGATCTGTGCTTCCTTACCGGAATGCTGTTTGACGAATCCGGTATATTCAGCGGCTGCCTTGGCCGGATCTTCGTTGATATCGCGGATGGCATGAAGCACCGCGTTTACGAAACCGCGTACCACTTCAGGGCGCTCAGCTATAGTTTTATCCGAGGCGATGATTGCTTGGGCCATGGCCGGAAACGCCGTGTCCATCCGCATTTGGTCCATTTCGACACCGGCACCGCGAACCGCGGCGATCCACTCTGGTACGCCAGAGAAAGCATCAAGTTTTCCGGCAATGCTTAGCTGGATGATGCCGCCGGGCCCGACCGCCTGAATGTCTACGTCATCCTTGCTTAGCCCCTGCGAGGCCAGAACGCCCAACAGGTTGTAATAGGTTGTATCCTGAAACGACAAAACGCCGATGGACTTGCCGGCAAGGTCGGCCGGGCCGGTGATACCGCTGTCCTTGCGCCAGGCCAGTTGGGTCAACCCACCACCGCCAAGCAACGCCACGCCACGGATCTCCAGTCCGTTGGCGCGTACGATAATCGGCGTGTCGCCGATACCACCGCCAAGGTCGGCATTACCCACAGCAACCTGTGTGGCCACATCCGCGCCGCCTTTGCCGACGCGAAAGGTGACATCCAGTCCGGCCTCTTTGAAATACCCCTTGTGCTGGGCTAGCTGAAACGGTGCAAAGGCTGGCAGAAAATCCGGTGCCGGAAACAGGTAGGTAACTTTTTCCTGAGCGACCGCAACTGTCGCGCTGATCGCGACCACCGCTGCAGCAAGTGTGGTTTTGAGTAATAATTTCATGGCGTTTCTCCTGTTGGTTGGCCCCTGTTCATATCGTTTTTTCTTCAAGTTTCAGATACTTAAATAACTGAGCCGCGTAATCGGGGACCTCCGGCATTAGGCGGCGCTTCAACGGTTGGTCACGGTGCGGCAGGTCGACCTTGATTTCGGCAACGATCTGCCCGGGGCGTTCAGACAGAACCAGAATCCGATCCGACATCAACACCGCTTCGGCCAGATCATGCGTGATCAGCAGCGTTGTCTTTTCATGCTCTTTGATGGTTTCGGCAAAACTGTTTTGCAATAATAATTTGGTCTGCGCGTCCAATGCCGAAAACGGCTCGTCCAAAAGCACGATTTCCGGGTCGATGGCCAGCGTGCGGGCAAGCGCTGCGCGCTGCCGCATACCACCGGACAACTGATAGGGATACTGATCGCCAAATCCTTCCAGATGGCAGTCATTCAATTCCTGTAGCGCACGTTTGCGCCGGTCGGCCCGGGAAACACCGCGCGCCTCCAGTCCGAATTCGATATTGCCCAGAATGCTGCGCCAGGGCAGCAACATGTCCTTCTGCAACATGAATCCTACATGTGCATTCGGACCGGTGACCGGCTCATCACTAACCAGAACCTCGCCACTGCTGGGTTGGTAAAGACCGGCGGTCATGCTTAGAAGCGTGCTCTTGCCACAGCCGGAGGGGCCAACAACCGAGACGAACTCGCCCTCCTCCACCCGGAAACTCACGTCGTTCACGGCCGTCAATTCACCATTTGGCGTCGCGAATTTCTTTGTAACGCCCCTGAATTCAAGCGCCATAGCCGTAGACCTCGTAGGATTTGTCGAGATCGGCATTGATTTCCGCCAATTCGTTCGTCAGCAATTCAAGGCTCCATTGGGTATTTCCGCCACGCGGCGCTACCACACTGCGTGCAGTCAACTCTGCCGCTACCTCTGTAAAATCATCAATATTACGGCCAAAGATCTCCATTAGCGCATCGGCCAATGCTGCTTCATTGACGTCAAGCGCCCGACCTTGGCACTGGTGTGCCAATGCAGGGGTACTAGTGTCGCGCGCCCGTTGGGCAAGGCGGCCCTTGAATGCGTCCAGCCTAAGTTCAGATTCCATGTTTCCCCTCCACAACCGTTCATATTAGAACACAGTGTTCACTATTAGCTAGCTAACAAAACCAACATTCCATGTCAATATTTTTTAACACCGTGAACAAAGGGGTCGAGTCCGGTAGAGGGCGGAATCGTATCATAAGCTATTTTGCTCGCTATCTTGACCACCAATATTCGTCTGTGATGAGGATATGGGCCCATCCGAGGGGCGAGATGTGCGCTAAGAGGTCTGGAGAACAATCCAACCCTGCGCGTTTTCGCTGTGCGACAGCCTTGCTAAGCTGATCTGTATTCCAGTAAATAATAATGGCTGCTAAAAGCTTAAGGCCCGCCATGCGGTAATGTTGCCCCTCGGCGATGCGATCTCTTATTTCACCCTGCCGTCCGATCCTCAGCGCATTCTTTAAAGCGGTTTTGTCGCAAAGCTTTCCTAGATCCGAACGGCGCTGAGATTGCCAAGTTTAG
>CAZIDQ010000050.1:0-6153 GCA_964538015.1 uncultured Marinosulfonomonas sp.
CGCACGCGCGGGTTCATCCGGCGACGCCACAGGTGGGGCATCATCGCCAGCGCCGTCATCAATGGATAGCCGCGTGGCAGTTGTGGGGCGTCGGCCTCGGAGTAGGTTTGCAACAGCGGAAACCGGCGGGCCGGTTTATAATGGTGGTCGGAATGACGTTGCAGGTTGATCAGCAACCAGTTGGAGGCCGTATGCGCCGCGTTCCATGAATGGTGCGGTTTGACGTGTTCATACTGCCCGTCGCCCAGATGTTTGCGGGTCAACCCGTAGTGTTCGACATAGTTGGTCAGCTCCAGATACCAGATGGCGACAAAGGCCTGAAACAGGAAGAACCCGATACCGGCCCAGCCGCCCAGATACCATGCCAGAAACAGGGCTGCTGCTTGCAGGATGGCATAGCGCCAGAACGGGTTGGAACGGTGGAACGCCCCCAGCCCCTTGCGGGCCAGCATTTTGCTTTCGGCCTGCCATGCCGAGGCAGGACATTCGCGCAACACGCGCGGGAAATACTGATGGAACCCTTCGTTATAGCGCGCGGTCACCGCATCGCGCGGGGTGCCGACATAGATGTGATGCACCAGCAGGTGTTCCGTGCGAAAATGGCTGTAAAGCACCGTGGCCAGTAACAGATCGGCCAGCCAGCGTTCCAGTCGGGATTTCTGGTGCATCAATTCATGCGCATAGACAATGCCGGTGCTGCCCGAAACCGCGCCAACGCCGTAGAACAGAACGATCTTTTCCAGCAGGGACAGGTGGGTGGTGGTCGCCGTCCACCAGATCATGCCGAATATCAGCGCGAACTGGATCGGGAACCAGACCAACGTGACAAGCCGGTACCAGAACAGGTCGGCCTCGTCTGTTTCTGTATCGGGGTTGTTTTCGTTTTGGCCCAGTATCGCGTCTAGAACCGAGGCCGCCGTCCAGCCGTAAAATGCCAGCAGGACGGTCCACCAGCCGCCATAGATCGCGCCGACAAGGGCCAGCGGCACTGCGCCCAACGATATCCAGAATGGCAATGCGGATGCGGGTTTGGCGACCTGAACGGAAGCAGTCATTGGTATCTCCATCAATCGGCGCGCGAGGCGTAGTTTTCCACAGGTTGCGCCGAAACTCAATCCGCTATCAGGCGATCCTTGGCCAGATCATAGGCTTTGCGCATGACGGTTGGCAGATTGTCGGGGCTGAATTGATCGGCGGGCAGGAAATGGCCCGTATCGGGGGTTTCATTCGCAACAGTGGCCACCTGAACGGTCAGGCGCAGGTGAAAGTGGGTGAAGGTGTGGCGCACCTCGGCGGGCAGGGTTTGCCAGTCGGCCTTTAGCGGCGGTCGCGCCACAGGTTCTGCGCCCCACTCCGCACCCGGCCAGCCCAGCATCCCGCCCAAAAGCCCCTTGTCGGGGCGGCGTTCCAGCAGCCATGCACCATCACCCCGCCGCGCGATATAGGCGATGCCATAGCGGGTGGGTTTGCGGGTTTTCGGTGCGCGTTTGGGCAGGTCGGCGGCGGTGCCTTTGGTGCGGGCCATGCAGGCAGACGACCACGGGCAAATCCCGCAAGCGGGGGATTTCGGGGTGCAGATGGTGGCACCAAGATCCATCACGGCCTGTGCGTAATCTCCGGCACGATCCTGCGGGGTCAGGGTGGCCGCAAGGGCCGTCAGTTCCGGTTTGGCCGCAGGCAGGGGCGTATGGATGTCATGCAATCGCGCCATCACCCGTTCGATATTGCCATCCACCACGGTTTCGCTGTGACCATAGGCAATCGCGGCGATGGCGGCGGCGGTGTAGGGGCCGATGCCGGGCAGGGACAGTAGCGCATCACGGGTATCGGGAAAGGCTCCGCCATGATCGGCCACCACCATGCGGGCGCATTTCAGCAGGTTGCGGGCGCGGGCGTAATAGCCCAGACCGGCCCATTGCCCCATCACCTCTGAATCTTCGGCCGCCGCCAGATCGTGAACGCTGGGCCAACGGGTGGTGAAGGCGTGGAAATATTTGATCACGGCGGCTACGGTGGTTTGCTGCAACATCACCTCGGACAGCCAGATGTGATAGGGATCAGGCAATACGCCAACGCGCGACTCCATCGGCGGTACCCGCCACGGCAGGACGCGGGCGTGGGTATCATACCACCCCAGCAACGCATCGCTTAATTCCATCTCACGCAAACTTTATCCGTCCTTTTGTGCTATTGTTCTGGCACCCCGCCCGAACCTGTTTAGAATAGCAGCGAGCCAACGGAAAGATGACGTGAAGCAAACAACCGGATATAAACAGCGAAGATACGGCAATAAGGGGTTTCAACGCACCTCGAGCCTGCTGCGCGAGCGTATCCGCACCGCCGGCGAATCGCGCGGCTTTGCCGTCAGCCGTCTGTTGACCCATTGGCCCGAAATCGTGGGCGAGGACATTGCCCTAATGGCCCGCCCCGTGCATGTAAAATATGGCCGCGACAGTTTGGGGGCGACGTTGACCATCCTGACCACGGGCGCACAGGCCCCGATGCTCGAGATGCAAAAGGAACAACTGCGTGAGCGGGTGAATGCCTGCTACGGCTACAGCGCGATTGCAAAGGTGCGCATCACCCAGACGGCACCGGTGGGATTTGCCGAAGGACAGGCGCAATTTGCCCCCGCGCCCAAGGTAAAACCGGCCCAGCCGACCCCCGAAGTCAAACAGGCCGCCCGCAAGGTGGCCGAGCCTATCGCCGATGAAGGGTTACGTGATGCCCTTGCGGCGCTGGGTGCAAATATTATATCCCGAAAGAAACACTGAAAGAGGATTATCAATGAAACGCAGGTTATTCATCGGTGCAGGCGCTGTGGCTTTGGCTGGCGGCGGGGCGTATTGGCTGAACACCAACAACGCATTACCGGGCACGACAAACAATGCGGGTTTTGGCGCGGCAATGGCAGAATCCACAGACGAGATTGATACATCCGGCGTTATTGATATGGCGATGGGTGATAAGGACGCGCCAGTGACGGTGGTCGAATATTCGTCCTTTACCTGCCCGCATTGCTCGCGGTTTCATATGGATGTGCTACCGGAAATCAAAAAGAACTATGTTGATACCGGCAAGGTGCGGTTCATTTTCCGCGAGGCTTATTTTGATAAATACGGTCTGTGGGCCAGTCTGATGGCGCGCTGCGGTGGCGAGATGCGCTATTTCGGGATTGTCGATATCCTGATGCAGGACCAGCACGCATGGCTGGGCGAAGGCGATCCGGCGACTGTGGTTGATAATCTGCGCAAGATCGGCCTGACAGCGGGCATGACCAATGAACAGCTGGATGGTTGTTTCAGCGACGAGGATAGCGTCAAAACTCTTGTGGCGTGGTATCAGGAAAACTTCACCCGCGATGAAATGGATTCAACCCCGTCGTTCCTGATTCAGGGCGAGAAATTTTCCAATATGAGCTATGAGGATTTCTCGACGGCTCTGGATGCTAAACTGGCCGAGTAGGCTATTTTAGTGCGGCTGCGAGCGCGGTATCAAACGCGCTCCAGTCAGCTATTTCCAAACGAACCGGCAATGTCACCACCTCGGCGCGAAAAGCGGCAGGCAGGCGCACGGCGTCTTTTTCGGTGGTGACCATGATCGCGCCCAGTGCCTTGGCCTCGAACGCCAGTCGTTTCATCAGGGCGGCGGTTAGGGGTTGGTGATCGCTTAACGCTTCGGTGTGCAGCAGGTCGGCGCCCAGACCGCGCAGGGTGGCAAAGAATTTCGCCGGATGGCCGATACCGGCAAAGGCCAGCACGGGTTGACCCTGCCATTCAATACCGGTTTGCAGCGGGGCCAGACGGCCGGTCAGATGCGACAGGTTGATTTTATCACCCCACGCCTGTTGGAATGCCGCTTGCTGGGATTCGCCGCCAATGGATATCAGCATATCGGCGCGGGCCAGCCCCGTGGCAACAGGCTCGCGTAAGGGGCCGGCGGGCAGCACACGGCCATTGCCAAAGCCGATAGCGGCATCCACCACGACCACGGATATATCCTTGTGCAGGGCGGGGTTCTGGAACCCGTCGTCCAGCACAATGATGTCGGCCCCTGCATTCACAGCAGCCTTGGCCCCTTCGGCGCGGTCCTTGGCCACCCAGGTGGGGGTGAATGCTGCCAGCAGCAAAGGTTCGTCGCCGGTTTGGGCGGCGTTGTGGCGGGCCTCGTCCACCTGAACCGGCCCTTGCAATGACCCGCCATAGCCGCGCGTTACCACATGTGGTGTGTGATCTGCGGCCTGCAGGCGTTGGACAATGGCGATGGCAGTGGGCGTTTTGCCGGTGCCGCCCGCGTTGACATTGCCAACACAGATCACCGGAACCGGCGCGTGGTATTGCGCCGGTTGGGCCACGCGTTTGGCGGTGGCTTTGGCATAGATTGCCCCCAAGGGCGACAGCAGGCGGGCCATTAACGCGGGGCGGTTTGCAGGGGTAAACCAGAAGCGGGGGGGCTGCATTATATACCCTCGGCTTCTTCAAGGATTTTCAAAATATTCTCGACCGTATGGTCGGCGGCTTCGGCCCCGCTGGTGGATATTTCCCAGCCCGCATGGGCCATTGCGGCGGCTTTGTCAGGTGCCAACAGGTCTTGAACGCTGGCCGCCAGATGCGTTGCTCCGCGGACTTCGCGGGCGGCACCTGCGGTGTCCAGACGGGCATAGCCGGTGCGGTATTTTTCAACCAACGGACCATGCAGGATGGCCGACCCCAGCGCCGACGCCTCGAACGGCGAGCAACCGGTGGCCCCTTTGACCAGTGAATTGCCGATAAAGCAAACCGGAGCAAGGCGCAGCCACAAGCCCATTTCATCGGGTATATCGGCAATGAAAATCTGGATGTGTTCGTCGGGATCCTGTTCTTTGGAACGTTGCGCAACCAGCCAACCGTCTTTGGTCAGCATTTCGGCAATAATATCACCGCGTGTGGTGTCCTTTGGTGCGATGACCAGCAACAGCCGGTGCGACAACCGGTTGGCCGCACGATGGGCGATTGCGATGACGGCTTCTTCGCCTTCAACGGTTTCAGCGGCCAACCAAACGGGGCGCGCGGCCAGATGGGCGGCCATATCATCGCGATCACGGTCATCGCAAAACAGGGTGGTGGCCCCTTCCTCGAGCAGGCCGCAGGTTTCGGTCTTTCCGGGAATTGCGCCCTGCCGGATCAGGCGGCGCGTTACTTCGGGTTTGCCAACAAGGATGCAGTCAAACAGGGCAAGCAGGGCGATGATCATTCCCGTTTTCCATCGCTTGCGCCCATCAATACGGGCGCGACAGCGGGCGTCGACCATCATTAGCGGGATGTGACGGGTGCTGATTTCCACCAGCATTGCCGGACGCAGGGTTGACCCCGCCCAGACGGCAATTGTCGGGCGCCAATGATCCAGAAATTCAGCCACCTGTTGTGGCGTGTCGGCAGGGGCTGGCAAATGCAGGCAGGGCTGATCGCAATTATCCTGAAAACGCAGATCGACTGACGTGTTTTCGGGGGTCGTCACCAGAAAGGAAACATCGCCCCGCTCGGTCGCAAAAGAGCGGATCAATTCCTGAACCGGCCCCGTTTCTTCGGCGTTGGAAATATGCAGCCAGACCAGTTGTCCAGCGGGACGGGCAAGACGTTTTTGTTCGCTGTCACCATTGGCCTGCTGGTCCCGCAAGGCCCGCGCACCGGCACGCCTGGCGTTGGCAAGATAGATTTTCAGGCCAAGGGACATCGGGGCATTCCCTGTTTATCAGCCGTCCAGCTCTTCGGTGGGCGAGGCTTCGACCTTTTCGTCCCGAAGACGGTGGATATGGGCGATGAAATAGCGCATGTGGGCGTTGTCGACTGTGCGATGGGCCTCGGCCTTCCAGGCGTTGTAGGCGGTTTCATAATTGGGGAACATGCCGACGATATGGATGTCGTCCACGTCCTTGAAGGCGTTCTTGGTGGGGTCGATCAATTCGCCGCCAAAGACGAGGTGCAGGCGTTGGGTCATGGGTGTTCGCTCCGATATGTTTTGTGTCTGGTTTGCGGGGACAGTAGTGGATTGGCGCAGGGCGAGAAAGAGATTCTATGCCTGCGGCGCGGATATTTATGGAACAAAGACGGATTAGACCAGTTCACTGCAGATAGTTTTGTGCAAAACGGGGCCTGCGGTCAGGATGCCGTTAAG
>CAZIDQ010000050.1:6253-13501 GCA_964538015.1 uncultured Marinosulfonomonas sp.
TGCTGGTGGCGACATAGAGTTTGTCGAGCATCGGCAGGAACACCACGGCGGCGGTGACCTGTCCTTTGTGGGCCACGGCCAGTGAATGGGCAAAGGTTTTGGAGCCTTTGATAAAGGCGCGGGTGCCGTCGATCGGATCAATGATAAAGACGTGATCGTGTTTCAGGCGGGCGGTGTCGTCTTCGGTTTCCTCGGACAGCCAGCCGTAATCGGGCCGCGCGGTTAGCAGGTCGGCGTGCAGCATTTTGTCGATTGCCAGATCGGCCTCGGTCACCGGTCCGGCGCCTGCGTCCTTGTCCCATGTTTCGGGCGATTGTTTCCAGAACTTGCGGGCAATGTCGGCGCTGGCGTGGGCCGCGCTGATCAGCAGCATCAGGTCATCATTTTCCGGCAATGGTCAGTCCTTCCACCAGAAGCGAGGGCACCACACGGGACAGATGGGTGCGGGCGTCATTTGCGGGCGTTAGCGTCAGCAGCATGTCGCGCAGGTTACCGGCGATGGTGCATTCGTTCACCGGATATCGAATTTCGCCGCCTTCCACCCAGAACCCTGCCGCCCCGCGGGAATAGTCGCCGGTGGTGGGGTTGATGGTGCTGCCGATCATCGAGGTGACCAGCAGGCCGGTGTCCATATCGCGGATCAGGTCGGCGCGGGATTTGTCGCCTTGGGTCAGGGCGATATTGCCGGTGCCGGGCGATGGCGGGGCCGAGGTGCCGCGCGAAGCGTTGGCGGTGCTTTGCAGGCCCAGTTTGCGGGCGGTCGCAAGGTCCAGCGTCCAGCCGGTCAGCGTGCCGTCATCAATGATCGCGCGGCGTGCTGTGGGCAGGCCTTCACCGTCAAACGGGCGGGATGATCCGGTGCGGGGGCGGTGCGGGTTCTCGATCAGGGACAGGGTGGCGGGCAGGATTTGTTCGCCCATCGCATCGCGCAACCACGAGGAGCCGCGCACGATGGCCGATCCGTTGATCGCGGCCAGAAGGTGGGTCATCAGCGAAGAGGCGACGCGTTCGTCATAAAGCACCGGAAAGGCACCGCTGGGGGGCTGGCGGGAGCCGGCGCGTTCCAGCGTGCGTTTGGCGGCCATTGCGCCGATGTGTTCGGGGCTTTCCAGATCGCTCGCATAGATGCGGCCATCGCCGTAGTAATCGCGCTCCATATCGGCACCGGTGCCCGTGATCGCGACGCAGGAGGTGTGGATGCTGCTGCGTTTGTAGCCGCCGGAAAAGCCGTTGCTGGTGGCAAGGTGCATCTGGCGCTGGCCGTATCCAGCGCTGGCGGATTCGACTTGGCTGATGCCATCCACAGCCAGTGCGGTGGCTTCGGCGCGTTGCGCAAAATCCTGCAAGGTGGTGGGGTCAGGTTCGGGGGCGGGATCGAACATATCAAGCGCGGCGGCGTCCCAGTCCTGCGCCAATTGGTCGGGACTGGCCAATCCGATGCTGTCGTCCTCGGGCGCGACCTGTGCCATGGCTACGGCGCGTTCGGCCATGGTGGTGATGGTTTCCCTGCTGGTGTCCGAGGCCGAAACGCAGGCCTGCCGCTGGCCGATCATCACCCGCAGACCAATGTCGGTGCCCTCAGAACGTTCGGCCTGTTCCAGCGCGCCGTTCAGCACGTCGATCGAAACCGAAGTGCCGTCAATCGCAATTGCATCCGCCGCATCTGCGCCCGCCGCTTTGGCGGCGTCCAGCAGGGCGGTGGTCAGGGTTTCAAGTGTTTCACTCATAGGTAATCCTTGCGGCGACATGTCTGGCAAATCAGGTAAGCGGTGGCGCGGCGCGGCGCAAGGGCGGGTGGTTATTTAATCCGCTTGCCGTTGGCCAGAATTTTTCCATCCGGTTTGACCTCGATATCCGAAAGCAATGTATCATTGCCATCGCCTACAACGGTGAACAGGCCCAAGCCCATACGCATTCCGAGGGCTTCGTCATTTTCCAGTAGACCCATCTGGATGAGCTTGTCCATCAGGGTGTTCAGGCCCGACATTTGCAAAGAAATCGCGCCGGTGGGGGCAGGCAGCCCCTTGAAGGTGGTTCGGTCATTATTGTCAAAGGTAAAGGCACCGGTGCCGGTTAGCTGTGCACCGGCGGCGGAGAAATCCAGACCGTTTATGGTAAGGGCCGTCAGTTCGGCAATGTCGCGTTTATCCTTAATGGCGCGCGATAAAACATCGAAGTTCGGCAGATCATACAGCAACCGCACCTTGCCCGACAGATCGACCTTAACCTTTGCAGGGCCGCGGGATAGAACAGTATTTGCGTCAAACAGGTTCCACAACTCATCTGCAAGGGTTAGCCCCTCAAGGTCGATTGCATAATCGAAGCCTTGTTCCGCGTCGGATTTGAGCAGTGGGCCGCCGAGTTTGAGCGCCAGTCCTGCAATCGCTGCGCGGATGGGAACCGGAGATTCGGCTAGGGTTGCATTGATGTCGTAATCCTTTGCTGCCATTGCCATGGAAACACCGTTTCTTGAGAAACCCAATGTGGTGTTGGATTGCCCGACCGAGGTTTGCTGATCTGCAATCGTTTTGCCATTAAGTGTTTCACGCTGCGTAGAGACCTGCTGACGCATTTCCGAAGTGGCCTGAAAGGACAATCCATCACGCAATCCGGCCGACAGGTTCAACAGGTCAACGCCGCTGTTGGGAATGCTCCAGATGGTATGGTTTTCCATTCGGTTAATGGTCATTGTCTGGTCAGATGAAAAGCTGCCCAGACTTCCTTTGGTGCCGCTATAGCCGATCTCCATATCCGCATAGCCATAGGTTATGTCTTGGGTCACCACGATAGTATCGCCCGTGGCAATAGTTGTTTGACTGGTGATGTCATTGATCGTGCCGCTGAAATTCAGATCAAAATCAATCTTGCGGGTGTTTGGCCCCATGACGTTTAGGCTGGTGACTTTGAGGTCTTCGTGTGCGGTATGGGATTTCATTGTGAATTCTTGGGCGGTACCCGTGACCTGCCCTTGAAAACCGGACAGACGAAAATCAAATGTCGCGGTGGCATAGATATCATCCGGCAGGCTTAGGGCCAGGGCCAGCGGTAGGTTGCCCGGAACAACGATGTTCACAGTGCCATCGGTGTTCTCGACCAATTCAAGTCCTGTTGTTGTGATGGTGACCGATCCCAGATCAAACGGGAATTCGGCCGATGCTTTCAGATCGTTCAACGCCAACCGGTTTCCCGATCGTATTTCGGTGGCGCTGACTGTAAGGCCAAGGGCCCGGTAATAGTTGGTTACCCCGCTCCAGACGTCATTCGCAGTCACATCGGCTGTTGCCGGCATTGCCGTCAGGGTAACAAGGGCGGTGGTGGTAAACAGGCGGCGAAAACAGATCATTCGGGGTACCTTCAACTCTGGATTTAGTGCAGCTTACTTCAGGCGCTGGCCATTCGCCAGAACCTTGCCGTCGCCGGTTGCTTCAATATGGGAAATCAGCGTGTCGCGACCGTCGTCTTTGATCGTAAACAGGCTCAGCCCCATACGTGCGCCCATTGCTTGCTCTTCCTGCAGCAGGCCCATTTCAACCAGCGTGTCCAGCAACGTATTGCCACCCGACAGTTTCAGATCCAGCGTGCCTGTCGGCGCGGGAATGCCATCATAGCTGGTCAGATCATCGTTGTTGAAAGTGAACGCGCCATTGCCGGTCAGATCAGTGCCCGCAACCTCGAGGCGCAGTTCGTTCAGGGTCAGGCTGTGCAGTTCGCCTTTGGGGGTGGCGGATTGTTCTGATTGGAATTTTTCGTCAAAGATATCAACCAGCCAGTTTCCGGTGCCGGTGACATTCAGAATATAGGTCAAAGGCCCGCGCGGCAGTTTTTCTTCGGGGTCAAACAGCGCCCACAGGTTATCGCTGATGGTCAAATCGATAATCCGGTCGTGATAAACAAAGGGCTGCGGGTCCGGTGTGACGCTGACAGGTACAACAATGTTCTGCAGGGTTTCTTTGAGCGATACCTTGATCGGCCCAAACGGAAGGTCGGACGAGACCAGATCAATCTGGCTGTCCTTGCTGTGGCCGGATACCTGCAGCGCGTTCTTGTCCATTGAAATTGCCAAATCGGATTCGACCGAGGCAAACGCACCCGAGGCTGAATTCCCGTTCCCGTCAAAACTGAACGCGCCATCCAGACCGTTGTAACCGGCCTCGAAACGCAGCGACGTTCCCCTTTGCAACAACTTTGCAATGGGTGGGTTTTCGGTGCGGAACTGTTCGGAATCCATATTATCGGGAATGTTTATGGCGTAATTACCGCCGATCTGGTCAAGCTTCAGGTCGACGACAACGATTTCCCCATTCCCGCCCTTGCCGTCGATGTTTAGTGACAGCGGGCCAAAAGACAGGCTCTGCACCAATTCAACAAGCCCCTCGGCGGCGGCACCCAAAGATGCGCGCATATTGCCCGCCTGCGAGTCAAATGATCCTGTCGAGGTGTTGCCATTTTCAATAAAGGTAAAGGCGGCGGCAATGCTGTCATAGCTGATCAGGCTTTTGACGGACAGCCCGGCGTCGAATGCTTCTTTCATCGTGCCATCGTCAAGGTTTTCAGGAAAGGACACATCAAAGTCGAACTGCAGGGTATTCAGGGCGCCGTTGGATGCAAAGCGGCCGTCATCGTTTGGCGGGGCAATGTCGATGTTGTAGGCCAGTTCGCCGATCATGGTGGTTTGCGCAAATTTGCGCGGGTCAGCGTTTACGTTGTGCGTCGTACCGACAAGGTCGCTCATTGTGATGTTGGCGGCGGTGTTGGGCTGCTGTTTGCCGTCAACCATCAGATCAACCAGCATCAGCGACAGTTTTTCTGCACGATAGCTGTATGTCAGGTCAGCCTCGGAACCACTGACAACAAACGAAAGGTCTTTGTGGCTTTGACGAAAGGTGATTTGAACATCACTGTTTTCAAGGGTGATCGGGGCGTCTGACGGCAATAAAACCTCGACGGCACCATCACCACGTTCCTGAAATACCAGCGACCCCATGTTAATGCGGGTTGTGTCGGGGCGATTTTCGTCTTTGAAAACAAGGAATAGATTGTTGATGGTCAGGATGCCATCGCTTGCGGCCTTGTCAAAGGTTACCTCGGCACCGGTGCGTTTGATCATTTCCTGCCAATCGGACCAAACCTGTTGGGCAGTGACGTCGGCCAGCGCCGGACAGGTGGCGATCAGCGTGGCAAGGGCGGTGGTGGTGCAAAGGCGGGACAGGGCGTTCATTGGTGGTCTTTCTGAAATTACAGGGCTGGCAATACTTCCAAAAGACTAGGCCAAAACGCAAACGGGCCGCAAGGGTGCACCCCTTGCGGCCCGTCAGGAACGTTTGATCGGCTTATTTCAGGCGCTGACCGTTGGCCAGAACCGAGCCGTCAGCATTCACTTCGATCTTCGAAGTCAACGTATCTTCGCCGTCACCGGCAACGGCAAACAGACCCATCATCATGCGCACGCCCATGGCTTGATCTTCGGGGACCATGCCCATGGCGATCAGGTTATCCAGCAGGCCATTACCACCCACCAGTTTCAGGTCAATCGCGCCTGTAGGGGCGGGCAGGCCATCAAATGTTTCCAGATCGTCGTTGTTGAAAGTGAACGCGCCGTTGCCAGTCAGATCGGCACCTGCGATTTTCACCTGCAGCGCGTTTAGATTAAGCGCATGCAATTCACCCGGGGTGTCGAAACTGTCGTTGGCTTCGTTCTCGGGGTCCATGATGTCGATGAGCCAGTTTGCCTTGCCGTCGACATCCATCACGATTGTGGCAGCGTCGTGGGGCAGTTTGCCCATCGGATCGGCCATGCTCCAGATCATATCGTTGACGTTGAAATCAACCAGTTTCAGCGTCAGGTTCATATCCTTTGGCTCGTCTGATGGACCCGCAGGCATCAGCAGGTTGAACACGCTTTCGGCGATAGTGATGTCAACAGGGAACGGAAAATCCGAGCTGGTGAACGACGCTTTGGTACCGATGGCTGTGCCGCCGTAATTGATCATGTCGCGGCTAAGGGCGAATTTCAGGCTGCCCGAATCCGAGCTGGACGAGCCATTAACCGTTGTCCCGTGATCATCCGAGTTAAATTCGTATCCGCCTGCGCCCCATACCAAGTCCCCGTTGGCGGCAAAGCCGTTTGCCATAGCTTCGGGCATTTTTTCGAAATCCACGTTGGCGGGGATGCTGGTGTCCGAGTTCATCTTGAAATCAGCCATCGAGCCTTTGACAGCGAATACCGAACTTCCACCCGGCTCGGTGAATGCAACGTCATAGGTGAGCATATCGGATGCAAAGGACTGTACGATGTTGCGCAATGCACCCATCTTGCTGTTTGAAGTACCCGCCATATTTGTCAGGGCCAGATCCAGCTTTGCATCATCCATTTTCTCGCCGTCAACCACCAGATCAGCAATGCTGATGGCGATTTTGGGGGCGGAATAGGTATAGGTCATATCCTGTGCCGAACCGCTGACAACCATCGACATGCCGGTGGTGTCATAGTTCATCGTGACAGAAAAATCGTTATTTACGCTGATCGCAATCGGTTTTTGATCGGGCAGGATTACTGCAACTGTTCCGTCGCCCTGATCCGTGAAGGAAATCTTGCCAAAATCGACTTTGACCATTCCTCCGTCGTCCGGAAGGGGCATGGCAATCATCAGGTTGTCAACAGTAACACTATCGCCGGTAACAGCAGGGGATGCGGTGACTTCATAGCCAAAACCGGACATGTAATCATGCCAATCCTGCCAAACCTCTTGCGAAGTGACGTCGGCAAACGTCGCTGTACTGCCCATCAATGTGATAATTGCGGCGGAACCGCTGATCGCTTTCCAATTGTTCATGCTGAACCCTTCATCGTTAAAATTTTAGTTTGGCCATATAAATGGACGTGAAATGCGCGGGTTTCAAGTATAAGTCGGCCCTATTCACGGTGCAAAGAGTGTTTTATCCTAAGTTTTTAACCGGAGAGATAAATATGGACGAAATATCTGGAAAAACCGTTCTGATCACCGGTGCAAGCCGTGGAATCGGGGCTTCGGCTGTGCAAGAGTTCGCCGAAGCGGGCGCAAATGTGGTTCTGCTGGCGCGATCCGGCGGGGCGATTGGTGCGATTGCGCGGGAAATCGGCGACACGGCTTTGGCGATAGCGTGTGATGTGGGCAACTATTCGGCGGTTGATGCGGCCATACAGCAGGCCGTGGCAAAATTCGGCACGCTGGATGTGGTAATTAACAATGCCGGTGTGATCGAGCCGAT
>CAZIDQ010000050.1:13601-15353 GCA_964538015.1 uncultured Marinosulfonomonas sp.
CGCCCCGACAAGGCCAATTCGCTGACCAAGGCGATGCTGGAACAACTGGCGGATATTGCCGAAGCTGCGGTTGACGCCAAGGTGCTGGTGATCACCGGCGAGGGGCGCGTGTTCAGCGCCGGCGCCGATCTGGACGAGGCCCGCGCAGGGCTGGCCATCGATCCGGTGTGGGAACGGCTGTCTGGCGCGGTGGCTGCTGCCCCTTGCCTAACCATTGCCGCGCTGAATGGCACTTTGGCGGGTGGGGCGTTTGGCATGGCGCTGGCCTGTGATCTGCGGATCGCGGTGCCGAATGCGAAATTCTTTTACCCCGTGATGAAGCTGGGCTTTTTGCCACAACCGTCCGACCCCGCACGTATGCGGGCGCTGATTGGTCCCGCCCGCACCAAACTGATCCTGATGGGCGGGCAAAAAATCACTGCAGATCAGGCGCTGGATTTCGGGCTGGTAGATATGTTGGTTTCAGGCGATAAGATGGCCGGAACCATTGGTGATCTGGCCGCGGATGTGCTGGATGCCAAGCCGGAAATTCTAAGCGGCATCAAGAAGATGTGTAACGGGTAAAGGTGCGGACATGGACGGGCAGCCGGAAATTGTTAAGCAGGTATTGGGCTATGTGAACCAAGGCTGGGAGTTGGCGCAAGGCTGGTTGCTAAGTCCCGCCGCATGGTCGCAATTCGGCCTGCTGGTGGCGGCGTTTCTAGCCGCGCTGGTGGTCAGCCGCAAACTGTCGCCTATCCTGACCAAGGCCATCACCCCGCCCGATGGCCAGACCTCGTATCTGGCGCAAGCACGCCGGTTTGTGCTGATGTTCCTGCCACTGTTGCTGCCGCTTCTGGCCTACGCATTTACCGGCATCGGTGAGCAGATCACCCGCTCGTTGTTCGGCTCGGGTGCAGTGATTGCATTCGGCAAACGGGTGTTCCTGTTCTTGGCGGCACGGGCCTTGGTGCGCGATATCGTCAAGGATTCCTTCCTGAAAATGCTGGGAAAATACATCCTGATCCCCGCTATGGCGCTATACGCGCTGGGCCTGCTGGATGATCTGACGGCGTACCTGTCGGCCACGGTAATTTCGCTTGGTAATATCTCGTTTTCGATCATGGCGCTGGTGCGCGGGGTGATCGCGGGCAGCATCCTGTTCTGGTTGGGCCGCTGGTCGAATGATCAAAGTGCCGCCCTGATCCAGAAACAAGAGGAAATGCGCCCCGCCACGCGGCAACTGGCGGTCAAGGCAACGGAAATCATCATCTTCGGCGTGGCGTTTTTGCTGTTGATGAACATCATGGGCATCAGCCTGACATCGCTTGCGGTGCTGGGCGGCGCGATCGGCGTTGGCCTTGGGTTTGGTCTGCAAAAGATCGCCTCGAATTTCATATCCGGTGTTATTCTGTTGCTGGAAGGGCAGGCCACAGTTGGCGATTATGTGGAACTGGACGGCGGCGAAGCGGGCACGATCATCAAGATGATGGCGCGGGCGACCATTCTGGAAACCTACGACGGGCGCTGGATTGTGATCCCGAACGAGGATTTCATCACAACCCGCGTGGTGAACTATTCCGACAGTGGTTCGGCCAACCGCTATGAGGCCCCTTTTTCCGTGTCCTATGACACCGACATCAACAAGATTCCCGCGATTGTCGAAGCGGCGGTGGCCAAGCACAAAGAGGTGCTGGACAAACCCTTTCCGCCCGATTGCGAATTGCGCGGGTTTGGCGACAGCGGCGTGGATTTCGCGGTGGAATTCTGGGT
>CAZIDQ010000051.1:0-12708 GCA_964538015.1 uncultured Marinosulfonomonas sp.
TCGGGGTCACGGGCAGATTGTTCGCAGGCAGGGCCGCAAACATCTGCGCCATCGCGTCCACCGGCAGGGTCAGGGCAAATCGTCCACACATCCCCTTCTCCTTTGAAAAATATCCGCGCCGCAGGCAAATCCGAGACCCCCTTGTGGGGTCGAGATATAAAGCGGCCCGCAAACGGCCTCGTTCGGATCACCCTAAACCAAAAAGGCGCGCCTGAAACAGACGCGCCTTTTTGCAGTGTCTGTCAGCCGCTTACTTTTGGGAAATTCGCCCATCCGTATAGGCAGAATACCCGCCCTGCGCAGCCATATATTCAGCCATCACATCCGCCAGATCAGGACCGAAATCATACGCATTCATCCCGTCGGTTGCGAACATCTTATAGCCATCACCACCACCACGAACATAGTTGTTGGTCACAACGCCATAAACCTTTTCGGGGTCAATCGGCACCCAGGAATCGCCCTCGGAAACCAACACCTCGCTCACGCGGCCCTCGTTCGGGGCAACCGCCGGATCCCAGGTAAACTTAAGGCCAGCCACCTGCGGAAAACGCCCCTTGACCTCTTCCACCTGGCTCACCCCGTTCTCAAGCGCGGCAATAACACCCGCCCCCTTGATCTGGAAAGTCGACAGCGTGTTCTGGAACGGCAGCACACTCAGCACTTCGCCCATGGTCACTTCGCCCGCATCAATCGAGGCCCGAATGCCGCCCGAATTGGCCACCGCAATCGAAATACCCTGATCCTTGACGCGCGCCAGCATGGCATCAGCCACAAGGTTGCCCATCTCGCATTCTTTCACGCGGCAGTTGTCGCGGTTGCCGTCAATCGGCGCGGCTGCATCGGCCACGACCAGTTGGCGAATTTCCTCCAGCGGCACGGCCAGTTCCTTGATCCGCGCCTTGGTGTCACCGTCCTCGGCCACATCGGCATTCATTGAGATCGGCTCGCCCACGGCTTCCTTGATGTTGCCTTCGTCATCAAAGGTCACATTCAATTCGCCTAGAAACTTCCCGTAAGCATAGGCCTGCACAATCGCGGTGTTGCCAACCATCGTCGGATATGGGCCTTTGGCCCGATCCGAGGTGTTGGACAAATAGGTATTCGAATGCCCCCCGACGATCACATCCACACCGGTGGTTTCGGCGGCGACCTTCTGGTCCACCACATAACCGGAATGCGACAGCACGATAATCTTGTTCACACCTTCGGCCGTCAACCGGTCCACTTCGGCCTGAACGGCCCCGACCGGATCGGTAAAGATCACGTTGGGACCGGGGCTGGCCAATTCATCGGTATCCTGAGGCGTCAACCCGATCAGGCCCAGCTTCTCGCCGCCCCGCTCGATCACTGTCGATTTTGCCAACTTGTCCGCCAGCATCGCCTCGCCGGAAAAATCGGCGTTCGACATCAGAACCGGAAAACCCACCGCATCCATAAAGCCACGCAACACTTCGGGACCATCGTCAAATTCATGGTTGCCCACGGTCATTGCGTCATAGCCCAGTTTGTTCATCATCTCGGCTGCGATTTTACCTTTGTAATAGGTGTAAAACAGCGATCCCTGAAACTGGTCCCCGCCAGACACAAGGATTGAATTATTGGTCCGCGCGCGTGCCGCGTTAACCGCAGTGATCAACCGGGCGGTACCGCCAAAACATTTGCCCTCGACGTTCTTTTCCTCGGAACAACCCGAATCGTATTTGCTTACCGGCTCGAACCGCGAATGGAAGTCATTGGTGTGCAGAATGGTCAGCGAATAATCCGCAACGGCCATTCCGGCCCCGAACGACAAAGCCGCCGCAGCCGCCGTGGTTTTCAAAATCATACGAGTAAGCATCGGGAATCCCCCTGTTGAGTGAACTGAATCACCCGTATCGTGGCGATGTATCACCCAAGAGTCAAAGCCTTGACGATTGCATCTCAAAACGGCATGTCACCCTCATGCAAATTTATAAAATCTTCCTCGGGCCCGAATGGGCCAAACTTGACGAAACCGGCGAAACCCTTGGTGCGCCGATTGATCTGGCCGACGGGTTCATCCATTTTTCCACCGCCACGCAGGCCGGCGAAACAGCAGCGAAATATTTTGCCGGTGTAGATGGTCTGATGCTGGTCGCCTTCGAGGCCGACAATATGGGCGACGCGATAAAATGGGAACCCTCGCGCGGGGGCGATCTGTTTGCGCACCTCTACCGCCCGCTAAACCGCGCCGAAGTACTGTGGGCCAAACCGCTGCCTATTGATGACGGGGCGCATATCTTTCCGGCAGAAATGACATGAAGCTGATCGAACGCCTTGGAATAAAAGCCCTGCACCGGCTGGACCCTGAACAGGCGCACGCCCTGTCGCTCAAGGCGTTGAACAGCGGGCTGATGCCGCTTCCCGGCGTCTACACCTCGCCCCGCCTGCGCACCACGATTGCGGGGCTGAACCTGCCCAACCCCGTTGGCCTTGCCGCCGGTTTTGACAAAAACGCCGTGGCCCTTGCGCCGCTGTCTCGTGCCGGTTTCGGCTTTCTCGAAGTCGGCGCCGCCACCCCGCGCCCGCAACCGGGCAACCCCAAACCACGCCTGTTTCGCCTGACCGAGGACAAGGCGGTGATCAATCGTTTCGGGTTCAACAATGACGGAATGGAGGCAATCGGGCGCAGACTGGTGCAATACACCGGTGACGCGGTGATTGGTCTGAACCTTGGCGCAAACAAGGATAGCGAGGATCGCGCCGGTGATTTTGCCAAGGTGCTGGGTTATTGCGGCGGGGATATTGATTTTGCCACGGTAAATGTGTCGTCCCCAAACACCGAACGGCTGCGTGATTTGCAAGGCAAGGATGCCCTGACCGCCCTGCTGAACGGCGTGCTGAAGGTGCGCGATAGTCTGCCCCGTCCGATCCCCGTGTTCCTGAAAATTGCGCCCGATCTGAATGAACCGGAACTGGCGGATGTGGCAAACGTGGCCCGCCAAACCGGCATTGATGCCATCATCGCCACCAACACCACCCTGTCGCGCGACGGGCTGACCAGCCGCCACCGTGACGAAACGGGTGGTTTGTCGGGCGAACCTTTGTTTGAAAAATCCACCCGCGTTCTGGCACAGCTTTCGGAACTGACCGACGGTAAAATCCCCCTGATCGGGGTGGGCGGCATCGGCTCGGCCGAACAGGCCTATCAGAAAATCCGCGCCGGTGCCTCGGCGGTTCAGCTTTATTCCGCGATGGTCTATCAGGGGCTGTCACTGGTCAATGACATCACCCGTGGCCTTGACGACCTGCTGGCGCGCGACAAATTCTACAAACTCTCCGACGCGGTCGGAACCGGACGAAAGGACTGGCTATGACAACCATCTGGCACAACCCCCGTTGCAGCAAATCCCGCGCCACGCTGGCCCTGATCGAAGAAGCCGGCATCACGCCGACCATCCGCCGCTATCTTGACGACGCCCCAAGCGAGGCCGAAATCCGCGAGGTGCTGGCGCTGCTGGACACCCCTGCGGAAAAACTGGTCCGCAAAGGCGAAGCGCTGTTCAAGGAACTGGGCCTAAAGGATGCAGACGAGGACACGTTGATCAAAGCCATGGCCGAAAACCCCAAAATGATTGAACGCCCCGTGGTGATCAAAAATGGCAAAGCCGCCCTTGGCCGTCCACCAAAATCCGTGCTGGATATTCTCTAGGCCCTTCTTCTTTTCTTAAATACCTGCGCCGCAGGCATAAAATCTATTTGCCCGCCTGCGCCTCAAGCCCCGGATATTTCAGCCCCAACGTCACCCCGCGGGCGACAAAGGATATCAGCAAAGACAACCACAGCCCGTGGTTTCCGAACTTTGGCACCAACACCGCGATAGACACCGCATAAACAATGAACGACAGCGCCATCATATTGCGCATATCACGGGTGCGGGTGGCACCGATGAAAATACCATCCAGCATCCATGCCGCCACACCCAGAACCGGCGCCATGATCATATAGACCAGATACAAACGGGCCTCGGCCCTTACATCCGGCGCGGTTGTCATCAAATCTATGATGCCCCCCCCGAATGCCCAAAACGCCAGTGACAAAACGATGACCGTAACCAGCCCCCAAAAACTGGTCAGCGAGGCGCTTTGGCGCAATGCAATGCGATTATTCGCCCCCAATGCCTGCCCCACCAGCGTTTCCGCCGAAATCGCAAAACCGTCCATCGCATAGGCCGTGATGAACAAAAATTGCAACAACACCTGATTGGCCGCCAACGGCACGTCGCCAAAATCCGCGCCAAAGAACAGAAATGATATGAAAATGACCTGCAACAGGACCGAACGCAGCATGATATCGGTATTCACCACCGCCATCTGCTTCAATCTGGCAAAGTCGAATATCCGCGCCCAATCGCGCCAGATCGCGCCAACAAAAGCGCTGCGGCACAGCCAAAGACCCAGCACCAGCCCGCTCCATTCTGCCAAAAAGGTTGCAATCGCCACGCCCTGCACACCCCAGCCAAGGCCCAGCACAAACCACAGGTCCAGCCCGATGTTCACCCCGTTCACCCAGAATTGCAGCACCAGCACCGAACGGGTTCGCTCCTTGGCAATCAACCAGCCGCTGATGCCGTATAATGCCACAGCAGCAGGGGCCGACCAGATGCGGATTTGCATATAGTCCCGCGCCATCCCCTCGACTTCGCTTGAGGCGGGTGAAACCTGAAACGCCGCCCACATTAGCGGCACCTGCAGGATGATAATTCCAACGCCCGCCGCAAATCCGATCAACAAAGCGCGCACCAATAGCGCCACCGCTTCGTTGCGGTCCCCCGCACCCAGTGCCTGTGCGGCCATGCCGGTGGTGCCCATCCGCAAGAACCCGAACATCCAGTAAATCGCACCGAGAATAATCGCACCGATCCCCACCGCGCCAATCGGGGCGGCCTGTCCCAACTGCCCGACCACGCCGGTATCCACCGCACCCAGAATGGGCACTGTGGCGTTGGACAGAACGATAGGAAAGGCAATTTTCAGAACGCGCGAATGGGTTAGCGGGGCCGCTTTGGGATCACTCATCCAGTTGCGGCATCAGGAAATGCCCCGTGGCCTGTGCAAACAGGCGTTGACGGTTATCTTGCCACCCCTCGACATGCACCGAGGCATAGCGCCGGCCAGAACGGTTCACCCGCGCCCGCGCATAAGCATCGCGCGGCAGACCACTGCGCAGATAATCAATGGTAAAATCAATCGTCTTTGGCATCCGTGGCAGAGTCATGTCCCCACCCGCATCCCCGCTTTCGATATCGTCCCACAGCATTTGCCAGCTAAGGCCGATCACCGCCGTGATTTCCAGAAAGGCCGCTGTCACCCCGCCGTGGATGGCGGGCAACATCTGGTTGCCGATCAGTTTTTCATCAAACGGCAGAACGGCGGTCAATTCATCCCCGCGCCGATCAAAACTGATCCCCAGAAATTTCGCATAGGGCACACCGTCAACCAAAGAGGTCAGCGCCGCATCGCGCCGTTGTTTGATCACTTGCACGGGTTCGGGACGTCCTCGGTTCATTTCTTGCCCCCTTCTTCGCGCTGGATGGTAAAGGTGCCGGTGGCCGTGGCCACGGGGCGGTCTGTATCCTCGTCCGTGGCGGTGGCGCGCACAAAGGCAACCGTGCGGGTCACATGGTAACATTCGGCATGTGCGGTGATCCGCTGGCCCGGGGTTGCGGGGCGCATATAGTCAATGCGCAAATCCAGCGTCGCCGTGCCCATGGTGCCGGTCGGATGGCACATCACCGCCGCCCCGCTGGTCGTGTCCATCAGCGCCGAAACCGCACCGCCGGAAATCACGCCGGTTTCCGGATCGCCAATAAAGCGTTCGTCATAGGCCATCGAGATTTCGGCCTTGCCATCGGCAATCTTGCCCAGCTCCATGCCCAGCGCCTGAAAATGCGGCATTGCGGCAAAAACCTGCCGGATCAGATTGACCCGCGCCTCGCCATCAAGGGGTTCCGATAGTGCCACGCGTCCACTCCTTGTCAGATAGCCCAGAATTCTACCCTTTTGTTATTCAGGTCGCGACAGATCAGCGCAAGTCCTAACTTCGCCCCGGTTATCGGCGTATTGTACTTGCAACTCATTCTCACTTTCCCTAGTGATATTGTCAGGAATAGAGTCGGAACACCAGTTATGACCACCCAGACCGCAAAACTTGGCCTACCTTCACGCAGCCCTCTGGCGCTGCTGTTGCGGCTGAATCCCCTAAAAAACCTGCGCACAGCGATTGTTCTAACACTGGTTGTTCTGGCGCTTTGGCCCGGTGAACTGGGGCAGGTCACACGCGGCATGATGCATGATGCCTTTGTCGGTGTATCGGTGTTCGTGGCCGCCACGCTGATGCTGGTCTATGGCAGCGAGAAGTTGTTCAACGTCAATCTGGGTGATTTCCTGCGCCGCCAGACCCGCCTGCAAATCCCGATTGCCGCCCTGTTGGGCATGTCGCCCGGTTGCGCGGGGGCAATTATCGTTACGTCGGCCTATTCCTCGGGCAATGTGACACTGGGTGCGTTGGTGGCGGCCCTGACAGGCACCATGGGCGATGCCGCCTTCCTGCTGATTGCGACCAAACCGATGGCCGCCGCTGTAGTGATGCCGCTATCTTTGGTGGCGGGCGTGATCACCGGCCTGATCGTCGACCGTTTTCACAAGAAACAAATCCCGGGCCGCGTTAACGCCACCTGTTCAATTGGCCCCAGCATCCCGCGCACCCGCCACCGCGATATGCTGTTTGGCGCCATCGCCCTACCCGGTCTGGGATTAGGATTGATGGATGCCTTTCAGGTTACCCCTTCGCCAATGATGGCCACCATCGGCTTGGCCCTTGCCCTGACCGGCATGGCGCTGATCCTGCTGATCTGGCTGGTGTCCCCCGTACAGGCCATTTCCAACCCCGATGACCCCGCCCTTTCCCGCGTAACCGAGGAAACCGCCTTTATCACCATCTGGGTGCTGGCCGCCTATCTGGGCTATGCCTATCTGGAAGCGTTTTCCGGCCTTGATCTGGCGGCGCTGTTTTCCACTGTGGCGATTGCCATGCCGTTGATCGGCGTATTGATCGGTTTTATTCCGGGATGTGGTCCGCAAATTCTGGTGACCACGCTGTACATCAACGGCATCGTGCCGTTTTCCGCCCTGATCGCCAATGCCATTGCCAATGACGGCGATGCCCTGTTCCCCGCCATCGCCTTGAACCCAAAGGCAGCACTGCTGGCGACGATCTATACATCTTTCCCCGCGCTGGTGCTGGGTTATGCCTTCTATTTCCTTGCCCCCGGATTTTTGAACTAACCCCGATTGCATCGCGCCCCTGCATTGGTTTACCGTGTCCCTGCAAGGAGCCGTGAAACCATGTCCGATACCAAACTTAGCTTCAAAGAGATGTGCGCAAAATTCGAAGTCACCCCGCGCACCTTGCGGTATTACGAATATATCGAACTGCTAAACCCCGAAAAGGATGGCCGGTCCCGCCTGTATGGCCCGCGCGAAGTGGCCCGCATGGTACTGATCCTGCGCGGTCGCCGTTTTGGTTTCTCGCTCGAGGAAATCCGCCAGTGGTTAGAGATTTACGAGCAGGAAGGCACCAAGGCGCAACTGGAAACCTGGGTGGAAATGGCGGACAGACAGCTGGATGCCCTGCAAGAGCAACGTAAACAGCTCGACGAATCAATTTCCGAACTCCAGAAATTGCGAAATGGCGCCACAGACGAGTTGAAGCATAAAAAATAGGGTAAGGAATACCTTACCTTTGCCAATTCGGCACCCCGACCGCGCAAAAATAATATTTCAAATGCCCCTACGTCACTTTTACTGACGTTTCGTCATTTGCCATGTGACGCCACGTTACGTTTACGTTCGCGTAAAGCATGGTTGTAGAGTTGCCAAGTGATCCGCATGTCCTGCACAGTAGCAAGTGCATTACAAAAAGGATCGCGCCATGAAAGTTGATGACGCAATGACAATTCGACAGATGTGTGAAGAATTCGGCGTAACGGCCCGCACATTACGCTTTTACGAGTCCAAAGAGCTGCTTTCGCCTGCCCGCGAAGGCCAAAAACGGCTATACTCGAAACGTGACCGCGCCCGGCTAAAGCTGATCTTGCGTGGCAAACGGTTTGGCTTCAGTCTGGAAGAGGCCCGTCAACTGCTTGAACTATACGAGCGCGGCGACAACGGTAAAACCCAGCTGGCCCGCACATACGAGCAAGCCTGCGAGCGTCTAACAGCAATGGAAGACCAGTATCAGGAACTGGGCGAAGCCATTGTCGATCTTAGAAAACACCTCGAGTGGGGCGCACAACAACTGGCCGATAAAGGCCTGAAGGCCGCCGAATAAACAATCAGGAAGGATACCACCCATGCCCAGCTACACCGCCCCGATCAAAGACGTTCAGTTCCTATTACATGATGTCTTGGGTGTCAGCAGCAGCGATATCCCCGGCTATGACGAACTGGAAGCCGATTTTACCGGCGCGGTTCTGGAAGAAGCCGGTAAAGTCGCAAGCGAGGTTCTGGCCCCGCTGAACGCGATTGGCGATGTCGAGGGTTGCAAACTGGAAAACGGGTTGGTGTCCACGCCTGCGGGGTTCAAGGATGCATTCGAGGTGATGAAAGAGGGCGGCTGGACCGGTCTGGATTGCGATCCCGACTATGGTGGCCAGAATATGCCCTATGTTCTGGGCACGGCTGTCGGCGAGATTTTCTCGGGTGCCAATCAGGCGTTCACCATGTATCAGGGCCTGACCCACGGTGCCTATTCCGCCATCCACGCCCACGGCACAGATGAACAAAAGGCAAAATTCCTGCCCAAAATGGTGTCCTGCGAATGGACCGGCACCATGAACCTGACGGAATCCCATTGCGGCACCGATCTGGGCCTGATGCGCACCAAAGCGGTTCCGCAAGATGATGGCAGCTATAAAATCACCGGCGAGAAAATCTTTATCTCGGCGGGCGATCACGACCTGTCCGATAACACCATCCATCTGGTACTGGCAAAAATTGCGGGCGGGCCGGAAGGCATCAAAGGTGTTTCCCTGTTCATCGTGCCAAAATACATCGTCAAGGACGACGGCACCTTGGGCGATGCAAACGGCGTCTCGGTGGGCAGCATCGAGGAAAAGATGGGCATCCACGGCAATGCCACCTGCGTGATGGTCTATAATGACTCCACCGGTTATTTGCTGGGACAGGAACACAAAGGCATGCGCGCCATGTTCACCATGATGAACGAAGCGCGCATCGGCGTTGGCATGCAGGGGCTGGCACAGGCCGAAGCTGCCTATCAAAACGCAGTGATCTACGCCAAAGATCGCCTTCAGGGCCGCGCCGTTACCGGTGTTGAAAATCCGGACGGCCCCGCAGACCCGATCATCGTGCACCCCGACGTGCGCCGCAATCTGATGGATCAGAAAAGCTTTGTCGAAGGTGGTCGTGCGTTTTTGTTATGGAGCGCGAACCTGATTGACCAGTCCCACCGCGGCGGCGACAAGGAAGCCGACGGGCTTGTATCGTTGATGACACCGGTTGTGAAAGGGTTCCTGACCGACAAGGGCTTTGACATGACCGTGCAGGCGCAACAGGTATTCGGCGGCCACGGATATATCGAGGAACACGGGATGAGCCAGTTCGTACGCGACGCCCGTATCACCCA
Organism: uncultured Marinosulfonomonas sp.; assembly: GCA_964538015.1. Classification (GTDB taxonomy): domain Bacteria; phylum Pseudomonadota; class Alphaproteobacteria; order Rhodobacterales; family Rhodobacteraceae; genus Profundibacter. The sequence goes on from CAZIDQ010000051.1 coordinate 9,670, forward strand.
GATTTACGAGGGTGCCAACGGCGTTCAGGCGCTTGACCTTGTGGGGCGGAAACTGGCGCAGGATGGCGGCAAACATGTGATGGCCTTCTTTGACATGGTCAAAGCGTTCATCAAGGAAAACTCTGACGACGAGGCGCTGAAGGCCGACTTCCTTGAACCGCTGAAACAGGCCAGCAAGGATTTGCAGGCGGCGGCGATGTATTTCATGCAAAACGGCATGACCAATCCGAATAACGCGCTGGCTGGCTCGAATGATTTCATGCATTTGTTCGGCCACACCTGTTTAGGATTGATGTGGGCCCGTATGGCCAAAGCCGCCAATGTGGCGCTGGCAGCCGGGGCAACGGATACGGCATTCTATGAAACCAAGCTGACAACAGGGCGCTACTACATGGCCCGCCAACTGCCCGCCACCGGCATGCATCTTGCACGGATCGAAAGCGGCGCGGACACTGTGATGGCATTGGACGCCGAAGCGTTCTAGACTGCGAATATCGCTCCTGGGGAGGAGCACTCACGGCTGGTGGTCCCGCATATGGGTGCGGGACCACCCCACGATGTATAGGGGACGATAATGCCAAAACGCCTGCGCCTGACCCGCCGTTTTCCGGTCGCCATGTCTGAAGAGGGCTACCGCCGTTTACGTAACTTTGCCAAAGACGCCGGACTGGATGAGGGCGAAGCGCTCTCCTTTCTGTTTGAAAACTTCAGCAGCGTGATCGATCACGATAACCTCTCGCACCGCTTGCGCCTGTTCAACTCTGAACTCGAAGCACGTAAAAGGTAGCCTCGCCATGTGTGGAAACCGTGGAACGCCTCCGGCGGAGGTATTTAGAAAAAGAAGAAGACCGCAAAAGGAAATGACCCCGCTTCGACCGGCCCATAAGGCGGGGCGTCGCAGGGCCTTCTCCTTTTGCGGTCATCGGCTCCTCAGCCTGTACCGCCCATCCATTCTAAGCCCATTAACCTTAATACTTTCTTACCTGCCCCCTTCTTCTTTTTCCAAATACCTTGGGGGTGCGGGGGTGAAACCCCCGCTTGGGCCGGTAGGGCAAACAACGGGGTATCCGGTATGACGATCCAGCTTTACTGTTTTGGCGAAAGCGGCAATTCCTACAAGGCGGCGCTGGCCTTAGAACTTTCGGGTCTAGAGTGGGAACCGGTCTATGTCGACTTTTTCAACGGCGAAACTCGCAGCCCCGAATTCCGCGCCCTGAACGAAATGGGCGAGGCGCCTGTCATGGTCGATGGCGATTTGATTTTGGCCCAGTCCGGCGTCATTCAGGATTATGTGGTGGAAAAATCCGGACGTCTGGGCAGCACCACACCTGAAGAACGCCGTGAAATTCTGCGCTGGACGTTGTGGGACAATCACAAGCTGTCCTCGCCCGCCGGCATGACGCGATTCCTGATCCATTTCCTGCCCAAAGACAAACAACCCCAGGGCGTGATCCCCTTCACGCAGGCCCGCCTGAACGCCGCCTACAAAACCCTGAATCAGCATCTGGAAAACCGTGACTGGGTCGCCGCCGATCATCTGACCATCGCCGATCTATCCTGTTGCAGCTACCTTTATTACCCCGAACCTTTCGGTTTCGACCGCAAGGAATGGCCCCACATCGACGCCTGGCTAACCCGCATCAGCGACACGCCTGGCTGGAAACACCCTTATGATCTGATGCCCGGCAGCCCCGCTGACCGTGCAAGCCAAGAAGGAAAAACCAAATGACCGAAGCCTATATCTATGACGCTGTCCGATCCCCCCGCGGCAAGGGCCGCAAGGATGGTGCGCTGCACGAAGTCACCGCCGTGCGCCTGTCTGCACAAATCCTGAACGCGATCAAACATCGCAACAATCTGGACGGTCACGCGGTCGAGGACGTGATCTGGGGCAACGTCACGCAGGTCATGGAACAGGGCGGCTGCCTTGCCCGCACTGCTGTTCTGGCCTCGGAACTGGACCAGTCGATCCCCGGCCTTGCCATCAACCGCTTCTGTGCCTCGGGTATGGAGGCGGTGAACCTTGCCGCCAATCAGATCAAAGGCGGCGCCGGCGAGGCCTATATCGCCGGTGGCGTGGAAATGATGGGCCGCGTGGCCATGGGCAGTGACGGTGCCGCGATTGCCGTTGACCCCAGCGTCGCGATGGGCACCTATTTCGTGCCTCAGGGCATTTCCGCCGATCTGATCGCCACCGAATACGGTTTCACCCGCGATCAGGCCGACGCGCTGGCGGTCGAAAGCCAGAACCGCGCCAAGGCCGCGTGGGACGACAACCGGTTTGCCAAATCCATCGTTCCGATTGTGGATCAGAACGGCTTGCCCATTCTGGACCGTGACGAATACATGCGCCCCGGCACCACCACCGAGGCACTGGGCGCGCTGAAGGCCAGCTTCAAGGACATGGGCGAAGTCATGCCCGGCTTTGATAAGGTCGCGATCATGAAATACCCGCATCTGGAGCGGATCAACCACATCCACCACGCGGGCAATTCATCGGGCATCGTTGATGGCTCGGCCGCGATCCTGATCGGCAACAAGGAATTTGGCGAGAAATACGGCCTAAAACCCCGCGCCCGCATCCGCGCTACTGCCAAAATCGGCACTGATCCCACCATCATGCTGACCGGTCCCGTTCCGGTGACCGAAAAGATCCTGAAGGATCACGGCATGGCGATTTCCGACATCGACCTGTTCGAGGTGAACGAAGCTTTTGCATCCGTCGTCATGCGCTTTATGCAGGCGTTTGATGTTGATCCTTCGGTGGTGAATGTGAACGGCGGCTCTATCGCCATGGGCCACCCGCTGGGCGCCACCGGCGCGATGATCATCGGCACCGTGCTGGATGAACTCGAACGGCAAGACAAAGAGGTCGGCCTTGCCACCCTGTGCATTGCATCCGGTATGGGTGCCGCCACAATCATCGAGCGCGTCTGATGCCCGTGATCAAAATCAACGAACTGCCCCTGATCAAAGGATCTGACAGTGTTGGCTATCCTGCCCCGTTTGATGAGCCGTGCAACCATTACGAGGCCGCAG
>CAZIDQ010000051.1:12808-15344 GCA_964538015.1 uncultured Marinosulfonomonas sp.
AGTGTTGGCTATCCTGCCCCGTTTGATGAGCCGTGCAACCATTACGAGGCCGCAGCACTGGGCGAGGCGGCAGGCCTGACCCAGTTCGGTGTTGGCATCGAAAAGCTGTTGCCCGGCGGCATGTCATCGCAACGCCACTGGCATGAAAACGAGGACGAGTTCCTGTATATGCTAAGCGGCGAAGTGGTTCTGGTCGAGGACGACGGCGAACACATAATGACCGAAGGCATGGCGGCGGGCTGGAAGGCGGGCGACAGTAACGCCCACCACCTGATCAACCGCAGCGAAGAGCCTGCCTATTATCTGATCATCGGCACACGGGCAGAGAATGACACCTGCCATTACCCCGACATTGATCTTCACTACACACGTCGAAACGGTGAGCGCCAGTTCAGCCACAAAGACGGCACACCTTATCAAGAGGACGAAACCAAATGAGCGATTTTTCCTATTCCACAGACGCAGACAATGTGGCCACCATCACATGGGACACCAAAGGCAAATCCATGAATGTGATGAGCATTCAGGCTTTTCAGGATCTTGACGGTCTGATTGACAAGGCGCTGGCCGACGATGCCGTCAAAGGCGTTGTCATCACATCGGGCAAGACAGGTTCCTTTGCCGGTGGCATGGACCTGAACATCATCGCCAAGATGAAGGATGACGCAGGCGACAACCCCGCACAGGGGCTGTTTGACGGTCTGATGCAGATGCACGCCATCCTGCGCAAGATCGAGCGCGCAGGCATGGACCCGAAAACCAACAAGGGCGGCAAACCGATCGCCGCCGCCCTGCCCGGCACCGCTTTGGGCATCGGCCTTGAACTGCCGTTGTCGTGCCACCGCATCTTTGCCGCTGACAACCCAAAGGCCAAAATCGGCCTGCCCGAAATCATGGTCGGGATTTTCCCCGGCATGGGCGGCACCACCCGCCTTGTGCGCAAAATGGGCGCGATGGCCGCAAGCCCGCTGTTGTTGCAAGGCAAGCTGAACAACCCCAAAGCCGCCAAAATGGCCGGAGTGATTGACGAGGTGGTTCCAGCGGATGAATTGCTGGCCAAAGCCAAGGAATGGGTTTTGAACGCCAAGGATGCCGACATCCTGAAACCATGGGACGCCAAGGGCTATAAAATGCCCGGCGGCGCCCCCTACCACCCCGCCGGTTTCATGACCTTCGTTGGCGCCTCCGCCATGGTGAACGGCAACACTTGGGGCGTCTACCCCGCCGCCAAGGCCCTGCTGTCTGCCGTATACGAAGGGGCGCTGGTGCCCTTTGACACCGCCATCAAGATCGAGGCCCGCTGGTTCACCAATGTAATGATGAACCCGTCATCATCCGCCATGATCCGCAGCCTGTTTATCAACAAGGAGGCGCTGGAAAAAGGCGCCAACCGCCCCGATGTGCCGCCGCAACAGGTCAAAAAGCTGGGCGTTCTGGGCGCTGGCATGATGGGCGCCGGTATCACGCTGGTGTCGGCCATGGCCGGAATCGAAGTGGTGCTGATCGACCAAGACCAAGCCGCCGCCGACCGCGGCAAGGATTACACTGCCACCTATATGGACAAGGGCATCGCCCGCAAAAAGGCCACGCCCGAAAAGAAAGAAGCGGCGCTGAGCCTGATCACCGCCACCACCGACTATGCCGCGCTGAAGGGCTGCGATCTGATCGTTGAAGCGGTGTTCGAAGACCCGAAAATCAAGGCCGAAGTCACCGCCAAGGTCGAAGCGGTTGTTGGGGACGATTGCATCTTTGCCACCAACACCTCGACCCTGCCGATCACCGAACTGGCCAAAGCATCCAAACGGCCTGAACAATACATCGGCATCCACTTCTTTTCACCGGTTGAAAAGATGCTGCTGGTCGAGATCATCAAGGGCAAGGAAACCGGCAGCGTGGCCGTGGCCAAGGCGCTGGATTTCGTGCGCCAGATCCGCAAAACCCCGATCGTGGTCAATGACGCGCGCTTCTTCTATGCCAACCGCTGCATCATCCCCTACATCAACGAGGGCATCCGCATGGTCAAAGAGGGCGTCGCCCCCGCACTGGTGGAAAACGCCGCCAAACTGGTCGGGATGCCGCTGGGGCCGTTGCAGCTGGTCGATGAAACTTCGATTGATCTGGGCGTGAAAATCGCCAAAGCCACCCGCGCCGCAATGGGCGATGCTTACCCAGATGGCGCAGTGGACGAGGTGCTGTTCTGGATGGCCGACGAGGGCCGCTTGGGCCGCAAAACCAAGGCCGGTTTCTATGCCTATGACGAAAAGGGCAAGCGGCAGGGGCTGTGGGACGGTCTGGCGGCGAAATACCCGCTGGCAGATGAGCAACCGGACGTGCACGAGGTGCAGCACCGCCTGCTGATGGCGCAAGTGCTGGAAGCTGTGCGCGCGCTGGATGAAGGTGTGCTTGAGGACATCCGCGAAGGCGACGTCGGCGCGATCCTCGGCTGGGGCTTTGCGCCGTGGTCGGGCGGGCCGTTCAGCTGGCTTGATATGATCGGCGCAGGCAAGGCTGTCGAGATTTGCGACGGGTTGACCAA
>CAZIDQ010000052.1:0-15233 GCA_964538015.1 uncultured Marinosulfonomonas sp.
ACGGTCAGCAAACAGGAGTGTTTGCGGTGCCCGATACCAAACTGGCGATGATGGCGCTGATTGCGATGCTGACGGGGGTGAACACCTGGTATCGCGAGGGCGGGCGACTGTCGCGGGCCAAAGTTGAAGAAATCTATTGGGATATGGCGCGCAAAGCGGTGGCAGCCTAGCACGGGTGTATGATTTACTGGCGCGGGTTATTTGTAGATAACTTTTCTACAAAGTACCTAATCCAAATACGTAGACAATTCTAGGAAGCAGGCTAGGTGCTGCGAGTTTTCATAAAGCACAGTAAGTAATTCTCGCGTTTGTTGGGAACTTGCGTGATTGTGCTTTTTCTAGAGATACACCCAAAAAGCCGACGGCAAAACAGTCAAGCTCCAAACCTCTGATACGGGACTTCAATTTGCCTGCCTAGACTTAACAGTCAAGTGTCGTGTCACGTTCCCACTGCGTAAGCTGTTGGCAATACTGGTTCCAGTTTGCCGACTTCAGCTTGATATAGGCGGTTGAAAAGCTTTCTCCAAATGCGGCGCGCATGGGTTTGCTGTCTGCAAATATCCTAATTGCGTCGATCAGATTTAAGGGAAGCGTTTTTACGTTTTTAACCGTGTGACCCATCGCATACATATCAATATCAAGCCGTTTGCCCGGGTCGGTTTCGTTGGCGACACCGTCCAGCCCCGCCGCCAGAACAGACGCTTGCAATAGGTATGGGTTGGCGGCTCCGTCCGCGACACGGACTTCAAACCGCCCCACATCGGGAATACGCACCAGATGTGTGCGGTTATTGCCACCAAAGGTTATTGTATTTGGCGCCCAAGTCGCCCCCGAGCTGGTTGTCGGTGCGTTGATGCGTTTGTAAGAATTCACGGTCGGATTTGTGATCGCGACAAGTGCCTCGGCGTGTTCCATAACCCCGCCAAGGAAATGGTATCCGAATTGCGAGACGCCAAGTTCGCCGTCTTTGTCATAGAACAGGTTTTCCTTGCCGGTTTTCAAATCCCAAACCGAAGTATGCACATGGCACCCATTGCCTGTCAGATGGGAAAACGGCTTGGGCATAAAGGTGGCACGCAGCCCGTGTTTTTCGGCGATCTCTTTCACCATGAATTTAAAGAATGCATGCTGGTCGGCGGTGACCAGGCAGTCGTTAAAGTTCCAGTTGATTTCGAACTGCCCGTTCGCATCTTCGTGGTCGTTCTGGTAGGGGCCCCATCCCAGATCCAGCATGGTTGTGCAAATCTCGGAAATCACATCATAGCGGCGCATGATTGCGGATTGGTCATAACAGGGTTTTTCGGCGGTATCGCGCGGGTCGGAAATGTCAGAGCCATCAGGGTTAATCAGATGGAATTCAGGCTCGACGCCCGATTTCATCACCCAGCCTTTATCCGCCGCTTGCTTGATCAGCTTCTTTAGAACAACACGCGGCGCCTGCTCAACCAGCTTGCCATCCATCATCGGGTCGCCCGCAACCCATGCGACTTCGGGTTTCCACGGCAATTGAATAACGGATGAGGCATCAGGCATCGAAAGCATATCGGGATGGCCCGGCGTCAAATCCAGCCACGTAGCAAATCCGGCAAATCCGGCCCCGTTTTTTTGCATGCCAGCGATGGCGCTGGTTGGTACCAGTTTGGCGCGTTGGTCCCCGAAAAGATCGGTGAAGTTGATCAAAAAAAACTTTACGCCATTCTCTTTGGCAAATGTTTCCAGACTAAGTGTCATTTTTCAAATTCCCTATCTATTCATCCGGCCAAACAGGACGGCGTGGTTTGGTACTGAATTTTAGTAGGTGCCCCCATGGCCCGGAATCCAGTTGGTTCCCGCCAACGGCACACCAGCCATTGCGGCGGCCTCGATGCTCAGGGCAACCAGATCTTCCGGCTCAAGATTGTGCACATGGCTTTTGCCACAGGCACGCGCGATGGTTTGGGTTTCCAGTGTCATCACTTTCAGATAATTCGCCAACCGGCGACCGGCGGCAACAGGATCAAGTCGCATGGCAAGTTCGGGATCTTGTGTCGAAATCCCCGCCGGATCGCGGCCCTCGTGCCAATCATCATAGGCACCGGCTGTTGATCCCAGCTTGTTATATTCTTCTTCCAGCGCCGGATCATTGTCGCCCAACGCCACCATGGCAGCCGTGCCGATGGATACCGCGTCAGCCCCCAATGCCAGCGCTTTGGCAACATCAGCCCCGTTGCGGATGCCCCCTGAAACGATCAGTTGCACTTTGCGGTGCATACCCAGATCCTGAAGCGCCTGAACCGCAGGGCGGATGCAGGCCAGCGTTGGCAGGCCGACATGTTCGATGAACACTTCCTGCGTTGCAGCGGTGCCGCCTTGCATGCCATCCAGCACAATTACATCGGCACCGGATTTTACACAAAGGGCGGTGTCATAATAGGGGCGCGTGCCGCCGATTTTAACAAAAATCGGTTTCTCCCAATTGGTGATTTCACGCAATTCGTTTAACTTGATCTCCATGTCATCCGGACCGGTCCAGTCGGGATGGCGACAGGCCGATCGCTGATCGATCCCTTTGGGAAGGTCGCGCATTTCGGCAACCCGATCGGATATTTTTTGCCCCAACAGCATTCCGCCGCCACCGGGTTTTGCGCCTTGGCCGACCACCATTTCAATTGCGTCCGCTTTTCGCAAATCATCGGGGTTCATTCCATATCGTGACGGAAGGTATTGATAAATCAGGGTTTTGGATTGGCCGCGCTCTTCGGGGGTCATGCCGCCGTCGCCTGTGGTGGTGGAGGTGCCAGCCAGCGTGGCACCGCGTCCCAGCGCCTCTTTTGCTTGGGCTGAAAGGGATCCAAAGCTCATACCGGCGATGGTGATTGGAATATCCAGCTTGATGGGGTTTTTGGCAAACCGTGTTCCCAAAACCACGCTGGTGTCGCACGCTTCGCGATACCCTTCCAGTGGATAGCGGGAGATTGACGCGCCAAGAAACAGCAAGTCATCCAGACCGGGCAACCTGCGTTTGGAGCCGCCCCCGCGAATATCGTAGATGCCCGTTGTCGCCGCACGGCGAATTTCCGACAGGGTATAGTCGTCAAATGTTGCCGATTTCCGTGGCGTCGTATGAGGGGTTTCTGCTGCCATTTTTCCGAACCTCAATATGCGTTATCAATGTCAAAATTGTAGAGCTTGCGGGCCGAGCCATAGCGCCGGAATTCGGCCGGATCGGCGTCAAATTCCGCAGCCTCAAGAAGCTCGGTCAGTTTTGCCAGATGCTCGGGGCGCATTTCCTTCTCGACGCAATCAGCGCCAAGGCTGGCGACTTTGCCGCGCACAAACAAGATGGCCTCGTAGATGGAATCGCCCAATGCGTCACCGGCATCGCCGCAAACAACCAAATGCCCCGACTGCGCCATAAAGGCCGACATGTGCCCGACCGATCCACCGACAACGATATCCAGACCTTTCATCGAAATGCCGCAGCGCGACGAGGCGTCGCCTTCGATGATCAACAGGCCGCCATGACCAGTTGCACCAGCGGATTCCGAGGCGTTTCCGGTAACCCGTACCACGCCGGACATCATGTTTTCACCGGTCCCGACCCCTGAATGGCCTTTTACAGTTATGGTGGCTTCTTTGTTCATTCCGCCGCAATAAAATCCGGCATGACCGGCCAGCGTGACATCGAGCGGGGCATCCAGACCGCAGGCGATATTATGCTGTCCCATCGGGTTTTCGATCACCCACTGGGTTTCGTTTGACCCTTTGGGAAGATCATGAAGTGTGGAGTTCACACCGCGCACACCAATGGCTTTTAAATCAAGTTTGGCAATACTCATTGAACATCACCCCATGTGTAAATCCGGTCCGGCTCGGGTTCCCATATCCGGGCCGTGTCAGCACCCGGTAGATGTGCGATGGCGCGGTATTCGGTTGCCATTGCCACCCAATCATCAGTTTCAGCCATCACCGCGTGTTTGCAGGCGATCGGATCACGCATCACTGCAAACCCGTTCGCGGTGCCAATGCAGAACGTGTAAAACCCGTCCAGCTCTTCACGTCCGGCCTCCAGCGCTTGGGTTAGCGACATTCCTTGGCGCAATTTCCATGTCATGAAACCCGCTGCAACCTCGGTATCGTTTTCGGTTTGAAATGTAATACCGTTGCGCTCGAGCTGGCGACGCAGACGGTTGTGGTTTGATAGCGACCCGTTGTGAACCAGACAAAGGTCCAGCCCTGTGGCAAACGGGTGCGACCCTTCGGTTGTAACGGCGCTTTCGGTGGCCATTCGGGTGTGGCCAATGGCGTGGCTGCCTTGGGCATTGATCAGGTCGAATTTGTCCGCCACATCTTGCGGCAAGCCGGTTTGCTTGAAAATCTCGATGCTTCGCCCTGATCCGACAATGCGTATTTGCGGCCTGTGTTCCGCCAACCACTGTTGAACCTGCCCCGCATCGCCATCTGTAATCAGGATCGCGTGATCGCCCACGGGGGATATTTGCGCATCACATTTCAACGCCTTTTCAAGGTCGGCATCCAAGGCCTTCCAATCCTGCTCATGGTTGTCGCTGGCCAATGTGAATTTGGTATGATCCGGGTCCACCTGATTGCGGTAGATGGCAAAACCTGCCGAGTCCGGACCCCGGTCTGTCATTTCGACCAGCATCGGCTCGAATAACGCGCCGAGGGTCGGCTGCAGGTCAGTGTTTTTAAGATATAGACCGACAATTCCACACATGAGGATTATCCCGATTGTTCCATGATACTGTTCACAGGAACATTAGCAGGTGTAATCCTCATTATCAACTGTCAGTAAATATTATTTCACAACAGGAAACATTTGTCCTATGTGATTGAATACATGGACTAACTGCCACCGCTTTCACGCGGGTAAGAAATAATCGACAGGTATCTTATCGGAAGTTTGCGCATTTCTTCTGGCCCATGCGGGGCGCTGGCGTCGAAAAAGAGAGAATCCCCTTCTTGCATCGGATAGGTTTGATCCCCGTGCCGATAGACGACCTCGCCTTCCAGCATATAGATGAACTCAAGTCCTTCGTGCTGGAACACCGGAAAGACATCAGACGAATCTTGCAAGGTGATCACATAAGGCTCGACCGTCAGTTCGCTATGCGGTGAATGACCAAGCAAGGCGTATTGATGGCCCGCACGTGTCCCCCGCCGCTCGATTTCCAAACCGTCCCCCGCTTTTACGAATGTGGCCGGGCGATGCTGCTCGAACTGGTTAAATAGCGCACTAACCGGCACATGCAAGGCACGCGACAATGCCAACAGCGACGATAGGGAAGGGGATGTCGACCCGGTCTCGATTTTGGATAGCATACCGCTGGACATATCAGCCGACTTGGCCAACTTGGATATTGTGATACCCAGTTGCTCGCGCAATCGCCTGACTTCTTGACCGATGGACTCTTCCAGTGGCTTCTTACCCGTTTTGCCGACAACATGTGGGTTCTGGATAAGCAGTGGATCGGTAATGGCATCATCTGTCTTTGATTTTTTGTTTGTCATGTTGTCCTCATACAATCCGTTGCGCACCGCCATAAGGCTTATTTCCAAGGAAGAAAAGCAAAACGCCGATCCATAGATTGAACCGGCGTTTCACAAACGAGTATTGGATCGGCAGGTTAGAACCGGCCAATGACCTCGCGGGTTTTATCACCGGTTTCATCACTTTCCATTTCGTGATCCACCTCGTGCTTTTCAGTCCGGAACTGCAAAATGTGCCAGATGATCCAGAATGCAAGTCCAAGAATAAACATCAAGAACTCGGTTCCCTGAAAAGGATAGACAGCTGCGACATCGCCTAGATCAACAGCCCAGTCGGTCATTCCATTCGTAGACATGGTAAGTCTCCTTTAGTTGTTGAAATTAGACGAGCGCCTGCTCGGCTTTTATGACTTCGGCAACCGCCTGTTCGTACGCCTCGGTCGATTCAAAATCGAGGCCTTCCAGCTCGACTTTAGGCGGGATGCGTAGCATACCCAGACCGTTCAGGATTTTCGCAACGATAAAACCAGGCAAGAAACCCAGAACAAAGAACATGATGATAGCGCCGATAAACATGCCCAACGGATTGATCGTGGCGTAACCCTCATAGGGCGAAGACGGCTGTCCCCAAAGCATGAACCCACAAATGATCAGACCGATAAATCCGGCATACCCGTGAACGGCAACAGCACCGACGGCATCGTCGATCTTGAACTTCCGCTCGACCCAGTAGTGCAGTTTGTAGGCTGCCCATGCGCCAAATCCGGCAATGAACATCGCCTGAATGGGGTGGTACAGATCATTGCCAGCAGAAGCGGTAATAATTCCGGCCAACCCGCCCGAGAATGTCCAGAACGGATCACCCTTTGATACGATGTAGGCTACCATCAGGCCGCCCGACAATGACATCAGGAAGTTGAAGGTAATTGCCGACAATGTCGTGGGTGCAAGATAGATGTTGGTTGCAGTCCACGTTACGCCGGTGATCTGACCGCCGATGACTTCGGGTGAAATGATTGGCACATTGCATGCGGCATAAAAACCCCAGAAACCTGTGTAAATCAGAAACAGGCCCAGCGTCAGCAGCCACGGGTTATGTGGCGGGATATCGCGCGGGGTTCCATCCGGGCGAAACTTGCCCAAACGCGGCCCAAGCACAATCAATACACCAAGGGCAAACCCACCAGCAATCGCATGGATCACGCCCGAAGCATATGCATCATGATACCCGAGTAATTTGACCATCCAGCCATCCCAATGCCAGCCCCAGGCCGCATCGATGATCCAGGCAAATGAACCGATCACAACCGCCAGAACCCAAAAAGCCCCGGAACGGATGCGTTCCATCACAGCACCCGAAACAATGGATGCAGCCGTCCAGCTGAACAGCAGGAACGCGGCCCAGAATACGCCGGTAATGTGATCCGACAGGTTTGTTCCCATTTGCGGGTCCCAAGGGCGCGCAAAGGATGCTGCTTCATAATCAATCCCGAGGCCATTGAAAATGTATGGGCCATTCGGGAACGAAAAGTATATCCACCAACCAAAAAAGAAAAACGTCACGGTGACCAAAGGTATGACCATAATGTTTTTCATGAGTGTGTGAATGTGGTTTCGTCGCCGGCTTGCAGCGACTTCGTATACGCAAAATCCAACGTGGATTAAGAACATGAACACAACCGTTACCCAATAGTAAAATTCGGTAAATAACGTGGTTAATGCATCTAGGTTATTCCCCATTGTAGTACCTCCCTATCATTGTGGTTGGCCAACAATTCTGGTGATATTGTTGTTTTTCGTGTGCAGCCGTTTGTTATTTCTTAGCTGCGATCACCTCCAGATTTGTTCGCCTAATTCTTCGCGGTTGGTGCGCGAAGTTAAGATATCTGGACCAGAAACGTACCTGAATCACAGATTGCTTGCTTTCAAGGACATGTCCGCCACGAGCTGGCTGTAGACCAAATCAGGACCGAATGTCGCATGCAACTACAATGACGGTGATTTGAATAAAATGCAACTATTGTTCACGGTGGTAAAGTTTTACGGCTTTCCTCAACCTCTCGCGCGACGCGCCCGCGCCGCATAAGTTACGCATTTTTCAGCTTCACATGACGACACTGAAGTGATGACAGCGACCTACAACAATCGGAAGTATTTGCAGTATGTGGAATGCCAAATGCGGACAAGGACGATTGCTTGAATAGCACATCTTCAGGCAACGCATCTATAATACCAAGAGCATCTAAAATGATGCGGTTCGTGCTTGAATGCGTTGTTAAATAAGCAAAATTTATGCAGTCTTTGTATAATGCCGGATTGATTTCGGTAAAATATCCGGGGCGGATGAATTCTGTCTTTATTCCGGGTCTGGAACAAACCCCGCAGGTGAAAGTTGGATATCCGCCAATTGTGGTGTGCCGGTTTTGATAAGGCGGATTTCAGGTCCGGTTAGGCCCGGAATGGTTTCCCCTTTTGCGGCCTTCACCGCCAATTCAATTCCCAGACGTCCCTGTTCGATCGGGTCATCAAAAGGTACGGCCTCGATCTGCCCGCTTTTAAGGCCGCGAAGAACGGAATGGCTGATATATAGCGCGATTAGTTTGGGGGCGTGATCGGGATTGCGCCGCCGCAGTAGCGCCATGGCCCCTTCAATCGCGGGCGCGCTGCCAATCAGGTAATCGACATCCGGAAATTCGGCCAATGCGCTTTCGACCTCGCGCAGTTGTTCGCGCAAACCGGTATCGGCCCGATAGGTTGCAACGATTTCGATAGCGGAATTGTCCAACCCGGCGTTTAGGCCACCTTCAACCAATGGCCCCCATCCGGACACTCCCGGCCCCGAAATCAGCACCACGCGTTTTTGGGCCGACGCTTCAGGATGACGCTGTGTCAGGAACTGCCCCACTTCGAACCCCATGTCGGTCCAGTCGACCCCGATCCAGCCCGACAAATCTGACGCATTCAGCGCATTGACCAGCGCCAGAACCGGAACCTTGCTGGCTGCGCTATCCACGGCCGACAGTAATCGCGGATCATCGGCGGATACGGCGCCGATCAGGATCACATCCACCTTGCGCATCGTGCAGTTTTCCAACAATGAAATCTGGCGGTCCAGTGAATGGTATCCACCGGATTCATAGATCAGAAGTTTTGCATTCAGGGCTTCGGCCTCAAGGCGCATACCGTATCCGACACTTAACCAGTATTCGTCTTTGAAATGCGGGATAATGATGCAGATTTCCGTTGCCGGTTCTGCCGTCTGATCGGTTTGCGCCGACACGCTGGCAGATCCGATCGCCAGTGCAACTGCGGCAAATGTATGAATTGTCGCCCAGCCCATTCCGGCATAGGGTCTGGTTATGTGGCGAAGTAGCTTCCACCAGCAACTTCTGAGGGTGTTTACCTTCATTGTGGGCCTGACTGTTCTGGTCAGCATTGCTGCAATATTATCCAATCGATATCTGGTCACGACCTATCGCACCATGATCCAGAACAACCTGCCCGCCGCAGCCCTTACCCGCCGGATTTCGGAAGAAAGCAATTTTATCGCCACCATTGCCCCGTCGTTTACCGAAGTCGGCAATCAGGCCGATTTAACGGCTTTGACAAACTCGTTGCTGGGCAAAGTCGCCGAGCTAAAGGCGAATGTTGCCAGCATAGCCGATATGGCGCCAAATCTGGAAATCGCGGGTACATTGCCGCCGCTGAACAGTTTAGAGCAATCGGTTCGCGATCTCTCCTTGTCTGCGCGCGCACGACTTTTGGCAGGTCAAACCATTGATCAGAGATTAAGGAATGTCTCGGCACATCTGGCCGAACTGGATGATATTTTGGCCCGCCAAACAGACACAGCGCGGGTTCAGGTGACCGCAACAATCGCCGATATTTACGATTCAGACGGCCAAAGCATTTCAGAAAGGTTGGGCCATTTGGCCGACGTGGATTTCTTCACCTATGACCGCCATTACGAGTTAAACAAAGCGGTGGATACAGCCCGCGTTCAGTTGTTGCAGGTCGAGACATTACAAAACCCATTCGATCTGCAAAAATCACAAGAAACGGCGCGTGAACAAATTGATTTTGCAATGACGCGGCTGGAGTATCTGTCATCGGCCCG
This sequence comes from uncultured Marinosulfonomonas sp., assembly GCA_964538015.1. GTDB lineage: Bacteria > Pseudomonadota > Alphaproteobacteria > Rhodobacterales > Rhodobacteraceae > Profundibacter. Next base: position 9,608 of record CAZIDQ010000052.1, read on the forward strand.
TGCCCGGGTTCGGGTGCGCGAATTACTGGATGAAATGCTTGGGGAGCTGGAAAAGGACGGCATCTTTGGTGCGCAATCCCGCCGGATTGAGGAAGCACGGAGTCTGGATACTCTGCTGGGAAATATGCGTCATGATATATCCGGGCTGATATCCTATTCCGACGGATTGATGGAAATAATGCAGGCCGAAATGGTCAGCCTGCAGGCGCATACAGAGCGTCTTAGCCGCCAGATTACATATGGTTTGACAGCGATCATTGGTGTGGCGCTGATCGCGGCGGTAGCGGCATGGCAAATCATCAGCCGTCGGACGGTTGCGCGGTTGCGCGGGGTTGCGCGCCATATCGCAGCATTGGCGCGCGAGGATTATGGCCGTGAAATTCCGGTAAGCGGCGATGACGAGATTGGCCGCATGGAACGCGCCTTGCATATTCTAAGCCTGCGCGCGGCGCGGGCAAAGAAACTGCGTGACGAATTGGAAGACGCCGTGATTGCCCGCACCTCCGAAGTTGTCACCGAAATGCGCGCCCATGATGCCGCGCGCGCCGAGGCCGAAGCCGCCAATCGTGCCAAATCCGAATTTCTGGCGATGATGAGCCACGAAATTCGCACACCGCTAAACGGTGTTGTCGGGATGCTGCGGCTGCTGGAACAGGATGTCGGGGCCAGCAAGCAAGGTAAACGGGTGAAAACTGCCCGCAAATCTGCCGAACACCTGCTTATCTTAACCAATGATATCCTTGATTTCACATCGACCCAATATCATCACCCGCTGGCAATGCCGGTGCATTTTGAAACCCGTGATCTGATGGGGCAACTGGGCAGCTACCTTAGGGCAAACTGTGCTGAAAAAGGTTTGAAGGCGATGATCGACATCGCGCCGAATGTGCCACTTGTGCTTTTTGGCGACGTGATGAAAATCCGGCAAATCCTGATCAATCTGCTGTCGAATGCGGTGAAATATACGCAGGAAGGTCAGATCGTTCTCTACCTTGATCATGCGTTTGATGCCGACGGGAGCGGCCATATACTCAGCTTTTCGGTCACGGATACCGGCATTGGCATTGCGCCAGACGAGCACACCAGAGTGTTTGATGCCTATGCCCGAATTAACGGCAAAGAAGGCCATGCGATCGAAGGGCTGGGGCTGGGTTTGTCGATATGTCGCCGTTTGTCAGATGTGCTGAATGGCGCATTGACGGTCACAAGCGACCTTGGCAAAGGCGCGCGATTTGCGTTTACGATCACCCTGCCTGAGGGTGACATCGCGCAAGTGGTTAAAGCGGCTGAAACCGTACCCGACCAGCAGTTCGGAAAAACCGTGCTGCTGGTCGAGGATCATCCGGTAAACCGCATGGTCGCGCGTGGCTACCTTGAGCGGATGGGCTGCGAAGTGGTCGAGGCACAGACCGGCAAGGCAGCGTTGCGGGCCGCCAAAGAACAGGTGTTTGACTTGATTCTGATGGATATCGGTCTGCCCGATATTCCGGGGGATCAGGTTGCAGCGCAGATCAGGAAGCTGGCCAAACAAACCCCGACAATCGCAGCACTAACCGCACATCACATTCCGGATACACGCTCAAAACGGGTCGAGATGAACGTCGACCATATCCTGTATAAACCGGTTTCACCGCGCCGCCTTGCAGAACTTCTGGGCGCACCTGCCACGCTTGCACCTGAACCGGCATCGCAAACGCTTGCCATGCTTATGGCGGATATCGGGGATATCGGACCGTCCATCACGGCTGATATCGTCGACGAATATCTAATGCAGGTCGAACCGGCGATGGCAGCGATCCGTCAGGCCATTGGCGCTGGTGATCGAAAAACGCTGTCCCGCCATACGCACCGTCTTCGAGGGGCGGCGTCAAACTTTGCCCTGACGGCGCTTTGCAATCAACTGGCGCGGATCGAGGATGCCGCCGGCAACGGGGCCGAGATTACCGAGGCTATGGCGGGGCTGGAAAAGAATGCCAAAACCGCCAGTGCCACCCTTCGCAATGCGGCACACAAAGCGGGGCTTCAGCTTTCTGGCGGGGCCAGAATATAACCTTCGCCGCGCACTGTAATAATCCATTCCGGATTGGCCGGATCCGGTTCGATTTTTTTGCGCAAACGCCCGACCAGCACATCAATGGTGCGGTTGTCCGGCGCCCATTTCTGGTTCTGGATCATATCCAGCAAACGGTCACGCGAAAGGATCACCCCGACATTACGTGAAAAGGCATGCAGCAGCGCGTATTCCGCACTCGTAAGATGCTCGATCTCGCCATCCTTGTTCACCAGCCGCCTGCGGGCTGTATCCAGACGCCATGCGCCGAATGTCAGGGATTTTTTTTCGGAAACAGTTACCGCGCCAATTTCGCTGATCCGGCCAAGCAGGTTTTTGATGCGGGCAAACAGCTCGCGTTTATCGAACGGTTTGGTCACGTAATCATCGGCACCGATTTCCAGCCCGACGATCCGGTCGACAGGATCGGTCCGACTGGTCAACAAGATGATCCCGACCTTTGATTTTGCCCGCTGCTCGCGGGTGATGGTCAACCCGTCCTTGCCATCCAGATTGATATCCACCAGCAATAAATCCGCAGGATCACGCGCCAGAATTCTTTCCATTTGCACAGCATCTTCTGCTTCGCTGACACGGTACATCTGTTTGGTTAAGGAGGCCGCAAGGCGACGGCGGGTGACGCTGTCATCCTCGACTATAACAATGTGTTGTGTCATTTTAGGCCTCGCTTGTTTGGCATTCCCAAGCTTTTACATTTCTTTACAAAACCCTACAGGCGGTTAACCACCGCCACAAGACCGGTTTACCGACAAGGCTTATAATTGTGGATGATAAACCTTTTGAAAGGGGGAGCATCCCATGTCATTCAACAATCCAACCCGACGAACTTTCCTTGCTGGAACCGGTGCCACCGCAGGCCTTGCCGGCCTATGGGGAACCAGCGCCCTTGGGGCGATTGACCCCAACTCATTCACGGGGCGAACCTTCCACGCCACCCACTTTGGCCCATTCGAGGCCGTGGTCAAAGATGGCAAGATCACCGGCATCAGCGCAATGACCGAACTGGATGCCCAACCCACCGAAATGCTGGTTTATGGCGTGCTGGACCGGACCTACGATAAATCGCGGATTGATTATCCGATGGTGCGTAAAACCTATCTGGAAAACTGGCAATCCGGCGACACAAAACCCGAGCTGCGCGGGCAGGAAGAATATGTTCGCGTTGATTGGGACACCGCCCTTAGTCTGGTGTCCAAGGCCATTCTGGACACGATCGACAAAGGTGGCAACGAGGCCATTTTCAGCACCTCCTACGGTGGCTGGAGCCACGCCGGCGTTTTCCGTCCCAACGTTATGCAGGGGCGTTTCTTTAACCTGATTGGCGGCAATTCCCAAACCGTTGGCGACTGGTCCGCGGGCGCATCGCAAGTCGCATTGCCCCATGTGATTGGCGATATGGAAGTCTATTCCGCCCAAACCGCATGGGAAGTGATCCGCGACAACACCGAAGTGTTTGTGCTGGTCGGGGCCGACCCGATCAAAAATAACAGGATCGAATACCGCGTTGCAGATCATGGCATGTATGCCCATTGGGCTGAAATACGTGACGCAGGCGTCAAGTTCATTTCGATCAATCCGCAGCGCACCGCATCCGATGAATATTTGGACGCGGAATGGGTCAAGATCGTTCCAAACACCGACGTCGCCCTGTTTAGCGCGATGGCCTATCACGTTCTGGACAAAGATCTGGAAGATAAAGGTTATCTGGCGAAATACACCACTGGGGCCGACAAATGGATTGCCTACATTAAAGGTGATGATGACGGCACCCCGAAAACACCGGCTTGGGCGGCGGCCATCACCGGCATGACGGAAAAACAAATCACCGATCTGGCCGAATTGATGGCCTCCTCGAAAACACAAGTCGCCGGGTCTTGGGCCATGCAGCGGGCACATCACGGCGAAATGACCCACTGGGCCATCGTCAACTTTGCCGCCCTGACGGGACAAATTGGCAAGCCGGGTCAAGGTGTCGGGTTTAGCTGGCATTACGGCAATGGCGGCATGCCACAGGGTGGCAATGCAACGCCGGTTGGTCTGGGTCAGGGGCGCAACCCTGTCAAAACCTTCTGCCCGGCGTCGCGCATTACCGAAATGCTGGAAAACCCCGGCAAAGCGTTTCTTCATAACGGCATCGAGCACAATTACCCCGATGTTAAAATGATCTACAACGCCGGTAACAACTTTATGTCACACCAGCAGGACACCAACCGCCTGATCAAGGCATTGGGTAAAATCGAGACCATTGTTAGTCAGGACATCTGGTGGACGGCGGCAACCCGTTGGGCCGACATTGTGCTGCCTGCGTCCACTACACTGGAGCGCGATGACATCACATCCGGCGGCACCTATTCCAACAACCGTGTCTATGCGATGAAAAAGGTCATCGAGCCACTTGGCGAGGCCAAAAGCGACTATGAAATCTTTGCCGACCTGGCCGAGAAGATGGGGATATACCTACAGTTCACGGACTCGCTTGAATATATCGATCACGTCAAAGCGGCCTATGCCAAATCCGGCGCAACCGAAAGCTTTGAGGAGTTCTGGGAGAAAGGCTATGCCTTGATGCCCATGCCTGACGAGGCTCGCAAATGGACCCGTCACGGTGCTTTCTATGACGATCCGGACGGCAGCCCGCTGAACACGGTTTCGGGCAAGATCGAGATGTTCTGCGATACCATTGCAGATATGAAACTCGAGGACTGCCCCGGTATGCCGGTCTGGATGGAGCCTGCCGAATACCTTGGCAATGCCAAAGACGGCCAGCTTCATGTGGTCAGCCCGCACCCGTGGTTCCGGCTGCACAGCCAAATGGCCAACTCTGAAAAACTGCGTGCGCTTTACACTGTTCAGGGTCGTGAACCTGTGCGTCTGAACAGCAAAGATGCAGCCGACCGTGGCATTGCCAACGGCGATCTGGTTGAGCTGTTTAACGAGCGCGGCACGGTTATTGCGGGGGCTGTGATATCGGATGATATCATTCCCGGTGTTATGTCGATCTATGAAGGGTGCTGGCCGCAGCTTGATTCAAAAGGGCGCTGCAATTCCGGTCTGGTGAACTTCCTGACATCTGACCGGCGCTCTAGCGGGTTGTCAAACGCCACGGCGGCCAACACATGTCTGGCTTCCTTGCGTAAATGCGAAGACCCCGAAGGTGCAAATATGGCCTATGAAAAACCGGCGATCATAAGCGATATGAAAGTCGCGGCCATTGACGAAGACCTGCTGGATCTCGACCGTGTTGATACCATTCGTGAAGGTATGCTTGTTGGTCTGGCCCCAGACGAGCGGCTATTCTACGAACGCTGCACAGTCTGCCACGCACCGCGTGAACCCAGCCATTATACCAAACTGCAATGGAAAGGAATTCTGCCGTCAATGTTCGAACGTGCAGGCCTTGACGATGCCGAGATTGCAACCGTTACCAACTTCCTATTGGAACACGCTGCGGATGCAGGAAACTAAAACAAACGTGACTGGCCAAGAGCAATCTTGGCCAGTCCTATTTCGGCGCTACTCCGCTGGTGTGGCGTAGTTGTTTCGGTAATGCTCCAT
>CAZIDQ010000053.1:0-6535 GCA_964538015.1 uncultured Marinosulfonomonas sp.
CCGGCGGCTCGGCCGCCAATACCATCGCCGGTGCTGCCCATCTGGGTGCGCGCACCGCTTATGTTGGCAAGGTCAAGGATGACCAGCTGGGCGGCATTTTCGCCCACGATCTACGATCCCAAGGGGTGGATTACGAAACCACCTTTGCCGCCAAGGACGCGGCACAGGAAACGGGTCGCTGCATTGTGCTGGTGTCGCCTTGTGGCGAGCGGTCGATGAATACCTATCTGGGCGTGACCGAATTTCTGGAGCCGTCAGACATTATTGAAGCCCAGATGGCCCAAGCGGAATGGATTTATTTGGAAGGATACCGGTTCGACGGACCGGAAAGCCACGAGGCGTTTGCCAAAGCGAACAAGGCCTGCAAGGCGGCAGGGGGCAAGGTGTCACTGACGCTATCGGACCCGTTCTGCGTTGAACGTCATCGCGATGCGTTCCGCGAGATGATCAAATCGGATGTCGACCTGCTGTTCTGTAATCGGAGCGAAATGCTGTCGATGTATCAAACCGAGGATTTTGACGCAGCGCTGGATCAGGCCGCTGCCGAAGTCGAGATTGTCGCTTGCACCGATTCCGATCAGGGTGCGCATATCCTGTCCGGCGGGCAACGCTGGCACGCACCGGCTGTGCCGACCGACATCGTGGATGCCACCGGCGCGGGTGACCTGTTTGCGGGTGCTTTCCTGTGGGGGCTGGTGAACGGTCATGATCTGGAGGCTTGCGGCAACATGGGCTGCATCGCGGCGTCCGAAGTGATCAGCCATATCGGCGCACGTACCGAAGTAGATTTGAACGAAGTGTTCAAGGCCAAAGGGCTGGTTTCCTAACCCTTTGGGCCCAGCTTGGCGTGGATTTCATCCAGATCAATCTTGCCGGTGGGCATTTTGTTGTTCGGATCATTCACATCATATTTGAACAGGTTGAAATCGCGTTTGTAGATTTCATAGACCAGATGCATCGACAGATCGTCGAAATAATCGGCAATCGGGTGGGCGCGTTTGGGGCCGTGGCCTTCGGATTCGTTAAACCGCGGGATTTCGGACAGGTTGACGGGGTGGCGGGTTTCGATTGAATCCAGCACGGATTGCATCCCGTCATTAAAGGTTTCGACCGGAAAGATATTATCATACCGCCCGCCGTTCATGATGAAGGTCGACACATGGCCCGACATGGCCGACCAGTGGATGTCGGGGTCCATCGGGCGGCGCCAGCGGATGGTATCGCGGGCAAACAGCAAAAAGCGCCGGAACGATTTGATCTGGTCAAACTCGAATCCCGTTTCCGGATCACCCACTTCGATCCCGTATTTCTGGATCAGCAGCGGCACCAGTTTGCCGCGATAGCGTTTGCCGTTGCGCTGGATGCCGCAGATTTTGTCAAAGAACGAACTGAGGATACGGCCGTAAGGATTGCGCACGCAGGTAAAGGCATAGGATTTGTGGTTCAACACATTTGCCTCGATCACCGGCTGGCTGTCCTCGATCCCCCATTTGTGCACCTTTCCGGTGGCATCATGGATGTCGCCATCAAAGAATTCCCCGTGATCCGAATAGTACATGATTTGCCCGATGGTCGAGCAGGCACATTTGGGGACAACGCGATAAACGACGCTTTCGCTTTCTGTCATCCAGACTCCGGGAAAACCCATAATATTCACTCGCCTTTAATTATTTGCCGTGATGTCAAATACGACCTAGGGACAATTCCCTCTAAAAAAGCAAATAAACGCTGTATATTCAACGGGCATTCGCGTTATTTAGGATCAATAAGCGGTTTTTCGGGGTTGCGGTTCAACAAATGGCGAAAATTGCCTTTATTCTTCTTTGTCACAAGGACCCGGATGCAATCATTCAGCAGGCCGGGCGGTTAACGGCGGCTGGCGATTTTATGGCGATCCATTTTGACGCCCGCGCAAACCCTGCTGATTTTAGGAAAATTCAGGATGCGTTGCGCGACAATCCAAATGTGACCTTTGCCAAGAAACGGATCAAATGCGGCTGGGGTGCTTGGTCTTTGATACAGGCCACATTGAACGCCGTGCAGGCGGCGGTGGATGCCTTTCCGCGGGCGACACATTTTTACATGCTGTCCGGGGATTGTATGCCGATCAAATCGGCCACCTATGTGCATGATTTTCTGGATAATGACGATGTGGACTACATCGAAAGCTTTGATTTCTTCGAGAGTGACTGGATCAAGACCGGCTGGAAAAAAGAGCGGCTGATCTATCGCCATTTCTTTAACGAGCGCACCCAGAGCAAGCGGTTTTACGGTACCTTCAAGGTGCAGGAAGCACTGGGAATGACGCGCGATATACCGGCTGATTTGCAGATCATGATCGGCAGCCAATGGTGGTGCCTGCGTCGTCGCACTGTCGAATGGATTTTGGAATTCACCCGCAAGCGCAAGGACGTGATGCGGTTTTTCCGAACAACGTGGATACCGGATGAAACCTTTTTCCAGACCCTCGTGCGTCATCTGGTGCCCGAGACCGAGATCAAATCGCGTACCCCGACGTTTCTGGTGTTTTCCGATTACGGGATGCCCGCGTCGTTTTACAATGACCACTACGATTTGTTGCTAAGTCAGGATTTCCTGTTTGCCCGGAAAATCAGCCCCGAGGCGTTTGAACTAAAGCGCAAGCTGGGGAACCTGTATGCCAGCGACAACACGGATTTCCAGATATCGAACGAAGGTCGAAGCCTGTATAAATTTCTGACCGGTCGTGGCCGGATAGGGCGTCGATTTGCGCCACGGTTCTGGGAATCCGAAAGCACCCTTGGGCGGGATCGCGAGCTGTTGATCGTGGTGTGCAAGAAATGGCATGTCGCGAAACGTCTGGTCAATACGGTGCGGCAGGTGACTGATCTGCCGGTAATCGAATACCTGTTTGACGAAGCCGATACTGCGATGCCCGATCTGGGTGGTATCCAGTCAACATTGGGCAAACGCACCCGACACCGCAGGGCGCTAACGCGCATGCTGTTTGATTATTACGGCACCGACCGGATGCTGATCTGTCTGGATCCTGCCGACATGGACCTGTTGCAGGATTTTTACGCGGATAGATCAAAAACCGGATTGTTGGAGATTGATTGCAATTTCAGCGACGAATATCTGGTTGGTCATGCCAAACGGGTCGGGTTGGCGGGCGACCGTACATCGCGCGAAACACTGAACAGTTTACTGCCGACCATCCGCTATGATGTGGTGTTCGAGAGCGAGCGTATTCGCGACGCGGGCTTTGCGCGACATTATCGCATTCGCGAGGTCAATTCTGTTGATGAAAATACCGCAGCCATTGCCGCTTTCCTTGACATACCAGCCGATTTGGCCCGACAGATAGCCGCAACAGATCACCTGTTCACCGACTAAGGATTGTCCCATGCCCTATGCCTATGACGACCAGAATATTTTCGCAAAAATCCTGCGCGGGGAAATCCCTTGCGGCAAGGTGATGGAAACCGAACACACGCTGGCCTTTCATGACATCAGCGAACAGGCACCGCATCATGTGTTGGTTATTCCAAAAGGCCCGTATGTCTGTTTCGACCATTTCGCAGACGAGGCAACGGACGTTGAAATCATTGATTACACCCGTACCGTCGGGGCCGTGTGCAAACAGTTGGGGGTCGAGCCGGGCCAAGGCGGGGATGGTTACCGTCTGATCGCCAACGCTGGCCGTGATGCGGTGCAAGAGGTGCCACATCTGCATGTGCATATTCTGGGTGGGCGACCCTTGGGGCGGATGCTTCAAAAATAGGGAATGGATTTGACGAATAGGGGCGCTGCAATATAACAGCGCCCCTATTTATTGATGTGGTCAAGCAAGGGTTAGCCGTTCTTGAACCGCTTGATTTCGCCTGATTTGAGCCGTGCGAAATAGGAATCCATTTCGCGTTTTACAATCGGCGCCAACAGGTACAGGCCCAGAATATTCGGCACACAGATCAGGAAGACCAGTGCGTCGGATATTTCCAGAATCGGCCCCAGCGATACCATGCAGCCAAGGGCGACAAATACGCAGTACAGAACTTTGTAAAAGGTCTGGCCAAAGCTGCTTTCGCCGAACATATAGGTCCATCCCTTTAGGCCGTAATAAGACCACGATACCATGGTCGAAAAGGCAAACAGCATGCCCGCAACCGCCAGCGGAATCGGGAACCATGACAACTGTGCCTTGAAGGCGGCAGATGTCATCGCGATGCCCTTGGCATCGCCGGCAAAGTTGGGGTCCGCTGCCGAGGCCGTGCCAATGACCATCGCGGTGATGGTACAAACCACAATGGTGTCGATGAACGGCTCTAGCACCGAAACGACGCCTTCGGTTACCGGTTCGTTGGTTTTCACCGCGGCGTGCGCAATAGAAGCTGAACCAATGCCCGCCTCGTTTGAAAACACGGCCCGCTGGAACCCGATGATCAACGCGCCTAATGCCCCGCCCGCAACACCTTCGCCGGTAAAGGCACCGCTAAAGACATTGCCGACAGCAGTCGGAATATACGCGTAGTTCATAAAGATCACGATCAGCGCGAAAAAGCAGTAAAACCCGGCCATGAACGGCACAACTTTTTCGGTCATACGGGCGATGGATTTGATACCGCCAATGATCACCGCAAACACGATTACCGCCATGATGATGCCAACCAGCCAGCCATAGCCGTCCAGCCCGCCGTTAAACACGGTGTTCAGTTGCACATAGGCCTGATTGGACTGGAACATATTACCGATGCCCAACGCGCCGATGAAAATACCGATGGCGTAAAACAACCCCATAAACCGGCCAAGTCCCGCCATGCCGCGTTCTTCCAGCCCTTTGCGCAGGTAATACATCGGCCCGCCCGACACTGATCCGTCGGGGTTTTCGGTCCGGTATTTAACGCCCAAAGTACATTCAACCGCTTTGGTCGACATGCCAAGGACACCGGCCATGATTAGCCAGAATGTTGCCCCCGGCCCGCCGACGGTGACCGCCACAGCGACGCCACCGATATTACCGATGCCCACCGTGCCGGACACAGCCGTGGCCAGCGCCTGAAAATGCGATACCTCGCCTTGGCTGTCCGGATCCGAGTAGTCCCCGCGCACCAACTGGATAGCGTGCCTAAACGCCCGCAAGCCGATGAAACGGGTGTAGATGGTGAAAAAGACACCGCCAATCACCAGCCAGAGAACCACGACCGGCAGGTTCGCGCCAAAAGCCGTTATTTTATAAAACACCACCGCACTGAACGCGGCGGCAAAAGGGGCTGTGTATTTGTTAACCCAGCCGTCAAAGCCACCCGGTTCTTCTGCGATATCCGATGTGGCAGGGGGCGAAATGCCGTGGATCCAGCCGCGATACCCCAGATTGGGGTCTGATATGCCTTGCAGCCAGTCTACTTGCGGTGTTGATGAGGTTTGGGCGTTTGCCGTGCCGTGCAGGCCGATTGTCAAAACCAGTGCCAATAATGTTCCTATTACGCTTGCTAAAAGTGTCTTCATTGTTCCCTCCCTGGGAAAATGGAGTTTCTATTTGTCTGAGCGAATGGAGTTTTTGTCAGGGAACGACAGTCACGGGAACCGTCGAGGTCTGCACCAGATTGGCCACAACCGAGCCGAAAATCATGGTTTTCAAACCCGCCTCACCGGTCCGCCCGATAAAGATTTGCGCGGCGTTGTTTTTGACAGCCAATTCGGCAATCGTGCGCGCAGGATTACCGTGCCGCACGATGGTTTCCACCTCGATCCCGTCGCCTTTCAGAGCGACGGCAACGGGTTCAACGATTGTCGAGGTTGCTTTTTCAATCTCTTCCTCGCGCCGTTTGTGGCGCATTTCGTTTTCTTCGGGGGTATTGAATGAATATGGCGACCATTCGATAACATAGGCGACGATTATTTTTGCCCCGCCCGCTTTGGCCCGCACCGCAGCGAAATCAATCGCGCTCTGGCTTCCGGGGCTGCCATCAATTGCCAATAAAAATGTATTGTTCATTGTCCTCTCCTTGTTGTTGCCAAGTGTAGAAGTGACGTGCCCATTTTAATGGGGTAGATTTTTTGTGAGTAGGCCACGTTACCCTAGGTAGTGCGGTGCGCCGTATATCCAGTTGTATGTATGGGATAGTACCACTTAAGGGTGTTTCGGGTAATAGCACCAAATGGCGATAGTGACTTGTCCCCAGATTGCGGGCTGGTATCATGGGGCAATTCGAACAAGGAATGCATGAAATGACCACCGATGCCCCCGAAACAGTAATTGTCGAAAAATTCCGTATTTCCTGCGATGGCGGCGGTGTAAATGGCCATCCAAAGGTCTGGCTGCAAATCCCCAGTGAACATGGCTGGGTCGAATGCCCCTATTGCGATACCAAGTTCATCCACAGCGATTATGTGAAACAAGACTAGGCCATTTGGTGGCCGCATTGCTCCCGTTCGGGCGCTATGCCCAAGGAGAATGACATGAGTTTTGGCAAAGGCTGCCATCTGCACCTGATCGACGGCTCGGCCTTTATTTTCCGTGCCTATCACGCATTGCCCCCGCTTACGCGCAAATCCG
>CAZIDQ010000053.1:6635-8262 GCA_964538015.1 uncultured Marinosulfonomonas sp.
TCGGCCTTTATTTTCCGTGCCTATCACGCATTGCCCCCGCTTACGCGCAAATCCGACGGGTTGCCGATTGGTGCAGTCGCTGGGTTTTGCAATATGCTGTATAAGCAGATTGAAGATAACAAAGGGCCGGATGCGCCAACCCATGTTGCGGTTATTTTTGACCATTCCGGCAAGACGTTTCGCAACGATATTTACGATAAATACAAGGCCAACCGCCCGCCGGCCCCCGAAGATTTACGCCCGCAATTCCCGCTAACCCGTGATGCGACGCGGGCGTTTAACATCGCCTGTATAGAGGTGAAAAACTTCGAGGCGGATGACATCATTGCCACGCTGGCCAATCAGGCGCGCGATGCCGGTGGGCGCTGCACCATCATCAGTTCGGACAAGGACATGATGCAATTGATTGGCGGCGGCGTTGAAATGCTGGACGCGATGAAAAACAGGCGGATCGGTGTTGAAGGGGTCGAGGAAAAGTTCGGCGTGGGGCCGGATCGTGTGGTGGATGTGCAGGCGTTGGCGGGGGATAGTGTTGACAATGTGCCCGGCGCGCCCGGCATCGGTATCAAAACCGCAGCGCTATTGATCAACGAATATGGCGATCTGGACACGCTGCTGGCGCGGGCCGACGAGATCAAACAACCCAAACGACGCGAAGCATTGATTGAAAACGCTGATCTGATCCGGGTTTCACGCGAATTGGTCCGGCTGGTGCCTGATATGGATCTGGATTTCACACTGGATAGTCTGGAGATGAGGGACCCCGAGCCAGAGGTGTTGATGGATTTTCTGGCCGAGATGGAGTTTCGCACCCTGACCAAACGCGTGGCCAGCAAGATGGGGGTCGAAGCCCCCGAGGTTGTCGAGGCCGCCGCCGCTGTTGATGCCCCAAAAGCGCTGCCATTTGACGCCGAAAAATACGAATGGGTCAAGGATGTGGATGCCCTGACCATATGGATCGAGCGGATTTACGAGCGCGGCTATGTGGCTGTAGATACCGAAACCACGGGGCTGGATACCATGCGGGTTGATCTGGTCGGCATATCGCTGTGTGTCGAGGCGGGGCAGGCCTGTTACATCCCGCTGATCCACAAGGAAAGTGCGGGGGATGATCTGTTTGCCTCGGATGCACTGGCCGAGGGGCAGATGAAAACGGACGTGGTTTTGACGATGTTAAAGCCGATGCTAGAGGATGAAAGCATCCTGAAAATCGGCCAGAATATGAAGTATGACGCCAAGATTTTCGCCCGTGTCGGTGTGGATGTTGCCCCGATTGATGACACCATGTTGCTGTCCTATGCCCTGCACGCGGGCTTGCACAATCACGGTATGGATGCGCTGTCCGAGCGTTATCTGGACCACATCCCGATCCCGATCAAACCGCTGCTGGGCGCGGGTAAATCCGCGATCACCTTTGATAAAGTCAAGGTGGCCGATGCCGTCCCCTATGCCGCCGAGGACGCCGACATAACCCTGCGTCTGTGGCAGGCGTTCAAACCGCGCCTGCATGTGGAGCAGGTGACCACGGTTTATGAAACCATGGAACGCCCGCTGGTACCGGTTCTGGCCCAGATGGAGATGAACGGCGTCAAGGTGGACCGCGATGTGCTAAGCCGGATGTCGAATA
>CAZIDQ010000053.1:8362-14012 GCA_964538015.1 uncultured Marinosulfonomonas sp.
ATCCGCGAGGCATTTGTCGCGGACGAGGGCAAGGTTTTGCTGTCGCTGGATTACAGCCAGATCGAACTGCGGATACTGGCGCATATTGCCGACATTGAAGCGCTGAAACAGGCGTTTCGCGACGGGCTGGATATTCACGCTATGACGGCAAGTGAAATGTTTGACGTGCCGCTGGATGAAATGACACCGGACATCCGGCGCAAGGCCAAGGCGATCAATTTCGGGGTAATTTACGGTATTTCCGGCTTTGGTCTGGCCCGCAACCTGCGTATTCCGCGCAAAGAGGCGCAGGGGTTTATCGACCGCTATTTTGAACGCTTCCCCGGTATCCGCACCTATATGGACGCGACCGTGGAATACGCCAAAGAGCATAAATATGTGAAAACCCTGTTCGGGCGCAAGATTCACACGCCCGAGATGGGCTCCAAAGGCCCGCGCGCCGGTTTTGCCAAACGCGCGGCGATCAATGCGCCGATACAAGGGTCGGCTGCCGACATCATCCGCCGTGCGATGATCCGTATGCCCGCGGCGATTGACGGCTTGCCCGCCAAGATGCTGCTACAGGTCCACGATGAACTGATCTTCGAGGTAGAAGAGGGCGCGGTGGATGATGTGACCAAAGTGGTGCGCGATGTGATGGAAGGGGCGGCGATGCCCGCCGTCAAACTGGATGTGCCACTGATTGTGGACGCAGGCGTCGGGGCCAACTGGGCCGAAGCGCATTAGGTTGCAGGTGCTGCCCCGCACTTGATGCGGGGCCTCTTTTTGCCGGTTGCAGGTCCCGGATCAGGTCCGGGACAGCTTACGGTTCCACCATCCACCCCAGCCCGTCCACAGTGCGCCCCTTGGGGTTATATTCGCCGCTGACGAACCCCTTGTAACCATCCGCGTCAATCTGTCGGAAGAAACCGGCGTAATCAATATCTCCGCCACGGGGCTCATGCCGCCCCGGTGCGCCGGCCACTTGGATATGCACCGCGCGGTGGCCGTGTTTTTCCCATGTGGCGGGCAGATCATTGGTGATCATATGCGCGTGGTAGACGTCAAATTGTAGGTTCACGTTGGGGGCATCCACTGCGTCCAGAACCTCGGCGGCCTGATCGAAATCATTCAGGAAATAGCCGGGGATGTCGGTGGGGTTGATCGGCTCGATCGTCAGGCTTTGCTTTGGCGCCTGCATAGCTGCCCATTTCAGGTTTTCGATAAACGTCGCCCGCGCCACCGCCCCTTTGGCGCGGCCCGCCATGATGTGGATATGTTTGGGTTTCAGCAGTTGCGCATAGCGCAGGGTGCGTTTGAAATCATACTGAAACCGCTTTTCACCGTTCGGTATGGCCGCATAGCCCCGATCCCCGCCAGCCCAGTTCGGCGGCGGCGTGTTGATCAGGGCCATTTTCAGGTCGTGTTTGATCAGGGCTGAGCGCATTTCTTGTGCTGGATTGTCATAAGGGAACAGGATCTCTACCACGTCGAACCCCGCCTCCTTGGCCGCACCAAAGCGTTCGATCAGCGGGTATTCGGTGAATAGCATCGTCAGGTTGGCGCAGAAGGCGGGCATATCAGGTTAACTCGTCACTGGGGATAATGGGGAAGAATTCGCCGCCCGACCAGATACCGAACCAGCCGTCATGATGCACGCCGATGTCCACCAGCCGATAGAAACTCTTGCGATCAATCAAAGCCTCGAGATTGGCGCGGACCAGCACATAGGGGGATGGCTCGCCGGTTTCGGCGTCGCGTTCAACGCGGATCGGATGGTCAGGGCCTGCGGTGGCAAAATCGCCGACATTGGTTTCAAAGGTCAGGGTCTGGTCCTTGCCGCTGCCCTCAACCTCGAAATCCACCGCCACAAAGGGCGCGTCATCCACCGTGATGCCGACCTTTTCCACCGGTGTGACAAGGAAATAATCCTCGCCGTCCTTGCGCAGGATGGTGGAAAACAGCCGCACCAGTTCCGGCCTGCCAATCGGCGTGCCCAGATAGAACCACGTCCCGTCCCGCGCGATCCGCATATCCAGATCACCGCAGAAATCGGGGTTCCACAGATGCACCGGCGGCAACCCGCCCTTGGCGGCCTTTCGCGCCGCGGATGCGAGGCTTTCCGCCGATGGCTTCACAATCTTTTCATCATTCATCGCTTTTGCCGTTTGTAACCCGTGCAATTTGCCCGTTTAATACACACATAACCGCGTAAAGGGAGTGTGTCATGGACAAAGCCGAAAATCTGGTCGCCGATATCGAGGCATTGGGCGCGAAACTGGCCAAGGCCAAGGCGGTGATTGCCAGCCGGTTCATCGGGCAGGAACGGGTCGTGGACCTGACGCTGAGTGCTTTGTTGTGCGGCGGCCACGGGTTGCTGATCGGTGTGCCCGGTCTTGGCAAAACGCGGCTGGTTGAATCGCTGTCCACGGTGATGGGGCTGGATGGCTCGCGGATACAATTCACGCCGGATCTGATGCCGGCCGATATTCTGGGCTCTGAAGTGCTGGATGAATCCGGTGGCAAACGGGAATTCCGGTTTATTGAGGGGCCGATTTTCTGCCAGTTGCTGCTGGCTGATGAAATCAACCGCGCATCCCCGCGGACGCAATCGGCGTTGCTGCAGGCGATGCAGGAGAAACGGGTTTCGATTGCGGGCAAGGAACGCGAATTGGGTGTGCCGTTTCATGTGTTGGCCACGCAGAACCCGATCGAGCAGGAAGGCACCTATCCGCTGCCCGAAGCGCAACTGGACCGCTTTTTGGTACAGATTGATGTGAACTACCCTGACCGCGCCACCGAAAAGGCGATCATTCTGGCCACAACGGGTGTCGAGGATGGCGAGGTTCGCCAAGTGTTTACCGCACAGGAATTGCTGGACGCACAGACCTTGCTGCGCCGGATGCCGGTGGGCGAAGCGGTGGTGGACATGATCCTTGATCTGGTCCGCGCCTGTCGCCCCGAGGACGAGTTGTCGACACTGCAAGTGCGTGAAAATGTATCATGGGGGCCTGGGCCACGCGCGGCGCAGGCGCTGATGATGACAGTGCGTGCGGCGGCGTTGCTGGATGGGCGGCTTGCCCCCACACCCGATGATGTGATCGACATGGCGCGGCCGGTGTTGATGCACCGGATGGCGCTGTCCTTTGCCGCCAAGGCGCGCGGTGAAACGCTGGGCGATCTGATTGATTCCGTGGTGGCGCAGGTTGGCAAAAGCGAGGCCGCGGCGTGACAGGACCTGCCGCCCTAAGACGTAAATCGGCGGAACTGGCGGGGGCTTTGCCGCCGCTGCTGGCCGATGCCGAACGGCTGGCGGCGATGGTGCTGTTGGGCGAACACGGGCGGCGGCACGCCGGACAAGGCGATGAATTCTGGCAATACCGCGTGGCAATGGACGGGGACGAGGCGCGCAATATCGACTGGCGGCGCTCGGCCCGATCAGACGTGCATTTCATCCGGCAAAGGGAATGGCAGGCGGCGCAATCGGTGATGCTCTGGGTGGACGAGGCCGCGTCGATGCGGTTCACCTCGGCCAAAGATCTGACCAACAAGGGCGAGCGGGCGCGGGTTTTGGCGATGGCGATTTCGATCCTGCTGGTGCGCGGCGGCGAAAAGGTGGGCCTGACCAGCAGCGCGAATCCACCGCGTTCGGGGCAGGGCCAACTGGTGCGCATGGCGCAGGAATTGTCGGGGCTAGAGGCCGAGGCGGATTATGGCGCGCCCGAAACCCACGGCATGCGGCCCAACACCCGCGCGGTGTTCATCTCGGATTTTCTGGGCGATATTGCAGGGGTTCAAAAGGCACTGACCAATGCGGCTGATCGCGGGGTCAAAGGGGCCTTGGTGCAGATACTGGACCCGCAGGAAGAGGCCTTTCCCTTTGACGGGCGCACGATTTTTGAAAGCATGGGCGGCACCCTGCGCCACGAAACCCTGAAGGCAGGGGATTTGCGGGATCGTTATTTGCAGCGGCTGGCGGAACGCAAGGCGGCGCTGGCCGATCTGGCGCATCGAACCGGCTGGCAATACGCCTGCCATCACACCAATGACGCGCCGCGTGTGGCGCTGACCTGGATTTATCACGCATTGGAGCGGCGGCACTGATGTTCACACTCGGCCCGATAGGTTTTACCGCGCCCTGGCTGTTGCTGGGGCTGATCGCACTGCCGATCCTGTGGATTTTGCTGCGCGCGGTGCCGCCTGCGCCGATCAAGCGGCGATTCCCCGGTGTGGCGCTGTTGCTGGGGCTGACGGATGACGAAACCCAGACCGACAAAACCCCGTGGTGGCTGATGCTGTTGCGGATGCTGGCGGTGGCATTGGTGATTATCGGGTTTGCGGGGCCGGTGCTGAACCCGAAAACCGAAGTGACGGGCAAGGGGCCGTTGTTGATCGTGGCTGATGGCACATGGGCCGATGCCCGCGACTGGACCGCGCGGCGTGACCGGATGGCAGGGCTGCTTGAGGAAGCGTCACGCGCGGGGCGGGTGGTGTCGGTGGCGCTGCTGACGGATTTGCCAGCGGGTGAAGCGCAGTTTTTGTCGGCGGATGTCTGGCAGACCCGTTTGGGCGGGCTGACCCCGAAACCGTGGGCGCCGGATGAAGCGGCGATTGCCGAGTGGGTGGACGGTTTGGGTGATGGTGGGTTTGAAACCTTCTGGATGTCCGACGGGTTGGCCCGCGAGGGGCGCGAAGAGTTGTTAACGGCGCTTGAGGACAAGGGTGCTGTGACGGTGATGCAATCGCCCCGTCCGGTGCTGGGGTTGAAACCGGTGCAGATCAAGGATGGTGCGTTACAGATCACGGCGGTGCGCAGTGCGAAGGCAGATGCGGCGACGGTGACGGTCACGGCCATCGGGCTGGACCCCGCAGGCGTTGAACGCGAATTGGCGCGGATCGAGGCGATATTTGAGGCAGGCGCGGACACAGCCGAAGTGGCGCTGAGCCTGCCGCCCGAATTGCGCAACCGGATTTCGCGGTTCACCATTCAGGGTGTGCATTCGGCGGGTGCTGTGACGCTGGCCGATGACGGTTTGCGCCGCCGCGAGGTGGCCCTGATCGCCCCGCATGACACGCAGGAGGGGCTGCAACTGCTGTCGCCTTTGCATTACCTGAAACAGGCGCTGGACCCTACGGCGGACCTGATCAAAGGCGGGTTGGAAGATGTGCTGCCCGCCAACCCCGATGTGATCATTCTGGCCGATGTGGCCAAGCTGACCGAAGATCAGAAGGCCGGTTTGGTGGAATGGGTGGACAAGGGCGGATTGCTGGTGCGCTTTGCCGGTATCCGCATGGCCGCAAGCGATCTTAGTCGCCGCGAAGAAGACGTGCTGATGCCGGTGCGCTTGCGGGCGGGGGGCCGCACTGTGGGCGGCGCGATGAGCTGGGGCGAGCCAAAGGCCCTGCAACCCTTCCCCGAAAACTCGCCTTTTTACGGGCTGCAAATTCCCGATGATGTGACGGTCACCTCGCAGGTGCTGGCGCAGCCTGATCCCAACCTTGCCGGACGGGTGATTGCCGCGCTGGCCGATGGCACACCGCTGGTCACGCGCAAGGAAATGGGGCTGGGGCAAGTGGTGTTGTTTCACGTCACTGCCAACGCGGAATGGTCCAGCCTGCCGCTGTCGGGTCTGTTTGTGCAGATGCTGGAACGGCTGGCGATTTCGACCCG
>CAZIDQ010000053.1:14112-15195 GCA_964538015.1 uncultured Marinosulfonomonas sp.
ACATGGCCCGCGCGGATTGCGGTCGAGGGGCTGAATGTGGCCCGTGAAACCCTGCTGAAGGGCGCCTTTCTGGCGGCGGCTTTGGGGCTGTTGATGCTGGATATTCTGGCCTCGCTCTGGCTGTCCGGTCGTCTGACCGGCCCGCGCAGTGGTGTGGCGGCGATGCTGGCGCTGGGCTTGTTGGCGTTTGGGGATCATGCGCAGGCGCAGCAGGTGGAAGATGAATTTGCGATCAATGCAACCGCCGAGGTGGTTATTGCCCATGTCCTGACGGGCGATACGCAGGTGGACGACATCGCGCAGGCGGGGCTTTTGGGCCTGTCGGATGTGTTGTTCCAGCGCACCTCGATTGAACCGGCAAATCCGATCGGCGTGAATATCGAAACCGACGAGTTGTCGTTCTTTCCGCTTCTGTACTGGCCAATCACAACCAGCCAGAAGCTGCCCTCGAAAGAGGCCTACGCCAAATTGAACCGCTATCTGCGTGGTGGCGGGATGATCCTGTTTGACACCCGCGATGGCGATATTGCCGGTTTTGGCAGCCAGACGCCCGAGGGGCGCAAATTGCAACAACTGGCGCTGGGGCTGGATATTCCGCCGCTGGAGCCGCTGCCGCAAGACCACGTTCTGACCCGCAGCTTTTACCTGCTGCAGGATTTCCCTGGCCGTTTTGTCGGTCGCGATGTCTGGGTCGAGGCCGCACCGCCGGACGCCGAAAAGGTGGAAGGCATGCCGTTTCGCAACCTGAATGACGGGGTGACGCCGGTGGTGATCGGCGGCAATGATTGGGCGGCGGCCTGGGCGGTGGACAATGTGGGCAACTACATGTTCCGCGTCGGGCGCGGTTATACCGGCGAGCGCCAGCGCGAGATCGCCTACCGGTTCGGCGTGAACCTGATGATGCATGTGCTGACGGGCAACTATAAATCGGATCAGGTGCATGTGCCTGCCCTGCTGGAACGGTTGGGGCAGTGACATGAACAATTCCATCCTGTTTTCCCCGATCATCCCGCTGCCCGTTCTAGCCGTATTGGCGGCGCTGGCGGTGTTGTTCATCGGCTTTGCCATCTGGCGCAAATTGGC
>CAZIDQ010000054.1:0-12587 GCA_964538015.1 uncultured Marinosulfonomonas sp.
TGCCGATGTTCCATCCGGCCTATCTGCTGCGCAGCCCCCATGCCAAACGCGAGGCTTGGGCAGATTTGCTGGCGTTAAAGGCGAAATTGAAAGAATGAACGCTGGTCTTGATCTGGAACATGACATTGAGTTGCAGAACCGGCTAATGAACGAATATGCAACGTGAACAGGCCGAGAAGAACAGCGAAAAGAGAATAACATGTCGAACGAAAAAGAATTCATCCCCGTCCGTATCGCCGTTCTGACGGTCTCGGACACGCGCAAGATCGAGGACGACAAATCCGGCAAAACGCTGGTCGACCGGATCGAAGGGGCGGGCCATATCGTGGCCGAGCGTAAAATCCTGCGCGACGAGCGCGAACAGATTGCCGATCAGCTGCGCGAATGGTGTGCAAACAAGGACGTGGATGTGGTGATTTCCACCGGCGGCACCGGCCTGACGGGCCGTGATGTAACGGTCGAGGCCCACAGGGACGTTTACGAGAAGGAAATGGATGCCTTCTCCACCCTGTTCACGATGATTTCATTCCCCAAGGTGGGCATGTCCGCCGTGCAATCCCGCGCCTGCGGCGGTGTGGCGGATGGCACTTATCTGTTTGCCCTGCCCGGCAGCCCCGGCGCCTGCAAGGATGCGTGGGACGAAATCCTGTCGGTGCAACTGGATTACCGCCACGGTCCCTGCAATTTCGTCGAAATTTTCCCGCGGCTGGATGAGCATAAACGCCGGAAATAGCAATCCTGCAGTTCACATATTCAAGGAGAATACGGCCATGATCCGTAACTTTTTCAAAGTTGCAGTTGTCGTAACAAGTGCCCTTTTACCCGCTGCCGGTATGGCAGGAGATTGTGTCGAGGATGCAGACGATACGGTGATGTTGCGGTATAAGGGTCACTCGCAAAGCGCCGACGTGATCGAATCTTATACCGCGTTGATTTCGCAGCGCGATCTGACAAATTCAAAGGGCGTGCGCCTAAAGGATGTTGCTGCGGTGTTGCAGCAGGACCGCGCCAATGTGCACAAGACCCGTACACTGGACCGTGATGGCGATTTTTCGGAGCAGCTTGATGGCTACTTTACCTCGCTAAAGCGGCGCAGCCAGTTCGGGGCGGCACGCTATTATACTGGCTGTTATATGTCGTCGGGGGATAACAGTGCCCTGAAATCGGACATTGTGAACGGGCGCGTCACAGGGGTTCTGTGGGTTGTGGCATTTCGCCACCCGAGCGGCGGTCTGGGGATTTATCTGTCCGAGGTGAACTGACTACTACCCCTGCACCGCCTGGATTTTCAGGCGCTGTCGGTGTGGATGCAAGGGGCGGGCTTGTGTCTGCGCTTTGAAACGTTGCGGGTGTGGTAACTGCGACGGATGCTGCCTATATTGGAAGCTGACCGCGATCCGGAAGGAAGTTTCAGATGCGATTCTTACGGCGCAGCCTTGTTGGCCTGTTCCTGCTGTCTTTGACGGTGGGAATTCTGGCGTGGGCAGGCAATTCGGTTTATTCCGCCTTGCAGGACCGCTGGGCGCAGGAAAGCGAGGCGCAGCCGCGGCGTGAACGGGTGTTCTCGGTGAATGTGCTGACGGCTGTTGCGGGCGATGTGGTGCCGGAAATGACCGCCTTTGGCGAAATCCGCAGCCAGCGGGTGCTGGATTTGCGCGCCACAGCGGCAGGCCGGATTGTGGAGTTGGCCGACGGTTTTGTCGAAGGCGGCACGGTGAAGTCCGGCGATCTGCTGGCGCGGATTGATCCCGAAAACGCAAGGTCCGCGCTGGAACGGGCCAAGGGTGATCTGGTCGAGGCCAAGGCAGAATTGCAAGAAGCAAACGCGGCGCTGGTTTTGGCGCGTGACGAGGTTGCATCGGCTGAGGAACAGGCGCGCCTTCGCCTTCAGGCCCTGACCCGTCAAAAGAATTTGCGCGAACGCGGTGTTGGCACAGATGCGGCGGTCGAGGCATCGGAACTGGCCGAGGCCGTGGCCCGTCAGGCGGTGCTGTCGCGCCGGCAGGCCTTGCAGCAGGCACAGGCCCGTCTGACCCGCGCCAAAACCCGCCTGACCCGACAAAAGGTTAATCTGGCCGAGGCAGAACGCCGGTTGGCCGATACCGAGATTTACGCGGGATTTGACGGCACATTGGACAGTGTAACAGCCGTTCAGGGCGGGGTTGTCACGCTGAACGAACGGCTGGCGCAACTGGTGGATCCCGAGGCGCTGGAAGTGTCATTCCGCCTGTCGACCAGCCAATATGCGCGCCTGTTGGATGATAGCGGCAAGTTGATCAAGGCGCCGGTTTCGGTGTTGCTGGATGTGTTCGGTGTGGACATGGTGGCGCAGGGCCGCATCAGCCGCGAAAGTGCAGCGGTGGGCGAGGGGCAGACCGGTCGATTGCTGTTTGCCACGCTGGACGCGGCACAGGGGTTTCGCCCCGGTGATTTTGTGACCGTGAAGGTCAAGGAACCTGTGTTGCGCGATGTGGTCATATTACCGGCGTCTGCCGTGGATGCGGGTGGTAATGTGCTGTTGATCGGCGAAGACGACCGGCTGGAACAGATCACGGTCACCGTTTTACGCAAGCAAGGCGATGATGTGATTGTGCGCGCCCCGCAAGTTGTCGGGCGAGATGTGGTGGCGGAACGATCACCGCTGCTGGGCGCCGGGATCAAGGTCAAAGTGGTGCGCCCCGGTGATACGCAAGAGGATGCCGCGTTGCTGGACTTGTCCGAGGAACGACGCGCGGCGCTGATTGCCTTTGTCAAAGGCAATGCCCAGATGCCCGAGGCGGCCAAGGCCAAGGTTTTGGCACAACTGGCCAAGGACAAGGTGCCTGCGCGCACAGTGGAACGGATCGAAGCAAAGATGGGGGGCTAGGGCATGTCGGTCACTGGCGCCTCCAAAGGTATTCTTTCATATTTCACCCGCCATAACACGGCGGCCAACCTGCTGTTGGTGGTGTTGCTGGCGCTAGGTCTGGCAGCGTTGCCACGGATGCGGGCACAGTTTTTCCCCGATGTAGTGATCGACGAGGTCACCGTCAGTGTTGCATGGCAGGGCGCCGGTGCCGAGGACGTGGATTCTGCGATTGTGCAGGTTTTGGAGCCTGTGATGCTGTCGGTCGAGGGTGTCACAACCTCGCACAGCACCTCGCGCGAGGGTGTGGGGATTGTCACGCTGGAGTTCGAACCAGGCTGGGATATGGCCCGCGCCACGGACGAGGTGCAGGCGGCTGTGGATGCGATAACCACACTGCCTGATCAGGCCGATGACCCGAACGTGCGGCGCGGCGCGTGGCGTGATCGCGTGACCGATGTGGTGATCACCGGCCCTGTGGCGGTGGACCAGTTGGGGCGTTTTGCCGATGAATTTGTCACCCGCCTGTTTAATCGCGGGGTAACGCGGGCCACCATTCGCGGGGTGGCGTCGCCGGAAACCGTGGTCGAGGTCACGTCCGAGGCGTTGATCCGCCACGATGTGACCATGCAGGAAATTTCCAAAGCAATTGCCGAAGAAGCCGCCGCCGATCCGGCGGGTGATGTGGCGGGCGCCAATGCGCGGGTGCGCACAGGGGTTGCCAAACGCAGCGCCGACCAGATTGCGGCGATTGTGCTGCGCAGCAATGCCGATGGCTCTGCCCTGACAGTGGGCAATGTGGCGCGGGTTCTAGTGGCGGGTGTAGACCGTGATCGCGCCTATTTCGTCGGCGATGATCCGGCAATTTCGGTGCGGATTGATCGCTCGGCACGCGGCGATGCGATTGAAATTCAGGGCAAGGTGGAACAGGTGGCCGAAAAGATGCTGCTGACCCTGCCGCCAGAAGTAAAGATTGATCTGATCCGCACGCGGGCCGAGATGATTTCCAGCCGTTTGAACATCCTGCTGGAAAACGGGCTGGTGGGGCTGGGGCTGGTGGTTTTGCTGCTGTTTTTGTTCCTGAACGCCCGCACGGCATTCTGGGTTGCAGCGGGAATTCCGGCCTCGATGCTGGCGGCGATTGCGATGATGTATATGGCGGGGATCACGATCAACATGATTTCGCTGTTTGCGCTGATCATCACGCTGGGAATCGTGGTGGACGACGCGATCGTCGTCGGTGAACACGCCGATTTCAGGGCGCGGGAACTGGGCGAACCGCCGATTGAGGCCGCCGAAAATGCCGCCCGCCGGATGGCCGCACCGGTGTTTTCGTCCACCATCACCACGGTGATTGCGTTCTTTAGCCTGATCGTGGTGGGTGGACAAATGGGCAACCTGATTGCCGATATTCCATTTACGGTTTCGGTGGTGCTGATTGCGTCCTTGATCGAATGCTTTTTGATCCTGCCAAACCATATGGCGCATGCCTTGGCCCACACCAGCAAAGAACATTGGTACGACCTGCCCAGCCGCGTTTTCAACCGTGGTTTTGGCTGGGTGCGCGATGTGATTTTCCGCCGTCTGATGGCGCTGGTGATCTGGGCGCGTTATCCTGTTTTGGCGGGGATTGTGCTGCTGTTGTCAGTCTATGTCGGCCACTTCATCAAGGGTGATGTGACGTGGCGGTTCTTCAATGCACCCGAGCGATCCTCGGTCACCGGAAACTTCGCGATGAACGAGGGGGCCACCCGCGAAGACACGCTGGCAATGATGCGCGAGATGCAGCGGGCCACGAACGAACTGGCGGCGCAATACGAGCAGGATTACGGGCTGAATCCGCTGGATTATGTGGTGGCTGAAATCGGTGGCAACACCGGCTATGGGCTGGCCAGTGCGCGCAACAAGGACAAGATGCTGCTGGGCTCGATTGCGATTGAACTGATTGACCCCGATCTGCGCTCTTATTCGTCATTCCAGTTTGTCGGCGATCTGCAGGATGTGGTGCGCCAGCATCCGATGGCTGAAACCGTCAGTTTCCGTGGCTGGCGGGCCGGCCCTTCGGGTGATGCCTTGGCGGTGGATATTTACGGCGCGGATGCCTCTACGCTCAAGGCGGCGGCCGAGGCGCTGAAAACCGCCCTGTCGCAATATGGCGAGGTGTCGGGGCTGGAAGATTCGCTGGCCTATGACAAGGCCGAACTGGTGCTGGACCTGACCCCTCAGGGGCAGGCGCTGGGCTTTACCATTGACGGGCTGGGGCGGGTGTTGCGCAACCGTTTGAACGGGATTGAAGCGGCGACCTATCCTGACGGTGCGCGGTCGGCCGAAATACGAGTGGAACTGCCGGATGGGGAAAAGACCGCCGATTTTCTGGACCGGATGCAGTTGCGCACCAAGGCGGGGCAATATGTGCCGCTGTCCGATATCGTATCGGTGACCAGCAAGACCGGCTTTTCCACAGTGCAGCGGGAAAACGGCATCCGGCTGGTTTCGGTGGAGGGTGATATATCCGAAGACGATCCGGCCCGCGCTGCCGAAATTATGAAGGATTTGCGCGAGGTGATCATGCCCGACATCGCCAGCCGGTTCGGCATTGAATGGAAAGCGGCGGGCCAGTCCGAGGACGAGCGCGAATTCCTGTCGGATGCGCTGGTCGGGTTCGGCCTGTGCCTGATCGGGATATTCCTGACATTGGCGTGGATTTTTTCCAGCTGGACGCGGCCGATGGTGGTGATGGCGATCATTCCGTTCGGGTTTGTCGGCACGATTTACGGCCACATGGCTTGGGATGTGCCGCTGTCGATGTTCACGGTGGTGGGGATGATCGGCATGACGGGGATTATCATCAACGATTCCATCGTGTTGATTTCCACGGTTGATGAATATGCCCGTGAACGCGGGCTGGTGCCTGCGATTATTGATGCAACGGCGGATCGGTTGCGGCCGGTGTTGTTGACCACGCTAACCACGGTTCTGGGGCTGGCCCCGCTGTTGTTCGAAAAGTCGTCCCAAGCGCAATTCCTGAAACCCACGGTAATCACGTTGGTTTACGGGTTGGGGTTCGGGCTGGTTCTGGTGTTGTTGCTGGTGCCGGTCCTGCTGGCGATGCAGCAGGATTTCGGGCGCCAATTGCGGGCGCTGCGCCGGTCTGTGCGCCTGATCGGGCGGCGGGGTGCCGGTGTTGCACTGGCAATGGGCGTGGTTGCGCTGGCGATGGCGGGGCTGTTCGCGGCGACGCTGGGGTCGGTGATGTGGAACGGATCCTTGCCGCAAGCGCTGGCAATAGGCAGCGGATCAATGGCCGAGGCCTTCGGGCTGTTCGTCGCTGGTTCAGCCGCACTGGCAGTGCTGGCCTATGTGCTGGGCATTGTGGCGTTCGGATTGCGGCGGCGGGCGGGTTAGCCTGTGCAGCCCTGAATATCCACGGCGCGTTTTGATCCCATCACGGTAATCCTGATCTTCGAGCGATCCAGCATGAAAGGCGCGTTGGATGGTGGTACCATTTCGGTAATGGCCGTCAGGGTGTTGCCGCTGCGTTTGCTGCTGGCCTCGGCCACCCAGATGTTTTGATCCGGCGCTTCGATCACCGTTACCTCGTCAGCGCCGGTCGGGGGCATGGTGATGGTGGCGGTCACGCGCAGCCCGTCTGAAATGGGTTCAATTGTGCAGACCACCTTGCGCACGCCGGCCTTGCTGGCGGGCATGGGTTGTTTGGCCAAGGCGGTGCGGATGACCGGATCGGCTTTGGTTATGTTTGCGGGCAAGGCGGCGCTGAAATTTGTGCTGTAGGGTATGCAAATGTCGTTGCAGACCCCCAGATCGACGCGACCCTTCAGGGTTAGCGGCTGGCCGGGTTTGGCGGGGGTGAATTCGACCGGGACGATCACTTCGTTATGGTAAACGATTGAACGCATGCCGTTGGCGTTTGCCACCTCGGGGCGGGGCCAGTGGAATTGCACGCTGCGGATATTGCTGGATCCCGACCAGTCGAATTGTGGCGGGATGCCACCATCCCCGGGCGCGCGCCAATAGGTTTTCCAGCCCGGTTTCAGCTGGATTTTCAGGGCGGCCATATGGGTGCCGGTTGCGGTGCGCCATCCAGTCAGCACCGTCAGTTTCAGCACATCTTTGGGGATGCTGCCGGATTGGGCGATGGCAAGGGCGGGTGTGGTCAGCAACAGGGCGCACAGTAAAAGGATTCGTTTCATCATAAGGCAAACATAGGTATGATTTTTGCCAAGGGAAGTCACAATCGGGCGAGGGATGCTGTTATCGCCCCTTGCACATATCCCTTCGCCCCCCCATTCTGATACTATGGATATGCCAGAAAATACCGTAAACCTGTGCGGCAAGCTGTTGATCGCCATGCCCGGAATGGGCGATCCTCGTTTTGAAAAAAGCGTGGTTTATATGTGCGCCCATTCGGATGATGACGCGATGGGGTTGATTATCAACAAACCGACACCCGAAGTGACCTTTCCTAAACTTCTGGAGCAGTTGTCGATTGACGGGGCAAAGGATGCGCCGGACACGCGCATTTATTTTGGCGGGCCGGTTGAATTGGGGCGCGGATTTGTGCTGCATTCCGGCGAATACCATCTGGAAGATATGACCCTGACAGTGGACGACCGTTTCGGCATGACAGCCACGCGCGATGTGCTGATGGATATGGTTGCGGGCAAGGGGCCTGACAAGGCGCTGTTGGCGCTGGGCTATTCCGGTTGGGGGGCTGGGCAGCTTGAGGGCGAGTTGCAACAAAATGGCTGGCTGACCTGTGATGCGACACCCGAAGTGGTGTTCGATGTGCCGGATGCGGACAAATGGGTGGCGGCGCTGAAATTGCTGGGGATTGATCCGTTTATGCTGTCGGCAACGGCCGGGCGGGCGTAGCTGAAATCTTGCAAAGATTTCAGGACGTTTTCTTTTGAAGAAAACGGGGCGTTGTGTGTCGATTTCAAGACCGGTGTAGCTGTTGAGGGTGGATGCCTCCGGCGGAGGTATTTTGAAAAAGAAGAAGTCAGAGGCGGGGTGCTGCGGCGCGTTTTAGCCGGTCGTTGATGGCGATGCCAAGGCCTTTGTTGGGGATTGGCGCCACCGCGATGGGGGCGCCTTTTGCGTCAAGTGCGTGCAGGTGGGTGAACAGGTTGGCGGCGGCCTCGACCAGATCGCCCGTGGGCGAGAGGTTCAGATCGGCCTGATCATCCGGCCCGAAGCTGAGTTTCAATTCCCCTGTATTTTTGGTTTCCGCGTTTAGGCGCAAAGGTGCTGTCGGGGCGTAATGCGAGGACAGTTGACCGGGGGCGTTTGGGGTGGCGTTTGGTTCATGTGCCATGAGGGGTGACCTAAGGCAGGCCTCGATCGCTTCAACCGGCAGGCCACCGGGGCGCAGCAGGACGGGGGCGGGATCAAAACCGATGATGGTACTTTCAAGGCCAACCGCACAGGGGCCGGCATCAAGGATGGCGTTGATTTTTCCGGACAGGCCATCGGCCACGTGTTGGGCCGTGGTGGGGCTGATTTTTCCAGACGGATTGGCCGAGGGCGCAGCAACGGGGCCGCCAAATGTGGCCAGCAACCGCTGTGCGGTTTCGCTATCAGGCAGGCGCAAGCCGATGGTGGGCAAGCCAGCGGTGACCAGCGGGGAAAGGCCGGCCTCGGGGCGCAGGGGCAGCACCAAGGTAAGCGGGCCGGGCCAAAAAGCGCTGGCAAGGCGCAGGGCGGTGTCGTCAAACACTGCAATCCCTTGCGCCATTTCCAGCGTGGCCACATGCACGATCAGCGGGTTGAACGATGGCCGCCCCTTGGCCTGATAAATCCGCGCCACCGCCTGCCCGTTACGCGCATCCGCGCCCAGCCCGTAAACCGTTTCCGTCGGAAAGGCGACAAGCCCGCCGTCATGCAGCACAGCAGCGGCGCGTTTGGTGCCGGTTTCATCGGCTTTCAGCATTTCGGTTTTGATCTGTTCCACGGTCTGACGCTGCGTTCTGGTTGATAGGTGGGCAACTTCGGTTAGGTTGCCCGCATTACTGCTGACATATCCAAGCCGTTTCTAAAAGGAAAGACCATGCCCTACCGCGCCCCCGTTTCAGAATTCCGGTTCCTGTTTGACCATGTGGTCGGTCTGGATCAGGTGGCCGCGACCGATCTGTTCGCCGAGGCAACGCCGGATATGGTCGAGGCGATTCTGAACGAGGCGGGAAAATTGAGCAGCGAGGTGCTGGACCCGTTGCAGCGGGCCGGTGATCTGAATCCCGCCGTTCTGGAAAACGGCAAGGTGCGGTGCAGCCCCGGTTTTGCCGAAGGATACCGCGCGATTGCCGATGGTGGCTGGATCGGCATTTCCGCGCGGCCTGAAAGCGGTGGCATGGGCCTGCCGATGGCTGTCACTACGGCGGTGAATGAAATGATGGCGGGGGCCTGTCTGGCAATGCAGTTGAACCCGCTGATGTCGCAGGGCCAGATCGAGGCGCTGGAGCATCACGCCAGCGACGAGATCAAGGCGCTGTATCTGCCCAAACTGATCAGTGGCGAATGGCACGGCACAATGAACCTGACCGAACCGCAGGCAGGATCGGACGTCGGCGCGCTGCGCAGCAAGGCCGAACCGAACGGGGATGGCACCTATGCGATCACCGGCACCAAGATTTTCATCAGCTGGGCCGATACGGATTTCATTGCCAACACCTGCCATCTGGTGCTGGCGCGTCTGCCGGACGGTGTGCCGGGGACCAAGGGCATCAGCCTGTTTATGGTGCCCAAACTGATCCCCGATGAAAACGGCAACCCCGGTGTGGCCAACAGCCTGAAGGTGGTGTCGCTGGAGCATAAGATGGGCCTGCACGCCAGCCCCACGGCGGTGATGGAATACGAGGGCGCGACCGGCTGGCTGGTGGGCGAACCCCATCAGGGTATGAAAGCCATGTTCACCATGATGAACAACGCCCGTCTGGGGGTTGGTGTTCAGGGGCTGGGCGCGGCTGAAGGGGCGTATCAGCATGCGCTTTCATACGCGCTGGAACGCAAGCAGGGGCGCACGCCGCTGGGCGATGGCACAATTGCGGATCACGCCGATGTGCGCCGGATGCTGCTGACGATGAAGTCGGAAATCCATGCGGCCCGCGCGATCACGCTGGCCTGCGGGGTGGCGATCGATATGGCCAATGCAACCGGTCTGGCCGACTGGAAAACCCGCGCGGCGTTTTTGACACCGATTGCCAAAGCCTATGGCACCGACACCGGCACGAAGGTGGCCAATCTGGGCCTGCAGGTGCATGGCGGCATGGGTTATATCGAGGAAACCGGCGCGGCCCAATATATCCGCGACGCGCGCGTGACCGAGATTTACGAGGGCACCAACGGCATCCAGTCGATGGACCTTGTGGCGCGCAAGATGATGGACGGCGGCGAGATGGCCTATCGCCTGATTGACGAGATCGAGGCAAACGCCGAAGCCGTGCGCGGGGATTTTCCCGGTATGGCTGGCGCGGTCTGGGATGCCGCCGAAACCCTGCGCGAGGCCACCGAATGGCTGGTGTCGCAGGAGGATATGAACGAACGCTTTGCCGGTGCCGTGCCCTATCAAAAGGCATTCGCCCGCGTGCTGGGGTCGCATTTTCATCTGAAAACGGCGGTGGCCGAAGGCGGCACGGGACCACGCAGCGAACTGGCGCGGTTCTATATCACCCGCCTGTTGCCGGAACATGCAGCACTTTTGATCCATGCCAAAGCGGGCGCCAAGGGCTTGTATAGCATATCGGTTGATGATCTATCGGCCTGATGGATCAGCCAATAGCCAGCATTCGCTACCCGCATGAAACCCCGCCCGCCGAGGGCGAGGCGATATCCGTTGCCAAAGGCGTGCTGTGGATGCGCCTGCCGCTGCCCATGGCGCTGGACCATGTGAACATCTATGCGCTGGATGACGGTGATGGCTGGACCATCATCGACACCGGCTTTGACACCCGCCGCAGCCGCGCGATCTGGCAAAAGCTGCTGGAGGGGCCGCTGGCGGGCAAACCTGTCACCCGTGTGATTGTTACCCACCACCATCCAGACCACGTTGGGCTGGCGGGCTGGTTTCAGGCCGAACATGGCGCCGAGTTGTGGACCACCCGCACCGCATGGCTGTTTTCGCGGATGCTGACGCTGGATGTGCAGGACCGGCCCACGCCGGAAACGCTGGCGTTCTGGCGATCCGGCGGGATGGACGCGGCGATTTATGACAAACGCGCCAATGAACGCCCCTTCAATTTCGCCGATGTGGTCGCGCCGATGCCGCTGGGGTTCAAGCGGATCAAACAGGGCGATGAGATCCGCATTGGCGGGCGCGACTGGGACGTGCATATCGGCAACGGCCATGCGCCCGAACACGCGACGTTCTGGAGCAGGGACGACAACCTTGTGCTGGGCGGCGATCAACTGCTGCCCTCGATTTCCCCCAATATCGGCGTTTATGCCACCGAACCCGATGCCGATCCCGTGGCCGACTGGCTGGAAAGCTGCGAGCGGTTGACCCCGCTGGCACGCGAGGATCAACTGGTTCTGGGTGGCCACAAGCTGCCGTTCATCGGCCTGCCCACCCGCCTGCGCCAGTTGATTGAAAACCACCACGGGTGCCTGAAACGGCTGGCTGAACACCTGCAAACGCCGCGGGTGGCCTCGGATTGTTTTGTGCCGCTGTTCAAGCGCAAGATCGGTGAAGATGTCTATGGCCTTGCCTTGGTCGAGGCGATGGCCCACCTTAACCACATGCTTGCCACCGGGCAGGCACAGCGGGAAATGCGCGAGGATGGCGCGTGGTTGTGGTCTTTGAAAGGGTAGGGAATGGCAAAGAAACCTTGGGATAAATCCTGTTCCGAACCGCGCGCACATGTGGTGCATCTGGACCCTGACGCACCTGAAACAGCAGAAAACAAACCGCTGCCCGAAGGCATTGCAGACAAGTCAATCGAGGACAAAAGCCCCGCCGAATGGGCCTATGAGCGGCTGGTGATCTATATCCAGAATTTCGAGGAACAACTGGACAATGAACACGAGGTTGCCGTTGGTTTCGTCGGCGGTGATGCCGGTGTTTTGCGGATCGAGGGGTTGGGGTTCTTCGACCCCGATATCGTGACGTTTTACGGACAGGATGGCGGCGGTACTAAAACCCAGTTGATCCAGCATGTCACACAGCTAAGCGTGATGTTGCGCGCGGTTCCCAAAGTGGCGGATGCGGCAGAGCCCAACAGGATCGGCTTTCGACTGGTGGCGGATCTGAAGGCGGAATAGGCCGGATTATCCTTGCGTGACAGACGCCGGTAAATCGTTTATTCCGGTTGGGCGAACTGGAAAAGGAAACCGATTATGTCTGAATTTGAACACGGAACGATGGAAACCACCGAGCAGGAAAAAACCTTTAACGGATTTTTGAAATTTGCCGGTTACGGGTTGCTGGGCTCGTTGATTTTTCTGTTTTTTCTGGGATTGATACGGGGCTAACCCCCATTTGTAAGGGTGACGGAGCGACGGATGCGTAAATTATTGCTGGGCCTGATGCTGCCCCTGATTCTGGCGGCATGTGGGGCCGAGCCTAAGTGGGCCCCTACCGAAGATGTGCAGCGGGTGCGTTATCACCACAACGGCCCACCTTCGATCACCCTTTTTACCGTGATTTCCAACCGCTCGGGTAGCGGGGCGCATGCGGGTCTGATGATCAACGGTTCGCAACGGGTGCTGTTCGATCCGGCCGGCACATGGT
>CAZIDQ010000054.1:12687-15074 GCA_964538015.1 uncultured Marinosulfonomonas sp.
GGTCTGATGATCAACGGTTCGCAACGGGTGCTGTTCGATCCGGCCGGCACATGGTGGAGCCCCAGCATTCCCGAGCGCAATGATGTCCACTACGGTATCACGCCTCACGTGCTTAGCTACTATATCGACTATCACACCCGCGAGACCTTTCACACGGTGATGCAAACGGTGGTGGTGTCGCCCGAAGTAGCGGAACTGGCAATCCGCAGGGCTCAGGCATACGGGGCGGTTCCCAAGGCCTATTGCACCAAAAGCATCACATCGGTGTTGCGCACTTTGCCGGGGTTTGAAGGGATAAAAGAGACCTTCTATCCGAAGAAAGCAATGCAGCAGTTCAGCCGGATTCCGGGGGTGAAGGAACATACGGTGTATGATGATGACGATGACGACAATTCGGGGCTGCTGAAGGAACAGCAACGAAACCGGTATTAAGGTGGGGTTCACCCCACCATCCGCATTATCCTGAAGCGCGCCATTGGCAGGGTGAACCCCGCCCTACGCCATCACCTGCAACATCACGAACAGCGTTGCGCCGCCACCGAATATCGCCAGCAACAGGTTTTTGAATTTCACCCCCAACAGCACTGTTACCGCTGCCGCCATCAGGCGCGGCAGATCGGGGTTGCCGCCCGTGGCCTCGGGCCACAGCACCAGCGGGGCGACCAGACCGGGCAGCACAGCAACCGGCGTATAACGCAAATGGCGCAGCACCCACGGGGGCAGGTCGCGATCCCCGATCAACCCGATAAAGGAAAAGCGGATCAGATAGGTGCCAATCGCCACCAGCACAATAACGGCCCAAATCTGTGTGGCGCTCATAGTCATGCCCGCCGCCTTTCCACCATCAGTTCCACCTGTGCGCCGACCATCATTGCCACCAGCGCCGCCACCATCAGCCCCAGATTATAGGGCAGGAACGTCAGCACCAGCGTCAGCAAAACCGAGGTAAACGCTGCCGCTACATGCGCGGCCGTCTTCAACATCGGGCCGATCAGCGCCAGAAAGGTGATTGGCACTGCGAAGTCCAATGCGTATTCCGGCGGGATGCGGCTGCCGACCAATGCACCAACCAACGTGCCGCCATACCACAACGGCATATTCAGTATCATGGTGCCAAAGAAATAGGCCACGCGGGCGGGCGGGGTCAGGTCCGGTTCTGTTTCGTATTTCAGCAGCCCCTGCGCATAGCTTTGATCGACCAGCACATAGGACATGAACGCCCGCTGCCAGAACGGCACGCCGCGCAGATAGGGCGCGATTGACGCCGAATACATTGCCATCCGCAGGTTCACGGCCAGTGCTGTTGCCACGATGATCAGCACCGGCGCGTTGTCGGCCATCAGTTGCACGGCGGCGAACTGGGCCGCGCCTGCAATCACCGCCACGCTGAACCCGAAGGTTTGCAGTGGCGACAGGCCTGCTTCGGTTGCGACCACGCCGAACAGCATCGCGAACGGGCCCACCACCACGATAAAGGGCAGGCTGTCGCGGATGCCGTGCAGGAAGGCGCGTTTTGTGGTGGTCATTTTCGTTCCGTTCGCTAATCTTGCTTTCTGGAGTAGGGTGTTTTTAGGGAACATGTAAATGGCAAATAACGACCATCTGTCCGACTATCTGATCGCGCCCGATCCCGAGGCCGCGCGACTGACCCGTGCGGTTCCGTCGGTGGATCATCTGGGCCAGAGCCAAGAGGTGCGCGTGATCGAGGAACGCCCGCTGACGATTTTCCTGAACAAACGCGAGATCGTCACGGCCATGACCATCGGTGACTACCCCGATTATCTGGCGCTGGGGTTCCTGCGCAACCAGGGGATGCTGGCGGATGACGAAGAAATCACCGGCGTTGATTTTGACGAGGAACTGGAAACCGTCGTCGTGCGCACCGCCGTTGAAACCGATTACGAGGATAAACTCGCCCGCAAAACCCGCACGTCGGGTTGTGCCGTGGGCACGGTGTTTGGTGACATGATGGAGGGGCTGGCAGGGGTGAAACTGCCCGATGCGGAACTGCGCACATCCTGGCTCTATGCCCTATCGGACAAGATAAACCGCACGCCCAGCCTCTATCTGACCGCCGGTGCGCTGCACGGCACGGTGCTGTGTGAAAAGGATCGCCCGCTGGTCTATATGGAGGACGTGGGGCGCCATAATGCGGTGGACAAGGTGGCGGGCTGGATGCTGTCCAACAACGCCACGGCAGCGGACAAGATCCTCTATACCACGGGCCGGTTGACCAGCGAGATGGTGATCAAAACCGCGATGATGGGCATACCGGTTTTGGCCTCACGCTCTGGCTTTACCGCTTGGGGTGTGGAAATTGCCAATCAGGTTGGCCTGACGCTGATCGGGCGGATGCGCGGGCGGCGGTTCCAGTGCCTTGCGGGGGC